>NZ_CAACVB010000216.1 GCF_900659635.1 Actinomadura roseirufa | reverse complement strand
GTCGACCAGCAGCGCGCTGGCCACCACCACGCCCCAGTTCCCGCCCAGGTTCTCCGTGGCGACCTCGAAGTCGCCCCCACCCGACTGGTACGCCCGCACATTCTGCCGATACGACGCCACCACCGTGAGCAGGATCACCACCACGGCCGCCGCCACCCACGGCGTGTACCGGTACATCACCAGCCCGCCCACCCCCAGGGCGAGCAGAATCTCCTGCGGCGCGTACGCCACCGACGACAGGGCGTCACTGGCGAACACCGGCAACGCGATGCGCTTGGGCAAAAGCTGCTCATGCTGTTCCGCGCTGCTCAACGCCCGGCCGACCAGCAATCGCTTCGCGAGGTCCGGAACCTTCGACACGGGATCACAGCCTAACGCGCCGGCGGGGAATTTTGTCCCATTCCAGGGGCGCCGGGCCATTAGTAGGGGTCGGAGAATTCCCGGCGGCCAGAGTAGGGGTTGCGAGAAAATAGGGGGCACCCCTGATCTTGTACCCGTGCTCATGTATTCGCTGTTCGCGCATTGTCGGCCGGGCGCGACGGGTGCGACGCTGCCCGCAGCGACACGAGCATGGGGGCGCTTCATGCGAGAGATTGTTCAGGCCGCGGCGACACCGGGGACGACGAGGGAGGAGTGGGCCGCGCTGCCCATTCCGGATTCCTACACGGCGCTGACCGTGCACAAGGACGAGGCCGGGATGTTCGAGGGGGTCCCGGTCGCCGGCCGGGATCCGCGCCGGTCGCTGCACGTGGAGTCCGTGGCCGTCCCCGAGCTCGCGCTCGGCGAGGTCCTGGTCGCGGTCATGGCCGGCTCGGTGAACTACAACACCGTCTGGTCGTCGCTGTTCGAGCCGCTGCCGACCTTCGAGTTCCTGGAACGGTACGGGCGCCGCTCCGACCAGGCCCGCCGCCACGACCTGCCCTACCACGTCCTCGGCTCGGACCTCGCGGGGATCGTGCTGAGGACGGGGCCCGGCGTGACCCGGTGGGCGCCGGGCGACCGGGTCGTCGCGCACTGCCTGTCGGTCGAACTGGAGGACCCGCGGGGGCACGACGACGCGATGCTGGACCCCGAGCAGCGGATCTGGGGCTTCGAGACGAACTTCGGCGGCCTGGCCGAGCTGGCGCTGGTGCGGGCGAACCAGCTCATGCCCAAGCCGGAGCACCTGACCTGGGAGGAGGCGGCCGTCTCCGGGCTCGTCCACTCCACCGCCTACCGCCAGCTCGTCTCCCGCAACGGGGCCGACATGAAGCAGGGCGACGTCGTGCTGGTCTGGGGCGCCGGCGGCGGCCTCGGCTCGTACGCGACACAGCTCGCCCTCAACGGCGGGGCGCGGCCGGTGTGCGTGGTCTCCTCGGACGCCAAGCGGGACCTGTGCCGCGCGATGGGCGCCGAGCTCGTCATCGACCGGGCGGCGGAGGGCTTCCGGTTCTGGCAGGACGAGCACGTGCCCGACCGCAAGGAGTGGCGCCGGCTCGGCTCGTGCATCCGCGAGCTGACCGGGGGCGACGACCCCGACGTGGTGTTCGAGCATCCCGGCCGGGAGACGTTCGCCGCCAGCGTGTACGTCGCCCGCCGCGGCGGCGCGGTCGTGACCTGCGCGTCCACCAGCGGGTACGACCACTACTTCGACAACCGCCACCTGTGGACGCAGCTCAAGCGGATCATCGGCTCGCACTTCGCCAACTACCACGAGGCGTGGCGCGCCAACCAGCTGGTCCGCGCCGGGCGCGTCCACCCGACGCTGTCGCGGACGTTCCCGCTGCGGGCCGCGCCGCACGCCGTGCGCGCCGTCCAGCGCAACGAGCACCAGGGGAAGATCGGAATTCTGTGCCTGGCCCCGCGGGAGGGGCACGGGGTGACCGACCCGGAGAAACGCGAACGGTTCCGGAGCGAGATCGACCGATTCCGCATCGTCGCGGAATAGGGCGCGGCATGAGATTTCCATGCGCGACCGCCGAGGGGACCGTGCGATTCGGCGACAATGAGACCTGGTACCGGGTGACCGGTGATACCGGGTCCGGCCGGACGCCGCTCGTCGTCCTGCACGGAGGTCCGGGAAGCACGCACGATTATCTGTTACGGCTGACCGCGCTGGCCGATCGGGGATGGCCGGTCGTCCATTACGACCAGCTCGGCAACGGCCGTTCCACGCATCTGCCGCGACGTCCCCCGAATTTTTGGAGCGTCCAACTCTTCCTGGACGAGCTGGCCAATCTTCTCGGCGCTCTCGCAATCGCCGGCGACTACGCCCTGTTCGGGCAGTCCTGGGGCGGGATGCTCGCCGCCGCGCACGCCGCCGGGCGGCCGTCCGGGCTGCGCGCGCTGGTCATCGCCAACGCGCCGGCGTCGATGCCGCTGTGGCGGCGGGAGGCGGCGCGGTTGCGCGCCGCGCTGCCGCCCGAGGCGCAGGCGGCGCTCTTCCGGCACGAGGCCGCCGGGACGACCGGCGCCGGCGAGTACCAGGACGCGGTCGGCGTCTTCTACGCGCGGCACGTGTGCCGCGTGCCCTGGCCGGACGAGCTGACCGCCTCCTACCTGGAGATCCACACGGACCCGACCGTCTACCACACGATGAACGGGCCGAACGAGTTCCACGTGACCGGGACGCTGCGGGACTGGTCCGTCGAGGAGCTGCTGCCCGAGATCGCGGTGCCGGCCCTGGTGCTCAGCGGACGCCACGACGAGGCGACGCCGGCCGCGGTGCGGCCCTTCCGGGACGGCATCGGGGACGCGCGGTGGGAGGTCTTCGAGGAGTCGAGTCACCTGCCGCACATCGAGGAGCCCGAGCGGTTCCTCGACGTCGTGGCGGGCTTTCTCGGGGAGGTGACGCGGTGACGGTGACCGGGCCGGGGACGGAGCCCGCGACAGAGCCCGCGACGGGGGCGCCGGCGGGCGGGCTGACCGCGATGGCGTTCCCCGGCATGGGCCCGCTGGAGTTCGCCGAGGTCGGCAAGTTCCTCATGATCGACCCGACCGCCGGGGAGCTGCTGGAGGAGGCCGGCCGGGTGCTCGGCCGCCCGCCGCTGGAGGAGCTGCGCGCCGGGACGGCCGACTACGGCGCCGCGGCGCAGGTCTGCTTCCTGGTCAGCTGCGTCGCGCTGGCGCGGTGGGCCGAGACGGAGCTGGGACTGGAGCCGGGCGTGTGCACCGGGGCCAGCTTCGGGGAGCGGGCAGCCGCGGTGTACGCGGGCGCGCTGCCGTTCGCCGACGCGGTGGCGCTGACCGACCGGCTCGCCGGGTGCGTGGCCGAGTACTTCGCCGAGCACCACCGCGACGTCGTCACCCAGTCGTTCGCGCGGGCGCCCCGGGAGGAGCTGGACGAGATCCTCGCCGAGTTCGCGGACCGCGGCGGCTGGTACGACGTCTCCTGCCACGTCGACGACGACATCTTCCTGGTCACGCTGCGGGAGGCCGACCTCGACTGGTTCCAGCGGCGGCTGCGCGCGATCGGCGCGTACCCGATCTACGTGATGCGGCCGCCGCTGCACTCCGGCGTCCTCGGCGGGCTGCGCGACCTGGCCGAGGAGCGGATCCTCGGCGACCAGCCGCTGGCCGACCCCGCGCTGCCCTTCGTCAGCGACCAGGACGGCGCTCTGGTCCGCACCGCCGGGGACGTGCGGCGGCTGCTGCTCGACGGCTTCGTCCGGCCGGTGCGCTGGCCCGCCACGATGGACGCGCTGCGCGGGCTCGGCGTGACGACCCTGTGCGTGGCGGGCCCCGACCGGCTGTTCGGCCGGGTGACGTGCGCCCGCGCGGCCTTCGAGGTCGTGGCCGCCGGGCCGAGGACCGCCCTGCTGCACGGGACCGCGCGGGCGACCGACACGAATCGAGGATCCGATGTTCGACGCTGATGCCGAGCCCTCCACCGAGCCCTCCACCGAGCCCCCCATCGGGACTCCCGCCGATGCCGGGTCATGGCCCGACCCGGCGTTCGAGACGGTGCTGCGCCGTCACCTGCCCTTTCTCGCGCCCGGCGAGGAGATCACCCCGGAGCTGCCGCTGCGCGACCACGGGCTGGACTCGCTCGGGACCGTGACGCTGCTGGTCGAGCTGGAGGACGCCTACGCGGTGCGGTTCCGGGACGAGGCGCTGACGCCGCGGACGTTCCGCACGGCGGGCACCCTCTGGAAGGTCCTCCGGGAGATCGCATGAGCGGACACGGGGGCGAGCACGGGCCCGGGGGCGGGGGCTTCGGGCTGCACGGATGGTTCCTGCGCGGCCTCGGTCTCGCCGAGGGACGGCCCGCCGTCCAGGCCGGGACGGAGACCCTGACCTATGGCCAGGCCCACCAGACCGCGCTGACCTGGGCCGGTTCGCTGTGCGCGGCGCTCGGCGGGCGCCCCGCGGCGGTGGGGATCCTCGCCGGCCGGTCCGTCACCGGCTATCTGGGCGTTCTCGCGGGCCTGTACGCCGGCGCGGCCGTCGTCCCGCTGAACCCGGACTTCCCGGCCGCCCGGAACCGGGCGGCGCTGGCCGCGGCGGGGGCCGCCGCCCTGATCGTGGACGACGCGGGCGCGGCGGCGCTCGCCGCGTCGCCCGTGCCGGTCCCGAACACCCTGCCGATCTTGAACACCGCGCCGCTCCTGGAAACCGGGGCCGTCCCCGGCTCGCGGCTCGTCCCGGTGCGTCCGGCGGAGGCGGCGGAGGAGCCCGCGAAGGCGGCGGCGGGGGACGACGCCTACATCCTGTTCACGTCGGGCTCGACGGGACGTCCCAAGGGCGTGCCCATCACGCACGGCGGCGCGGACGCCTACTTCGGCCACGTGGCCGAGCGCCATGGCATCGGTACTGGCGACGTGGTCTCGCAGACCTTCGACCTGAGCTTCGACTGCGCGATCTTCGACCTGTTCGCCGCGTGGGGTGGCGGCGCGCGGCTGCTCGCCGTCCCGCCGGGGGCCCTGCGCGACCTTCCCGGCTTCGCGGCCGAGCACGGCCTCACCACGTGGTTCTCGACGCCCGGCGTGATCTCGCTCGTCCGGCGGGCGGGCGGGCTGCGGGCCGGGGCGCTGCCGGGGCTGCGCCGCGCCCTGTTCGCGGGCGAGGCGCTCAGGGCCGTGGACGCGGCGGCCTGGCAGGACGCGGCCCCGGGGGCGGTGGTGGAGAACCTGTACGGGCCGACCGAGCTGACGATCACCGTGTCCGGTCACCGCTGGTCGCCGGGCGCGTCCCCGGCCCTGGCGGTCAACGGGATCGTTCCGATCGGGCGGATCCATCCGGGGCACGACCATCTGCTGCTCGGCCCCGGCGGCGAGCCGGTCGCCGGCGAGGGCGAGGGCGAGCTGTGCGTGACCGGACCGCAGATGACCCGCGGCTATCTCGACCCGGCCGACGACCGCGGCCGTTTCCTGGAGCACGCCTCCCGGCGCTGGTTCCGCACGGGCGACCGGGTCCGGCGGCTGCCCGGCGGCGAGCTGGCCTACCTGGGGCGGATGGACACGCAGGTCCAGGTGCACGGCCTGCGCGTCGAGCTCGGGGAGATCGACCACGCGGCGCGATCCTGCCCCGGAGTCGAGGACGCCGTCACGGTCGCGATCGACGGCGGGGACACGGCGGACCTCGTGCTGTTCCACACCGGGAGCCCGACGCCGCCGCGCGACCTCGCGGACGCGTTGCGCGGGCGGCTCCCCGACCGGATGATCCCGCGCCGGATCCACCATGTGGAGGCGCTCCCCGCGAACCCCAACGGCAAGACCGACCGCCGGACGCTGACGCGGCTGGCCGAGGGGCTGGCGGCCGCCGGTCCCGCCGGATCGCACGGCGGCACCGTCCACGGGCTGCTGGACCGGGCCGCCACGGCGGCCCCGGACGCGCCCGCCGTGCGGGACGCGGCGGGCCGCTGGACCTACGCCGAACTGGACCGGCACAGCCGCCTGGTGGACGCCTGGCTGGCCCGGCGCGGCATCGGCCGCGGCGACCGCGTCGTCGTGCAGTCGCCGGGGACCCGGGAACTGGTGGCGCTCTACTTCGGGATCGTGCGGCGGGGCGCGACGTTCGTGCCGATCAACCCCGGCACGAAGCCGTTCCAGCTCCGCCAGGTGCTGGCCAACGCCGATCCGCGGCTGGTCGTGGTGCCGGCGGGGACGCTCGGCCCGATCGCGGACGCCGTCGCCGCCCCGCTCCTGGAACTGGGCGCGGCGTGGGAGGAGATCACGCACGCCGGGCCCGCCGCGCCCGGCCCGGGCGGTGCGGCGAAAGGCGCGGCGAGCGCCGCGGTGCGGCCGGACGACGTCGCGGTCCTCGTCTACACCTCCGGCAGCACGGCGTCGCCCAAGGCCGTGGTGTGCCCGCACGCGCAGATGACGTTCGCGACCGCCTCGATCCAGGCCGTGCTGGAGTACCGGCCCGACGACGTGGTGTTCTGCCGCTTCCCGATCTCGTGGGACTACGGCCTCTACAAGGTGCTGCTCGCGTGCCTGGCGCGCTGCGAGATCGTCCTGGCCGGTGAGGAGTCGGACCTGCGGCTGCTGGAGCGGATCCGCGAGACGGGCGCCACCGTCGTGCCGCTGGTCCCGTCGCTGGCGGAGATGCTCGTCGCGCTGGCCGCGCGGGAACCCGCGCGGCCCGCGTCCGTGCGGATGTTCACCAACACCGGCGCGGCGCTGCCCCGGGCGACGGCCATGGCGCTGCGCGCGGCGTTCCCCGGCGCGACGGTCGTCCGGCAGTTCGGGCAGACCGAGTGCAAGCGCGTCTCGATCGTCCCGCCGGAGCGGGAGCACGAGCGGCCCGGGTCGGTCGGCCCGCCGCTGCCCGGGACGCGGGTGCTCGTCCTCGGCCCGGACGGCGCGCCGGTGCCGCCGGGCGCGACCGGCGAGATCGTCGCGGTCGGGCCGCACGTGATGCCGGGCTACTGGCGCCTGCCGGAGCTGACCGCCCGGACCTTCCGCCGGGACGAGGCCGGGCGCGCGCGGCTCCACACCGGCGACTACGGCCGCCTCGACGAGGACGGCCACCTCTACTTCGAGGGCCGCCGCGACGACATGTTCAAGCGCAAGGGCATCCGGATGAGCACCCTGGAGATCGAGAACGCGGCCCTGGACGTCCCGGGCGTGCGGGCGGCGGTCGCGGTCCCGCCCGGCGGGGACCGCGACCTCGCCCTGGTCGTCATCGGCGACGCGCCGCCGCACCTGGTGCTGCGGGAGCTGGCCCGGCGGCTCGAACCGGCCAAGGTCCCCGCGCGCTGCGAGGTCGTCGAGGAGCTGCCGCTGACCGCGCACGGCAAGTACGCGCGCCTGGAGGTCGCGGCGATGCTGGAAGGCGGCGTCCGGTGACGCCCGGGGAACTGGCGGAGCGGTACGGGACGCCGCTGTACGTCTACGACCTCGACGAGGCCGCCGCCGCCCGGGACGACCTCACCGCGTCGCTGCCCGCGTCCGCGTCGCTCTACTACGCGCTCAAGGCCAACCCCCATCCGGGCGTCGCGCGGGCGCTGCGGGAGGGGACCGGCCGCCCCTGCCGCGCGGAGATCAGCTCGGAGGGGGAGCTGGCGGCGGCGCTCGCCGCCGGGTACGCGGGCGGCGACTGCCTCTACACCGGGCCGGGGAAGACGGACGCGGAGCTCGCGGCGGCCCTCGCGGCCGGGGTCCGGACGTTCTCCGCCGAGTCGCCGGGCGACCTGCGCCGGATCGGCCGCGCCGCGACGGTGCACGGCGTCACGGCCGACTGCCTGCTGCGGGTGAACGGCGCCCCCGCGGGCGCCCCGTCCGGCATCGCGATGGCGGGCCGGCCGTCCCAGTTCGGGTTCGACGCCGAGGCGCTCCCCGAGGCGCTGGCGGAGCTGTCGGCGGTGCCCGGCGCGCGGCTCGCCGGCGCCCACTTCTTCCCGCTCAGCAACGCCGCCGACGAGGACACGCTGATCTCCGAGTTCGAGCACACGATCGCCACGGCGGCGCGGCTGCGCGCGCGGCACGGCCTGCCGCTGCGGCTGCTCGACCTCGGCGGCGGGTTCGCCGCGCCCTACGGCGTCGCCGGCCCCCGTCCCTCCTACGGCGGGCTGCGCGGCGCCCTGGAGAAGGCCCTCGACCGGGACCTGCCGGGATGGCGCCGGGGCGAGCCGGAGATCGCGTTCGAGTCGGGACGGCACCTCGTGGCCCGCTGCGGCACGCTGCTGGTGTCGGTGACCGACGTCAAGCGCAGCCGCGGCCGCGTATTCGCCGTCCTGGACGCGGGCGTCAACGCGTTCGGCGGCATGGCGGGCCTCGGAAGGCTGCTGCCGCCGGACATCACGCCCGGCCGGGCGGGCGGAGCGCCGCCCGGCGGCGCCGTGGCCGAGCCGGTGACGCTCGCCGGGCCCCTGTGCACGCCCGGCGACGTCCTCGCCCGGAACGCCGATCTGGTCCCGCCCGCGGCGGGCGACGTCCTCGCGGTGCCCAACGCGGGCGCCTACGGGGTCACGGCGAGCCCGCTGGCCTTCCTCGGCCGCCCGGCCCCCCGCGAGGTGACGCTCCGGGACGGCGCCGTGGTGTCGGTGTCCCGCCTGGAACCGCACCGTGAATGGAGCACCCCATGAGCGACCCCGGACTGGTACGGAACCTGGAGGGCCTCACGCCCGCGGGCCGGCGCCGCCTGCTCGTGGGCCTGGTGCGCGACGAGGCCGCCGCGGTGCTGCGGGAGGCGCGGCCGGGGGCACCGGACCGCGTCGGCGCCGGGCGGAGCTTCCGGCTCCTCGGCTTCGACTCGCTGGCCGGGCTGCGCCTCGCCACCCGGCTGGAGGAGGCCACCGGGCTGCGGCTGCCGCCGACGCTGGTGTTCGACCATCCGACGCCGGAGCGGGCGGCGGACTTCCTGCTCGGCGAGCTTCTCGGCGGCGCCGAGCGCGAGACCGGCGGCACGCCCGGCCCCGGCGCCGCCGGCGAGCCGGTGGCCATCGTGGGGATCGCGTGCCGGTTCCCGGGCGGGGTGTCGTCCGCCTCCGGGCTGTGGTCGGTGGTGGCCGAGGGACGCACCGTCCTGTCGGAGTTCCCGGACGACCGGGGCTGGGACCTGGCGTCGCTGTTCGACGACGACCCGGACGTCCCGGGCACCACCTACGCGCGGCGCGGCGGCTTCCTCGACGACCCCGGCGGCTTCGACGCGGAGTTCTTCGGGATCTCGCCGCGCGAGGCCGCCGCGATGGACCCGCAGCAGCGCGTCGTGCTGGAGACCTGCTGGGAGGCCGTGGAGACGGCGGGCATCGACCCGGCCGCGCTGCGCGGCGCGCCGGTCGGCGTCTACGTGGGCGCCGAGCCGCTGGAGTACGGGCCGCGGCTGGCCGAGGCGCGGGCGGGACTGGAGGCGCACCTGACCACCGGGGTCGCGCCGAGCGTGATCTCCGGCCGGGTGGCGTACGCGCTGGGGCTGGAGGGCCCCGCGATGACGATCGACACGGCGTGCTCGTCGTCGCTGGTGGCGGTGCACCTCGGCGTGCAGGCGCTGCGCGCGGGCGAGTGCGGGCTGGCGCTGGCGGGCGGTGTGACGATCATGTCCAGCCCGGGGACGTTCGTGGGATTCTCGCGGCAGCGCGTCCTGGCGCCGGACGCGCTGTGCAAGGCGTTCGCGGCGGCGGCGGACGGCACGGGATTCTCCGAGGGCGCGGGGATGCTGGTGCTGGAGCGGCTGGGGGACGCACGCCGCAACGGGCACCAGGTGCTGGCGGTGGTGCGCGGGTCGGCGGTCAACCAGGACGGCGCGTCCAACGGGCTGACCGCGCCGAGCGGCCCGGCGCAGCGGCGGGTGATCCGGGCGGCGCTGGCCTCGGCGGGCCTGACGCCCGCGGACGTGGACGTGGTGGAGGCGCACGGCACCGGGACGGCGCTGGGCGACCCGATCGAGGCCCAGGCGTTGCTGGCGACCTACGGGCGGGAGCGCCCGGAGGGCCGCCCGCTGCTGCTGGGATCGGTCAAGTCGAATCTCGGTCACACGCAGGCCGCCGCCGGTGTGGCGGGCGTGATCAAGATGGTGGAGGCCATGCGCCGCGGGACGGTGCCGCCGACGCTGCACGTGGACGCGCCGACCCCGCGGGTGGACTGGTCCTCGGGCGCGGTGGAGCTGGTGACCGAGGCGGCTCCCTGGCCGGAGACCGGCCGTCCCCGGCGGGCCGCGGTGTCGTCGTTCGGCGTGTCGGGAACCAACGCCCACCTCATCCTCCAGGGCGAACCCGAAACCGAACTCGAACCCGTGCCGGCGGCCGGGGGCGGGCACGGCGGCGCAGAGCAGGAGGACGGCGCGCCTCGTCCGGTGCCCTGGGTGGTCTCGGGGCGGACACCGGCCGCGCTGCGCGCCCAGGCCGCCCGGCTGGCGGCGTTCGCCCGGGACGGCGGGAGCGCGGTGCCGGTCGCGGACACCGGCCTGTCGCTCGCGACCACCCGCACCCGCTTCGACCACCGCGCGGTCGTCACGGGTACGGACCGGGACGAACTGGCGGCGGCGCTCGACGTGCTCGCCGAGGGCGGCACCCCGCCCGGCGGGGTGACCGGATCGGTGGTCGCCGACGGGCCCGCGGTGTTCGTCTTCCCCGGGCAGGGCAGCCAGTGGGAGGGCATGGCGCTCGGGCTGCTGGAGTCCGAGCCCGTGTTCGCCGAGCGCTTCGCCGAGTGCGACCGGGTGATGGGCGCCTTCGTCGACTTCTCGATCACCGACGTGCTGCGCGGCGCGGACGGCGCCCCGCCGCTGGACCGCCTCGACGTCGTGCAGCCCGTGCTGTGGGGCGTCATGGTGTCGCTGGCGGAGGTGTGGCGGGCCCACGGCGTCGAGCCGGACGTGGTGATCGGGCACAGCCAGGGCGAGATCGCCGCCGCCTGCGTCGCCGGGACGCTGTCCCTGGAGGACGGTGCCTGGATCATCGCCGCCCGCAGCAGGGCCCTGGTCCGGCTGTCCGGGCTGGGCGCGACGATCTGGGTCGCGATGCCCGGCGCGGAGGTGGCCGAGCGCCTGGCCCGGTGGGACGGGCGGCTGTCGGTGGCCGCCGTGAACGGCGCGGCGTCGGTGGTGGTGTCCGGCGATCCCGGCGCCGTCGAGGAGTTCTTCGGCGAGTGCGAGGCGCGGGGCGTGCGGGCCCGGAGGCTGCCGATGGACGTCGCCTCCCACTCCGCGCAGATGGAGCAGTTGGAGGACCACCTGCTGCGGGTGCTGTCGCCGATCGCCCCGATGAACTCCGGGGTGCGGACGTACTCGACGGTGACGGCGGCGCCCATCGAGGGAACGGAGCTGGACGCCGCCTACTGGTACCGCAACTGCCGCGAGCCCGTGCGGTTCGCCGACGTGGTGACCGCCCTCGTCGCGGAGGGCTGCGCGACGTTCGTCGAGTGCAGCCCGCATCCGATCCTCACGATGAGCGTTCAGGACATCCTCGACGAGGCCGGTGTCACCGGCGTCGTCGTCGGTTCCCTGCGCCGTGGTGAGGGCGGCGTCCCGCGCATGCTGGCCTCGCTCGCCGAGGCGCACGTGGGCGGAGTGGACGTCGACTGGGCCGCCGAGTTCCCGGGCGCGTCGCCCGTGGAGCTGCCGACCTACGCGTTCCAGCGGCGGCGTTACTGGCTGGAGGCCGAGGCCGGGACGGGGGACGCGGCGGAGCTGGGGCAGGCGGCGGCCGGGCATCCGCTGGCGGGGGCGGCGGTGGCGCTGCCGCAGTCGGGCGGCGTGGTCCTGACGGGCCGCGTGTCGGCCGCTTCGCACCCGTGGCTGGCCGACCACGCGCTCTCGGGCGTCCCCCTGCTCCCCGGGGCGGCGCTGGTGGACCTGGTGATCCGCGCCGGTGACGAGGTCGGCTGCTCCCACCTGGAGGAACTGACCCTGGAGCGCCCGCTGGTGCTCTCGGGCGCCGTTGACCTGCGGGTTCAGGTCGGCGAGGCGGACGAGTCGGGCCGCCGCCCCGCCGCCGTCCACGCGCGCGGAGAGGACGGCTGGACCTGCCACGCGCGCGGATCCTTGGCGGACCGGCCGCCCGGTCCGGCCGAGGACCTCGCCGCGTGGCCGCCACGGGACGCCGAGCCCGTGGACGTAGAGGGCACCTACCTGCATTGGGCCGATCGCGGCTACGAGTACGGCCCCGCCTTCCAGGGGCTCCGCGCGGCGTGGCGGCGCGGGCCGGAATGGTTCGCGGAGGTCGGGCTGCCCGAGGGGCTGGACGCGGCCGGTTTCGCCGTCCACCCGGCCTTGCTGGACGCGGCGTTGCAGGTCACCACGCTCGCCGAGGGGGCACGCGGCGACGTCGAGGTGCCGTTCGCGTTCTCGGACGTGAGCGTGTTCGCGTCGGGCGCCCGGGTGGGGCGGGTCCGCGTGCGTCCGGCCGGCGAGGGGACGGCGGTGCTGCTGGCGGACGCCGTGGGGGCGCCCGTCGCGGTGATCGGGTCGCTGGTCTCCCGCCCGGCACGGCGGCCCACCGGCTCCGACCGGGACCTGCTCGCCCTGCGGTGGGCACCGGTCGCGCTCACCGATGACGGCGCCGTGCCCGGCGGCGCGGTGCCCGAGGTGGTCCGCCTGGACGGCGAAGACCCGTCCGAGGTCACGATCCGGGCGCTCTCGGCGGTGCGGGAAGCCCTCGCGGCGGAGCCCCCGGCGGGCGACGCGCGGGTCGTGTTCGTGACACGCGCGGACGAACTGGGCGGCGCCGCCGCGGCGGGTCTGATCCGTAGCGCGCAGAGCGAGCACCCGGGGCGTTTCCAGCTGGTGGACAGTGACGGTGAGGCGGCGTCGGAGCGGGCTCTGGACGCGGTGGTCACGAGCGCGGAGCCCGTGATCTCGCTTCGCGGCGGCGTCCCGCACGTCCCGCGCCTCGCCCCGGCCGCGGTCGCCGAGACGAGCCCCACCGTGTGGGATCCGGACGGGACCGTGCTGGTCACCGGCGGCACCGGCGGCCTGGGCGCCATCGTCGCGCGGCACCTGGTGGAGCGGCACGGCATCCGGAACCTGGTCCTGGTGAGCCGCCGCGGAGCGCGGGCGCCGGGCGCCGGACGGCTGCGGGACGACCTCGCCGCTCTCGGCGCGCGGGTCACGGTGGTCTCCTGCGACGTCACGGACCGGGCGCGCCTGTCCGAGGTGCTGGCGGCCATTCCCGGCGACGCGCCGCTGCGCGGTGTCGTGCACGCGGCCGGGGTCCTCGACGACGGCGTGGTCGCGTCGCTGACGCCCGAGCGGATCCGCGCCGTCCTCGCCGCGAAGGCCGGTGCCGCGTGGCATCTGCACGAGCTGACCCGCGCCGTCGGCCTGTCGGCGTTCGTGCTGTTCTCCTCCTCGGCGGGGATCCTGGGCGACGCCGGGCAGGGCGGCCACGCCGCCGCCAACGCCTTCCTCGACGCCCTCGCGCGGCGGCGCCGCGCGGCGGGCCTGCCGGGTCTGTCGCTGGCCTGGGGCCTGTGGGAGGAGCGGACCGGCTCGACCGCCGGGCTCGGCGAGACGGCCCTGCGGCGGATCCGGCGCGCCGGGACGCCGCCGATCCCGACCGCGCTCGAGTCGGCCGGTGGCGCTCCGCCCGACGGGCTGCCTACCTTTGAGGACGGAGCTCGCGCGGTG
>NZ_CAACVB010000215.1 GCF_900659635.1 Actinomadura roseirufa | reverse complement strand
AGAAGGGCGCGGCGGCGCCGTCGCCGCCGTCCTCGGGCCGCGCCATGGCGGCGGCCAGGCGGGCGCGGGCGCCCTCCAGCCACTCCTCGCAGACCGCCGCGAGCCGCTCGCCGCGCTCCCACAGCGCCAGCGACTCCTCCAGCGTCAGCCCGCCCGCCTCGAGCCGCTTGACGACGTCGGCCAGCTCGTCCCGCGCCTGCTCGTACGACGGCTTCTCGCCGTCCGTTCTCACCTCGGCCACCCGCCCACCCTATGGCTCCTCGCGGTCCCGGACGGTCACGCCGAGGCGGCCGCCGGAGAGGCGGACCCGCAGCCGCTCGCCGTCCTCGACGGCCGACGCCGCGCGCACGACCGCCCCGTCCTCGCGCTGGACGATCGCGTAGCCGCGCTCCAGGGTCGCCGCGGGGGACAGGGCCAGCAGCCGGGCCCGGGTGTGCGACAGCTCGTCGCCCGCCCGGTCCAGCGCCGAGCCCAGGCAGCGGCGCGCGCGGTCGCGCAGCGCCAGCACCCGCTCGGACTGCCGCTCGATCTCCCGGACGGGGTCGGCGAGCGCGGGCCGCGACCGCACCGCCTTCAGCCAGGCCAGCTCCCGCTCGACGCCGCCCGCCAGGCAGCGCCGGCCGCGGTCGCGCAGCTGCCGGACGAGCTGGAGCTGCTCGCGCACGTCCGGGACGGCCCGCTTCGCCGCGTCGGTCGGGGTGGAGGCCCGCACGTCGGCGACCAGGTCGAGCAGCGGGGAGTCCTGCTCGTGCCCGATCGCGCTCACCACCGGGGTGCGGGCGGCCGCGACCGCGCGGACCAGCGCCTCGTCCGAGAACGGGAGCAGGTCCTCCATCGCGCCGCCGCCGCGGGCGATGATGATCACGTCGATCTCGGGGTCGGCGTCCAGGACGCGCAGCGCCTCCATCACCTCGGCCACCGCGTAGGAGCCCTGCACGGCCGTGTTCTCGACCCGGAAGGAGACCGCGGGCCAGCGCCGCCGCGCGTTCTGCAGCACGTCGTGCTCGGCGTCGGACTCCCGCCCGCAGATCAGCCCGATCCGGCCGGGCAGGAAGGGCAGCGGCCGCTTGCGCTCGGGCCGGAACAGCCCCTCGGCGGCCAGCACCCGCTTCAGCCGCTCCAGCCGGGCGAGCAGCTCGCCGACGCCCACGGGGCGGATCTCCAGGACGCTGAGCGAGAACGTGCCGCGGTTGATCCAGAAGTCGGGCTTGGCGTGCACGACGACGCGGGCGCCGTCGGTCACCGCCGGACCGGCGGCCTCGACGACCGCGCGCGGCCCGACGACCCGCACCGACATGTTCGCCACCGGGTCGCGCAGCGTCAGGTAGACCGTGCCGCCGCGCGCGTTCAGGTCGGTGATCTGCCCCTCGACCCAGATGCGGCCCAGCCGCCCGATCCAGCCGCCCACCGCCTGCAGGACCGTCCGCACCGGGACCGGGGACTCGGCCGTGGTCTCCATCGCCATGCCCGGAAGCCTACGGTGCGGACCTCTACGGTGTGGGTCCTCGGGGTGCGGGGCCTCGGGTGCGGGGTCTCGGCGTGTGACCGGGGAGACACGTCCGGGTCCCGTGGGCGCGGCCTGCTGCGCCGTCGCCATCGGCATCCTCGCGGCGCCGCCACCTGGAGACGCTGGAGCGGGTGGCCGCCGGCCACGCCCTCCGGGACGCCCCGCTCTCGGCCTGACTCCGCGGGCCGGGAGGCCCCGTTCGCCGGAGCCGCTGCCCTCGGCGGGGCGCCCGCTCCGCGCCGGTAGATCGTCAATTTCCGCTGGTCAGCGGCTTCATCCGGGTTTCGGTGCAGGGTCAGCGGTTATGTCAGCACAGACGTCGGATCCGGCCGCGCACGGCGGACGGACGAGGGCCGGAAGGCGGCACGTACGTGCCGCGTCAGCGCCACGAGACGAAGTGATGACCATGACCACGGACACGAAGAGCAAGACCTCGAGTAAGGAAGCCCCCGGCAAGGACGCGGCGGACGAGCGACCCGCCGACGAGCTCAAGGAGGCCGGGCGGCAGCTCCTGCGAGCCCTGACGATGCGGATGCTCAATTCGGCCAGCGGCCGGGTACAGGGCCTGACCCAGCGCCTGACGGACGAGGGCGGCGCCGGAGCGAAGGCGGCCGCCGCCGGGGCCGAGAGCATCGCCGAGGGCAACTCGCCGGTGAAGGCCGGGCTCAAGGCGGGCATGGCCGGTGCCAAGGAGAAGACCAAGGAGGCCCTCGGCTCCGGAGGGGGCGGAGAGGGCAAGGGCGGTAAGAAGGGCGGCGCCAAGTCCACCGTCATCGTCGAGGAGTTCGACGTCGGGCTGCCGCGCCGCGTCGCCTACGACCAGTGGACGCAGTTCGCCGACTACCCGGACTTCACCAAGAAGGTCGAGAGCGTCGAGCAGGAGTCCGACGAGAAGCTCAACTGGCGGGCCAAGATCTTCCTCTCCCATCGCAGCTGGGAGTCCACGATCACCGAGCAGGTCCCCGACGAGCGGATCGTGTGGAAGTCCAAGGGGGCCAAGGGGTACGTCGACGGGGCGGTGACGTTCCACGAACTGGCCCCCACGATCACGCGGATCCTGCTGGTCGCCGAGTACCACCCGGACGGCTTCGTCGAGAAGACCGCGAACCTGTGGCGGGCCCAGGGACGCCGCCTCCGCCTCGAGTACAAGAACATCAAGCGCCACATGATGACCCGGACGATCCTCGAGCAGGACGAGGTGGAGGGCTGGCGCGGCGAGATCCGCGACGGCGAGGTCGTCAAGACCCACGAAGAGGCGCTGAAGGAGGAGGAGGAGCGGGGCGACGACGAGGCCCGCGACGAGCAGGGGCGCGACGAGGACGAGACCCGCGACGAGAGCGGCGAGGACGAAGCCCGCGACGAGGGCGATGGGGACGAGGCCCGCGACGGTGAGGACGAGGCCCGCGGTGAGCGCAAGCGCGGGAGGAGCAAGGCCAAGAGCCGCTGAGGACGGGCGCCTCCGAGCGCCGGCCAGGGGGAGCGATGAGCGACAGCACGTCCGACCGGTCGGAGGAAGTGGAGAAGAGCGGCCGGGTCGTCCCGCGGGAGAGACCCGCGCAGTCCGCCGAGGGGCCGGACGTCTACCTCAACGTCCCGCAGGTGAAGGTGGAGGAGATCACCTTCGAGGTGAACGACCTCGAAGCGCACGTCTCCCTGGTCGCCGAGGTGCTCGACCTGCTCAAGCTGAACGTGGGGGCGGACGTGAGCCTCGGCAAGGTCAAGCTGGAGATCAAGGGCGTCGAGGCGCAGGCGCTGCTGGAGGTCCGGCTGAACAACGTCGCCGTGATCGTCGACCGCGTCCTGACCACGCTCGACCGCAACCCCGAGATCCTCCAGCACATCGGCCGCGGCGTGGAGTCGGCGGCGCGCAGCATCGGCGGCGGCGCCGGGGAGGCGGTGGGCGAGGTCGGCAAGGGCGCGCGCGGCGCGGTCGAGGACGTCGGCAAGGGCGCGGGTGGCGCGGTCGAGGAGGTCGGTAAGGGCACGGGCGGCGCCGTGCAGGACGTCGGTAAGGGTGCGGGCGGTGCGGTCGAGGAGGTCGGTAAGGGCACCGGTGGCGCCGTGCAGGACGTCGGTAAAGGTGCGGGCGGCGCCGTCGAGGAGGTCGGCAAGGGTACGGGCGGCGCGGTCGAGGACGTCGGCAAGGGCACCGGCGGCGCGGTCGAGGGCGTGGGTAAGGGCGCGGGCGGCGCGGTCGAGGAGGTCGGCAAGGGCACGGGCGAGGCCGTCGAGGACGTGGGTGAAGGAACCGGCAAGGCCGCCGAAGGGGTGGGGCGGACCGCCGAAGGCGCGGGCAAGGCCGCCGGGGCGGTCGCAGGCGGCGGAGACGGAGACGACTCCGGCAACAGCGGCGACTCGGGCAGCGGCGACTCGGGCACTGGAGACCGCGACGGCGCGGAGTCTGCCACCCGCGACGGTTCCCGTAAGGACACCGGAGATTCGGACACCGGCGACGGCGACGAGGACTCCGCGGGTTCAGGCGACGGCGACAGGGGCGACACGGACTCCGGCACTCGCGGTGGCGAGGAGCAGGACGCCGGCGAGGAGCAGGGCGGCGATGAGGAGCAGGGCGGCGATGAGGAGCAGGGCGGCGATGAGGAGCAGGGCGGCGATGAGGAGCAGGGCGGCGGCGAGGACGAGAAGGACGAGCGCTCCCCGCTCGGCGGCGCGTTCCAAGAGGCGGAGGAGTCGTTCCGCGAGCTGGGACGGGCGCTACTCCGCAAGATCACCAAGTAGAGGTGAGCGGTCATGAGCCGGGAATTTCCGGAGAAGGATGTTCGGGAGTCGGCGGACATCCTGATCGAGGCCCACATCAAGGCGGACGAGCTGCGGTTCGAGAGGGCACCGGAGAGCTCGGTGGAGTTCACCGGGGACGCCGACGACGCGTCGGCGTCCGGCAGCACCAGGAGAAACCTCCCGGACAAGGTGCAAGAGAACGTCACGTACTACGACGTTGAGATCGACTATGCGATCGCGGCGCGGCTGGCATCGGACGCCTCGGGACGGGCGACCGAACCCCGCACGACGGCTCCCCCGGAACCCGCCTGAAAGGCGCGGCCCCCCGCCCGGGACGGGAGACGCGGCCCATCGACCCCGAGGAGACCGGGCCATCGCCCCCGGAGGCCGATACCGACCCGCCTAACGCCCCGGGGGCCTCATGCGCGAGGTCAGAGGCGTCGCGGGTCAGCCGTGGCCGTTCAGTTTCGCTATCCGTCGCTCGTACATCCGGATGACGTCCGGGCGGGCGGCGTGCTTGCGCTCGTACTCGCGCAGCAGCTTCACCTGGTCGGCGGACAGGCCCCGCAGGCGCGCGCGCAACTGCGGCAGTGTCGCCGCGTCGTAGTTGGGCACCGGCAGGTCGTCCGCGACGCGCTCGGCCTCCGCGGGCGCGGCGGGCCGGTTCTGGGGCTTCGGCGCGAACTCGTCCTCGGCCTCCGGCTCGGCTTCGGTGGGCCGACCTTCGCTGGACTCGGCCTGGGCAGCACCAGGCTCGGCCTCACCGGACGCGGCCTCCGTCGCGGTCTCGGGTTCTGGGACGGGCCTGGGCTTCGCGGCGGGCTCCGCCGAAGGACGGGGTCCCGGCTTGCCGACGGAGATCTCCGTGCCGCCCTCCGGCCCCGCCGGGTCCGGCGTCCCCGCCGTCTCGGTCCCGCTCCCGCGGGGCCGCGGAGCCGCCTCTGGCCCGGGCTCCTCGCCGCGGACCAGGTCGGCCACGTGCGAGACGACCTTCTCGGCCGTGTTCTGCACGTCGCAGGCCAGCCGGCCGAGCACCGGCTTCACGCCGCCGCCCTCGGTGATCTCCTTGTAGTCCCGGGTCACCCGGTCGCTGAGCAGCAGCGCCCGGCCCACGCCGAACATGGCCAGCCGGACCGCGTGCAGCGGGAGGTCGCGGACCTGCTCGCCCACGGTGTCCCGGACCTGCTGTTTGAGGCGGCGCGGCGATCTCGTCATCGTCTGTCCTCTTCCTGCCGTCGTGACGCGGGAGCTGGCCGGACGGCATCGTGTCGTCGAACTTCACTCTGCCCCATGGGTGCGATGGCGGTCACCCCGGGTTAATGGATTTCTGTCCAAAGAAGGCGTGCGGTGAGTCACATGGAGCGGGCTTCACCTGAGCTTTGTGCCCAGGACGGCGCTGGACGGGGGCCACGGGGCGATCCTTTGCATGAGTGCCCGCCAGTGCGACCGGATCGGCGCGGGAGGCCCCGCCCGGCTCGTACGATAGAGCCATGACCGCCACCAGCCAGCGCCGTGTCCTGCTCGCCAAGCCGCGTGGTTACTGCGCGGGCGTCGACCGGGCCGTGCAGACGGTCGAGATCGCGCTGGAGAAGTACGGGGCGCCGATCTACGTCCGCAAGCAGATCGTCCACAACGTCCACGTCGTGAAGACGCTGGAGGAGCGCGGCGCGATCTTCGTGGACGAGACCGAGGAGGTCCCCGAGGGCTCGATCGTGGTGTTCTCCGCCCACGGCGTCGCCCCGGTCGTGCACGAGGAGGCCAAGGGCCTGGACCTGCGCACCATCGACGCGACGTGCCCGCTGGTGACCAAGGTCCACAAGGAGGCCGTGCGGTTCGCCGCGCAGGACTACGACATCCTGCTGATCGGGCACGAGGGGCACGAGGAGGTCATCGGCACCACCGGCGAGGCCCCCGACCACATCCACCTCGTGGACGGTCCCGGCGACGTCGGCCGCGTCACCGTCCGCGACCCCGAGAAGGTCGCCTGGCTGTCCCAGACCACCCTGTCGGTGGACGAGACCATCGCCACGGTCGAGAAGCTGCGCGAGCGGTTCCCCAAGCTGATGGACCCGCCGTCCGACGACATCTGCTACGCCACGCAGAACCGGCAGACGGCGGTGAAGGAGATGGCCGCGCAGTCGCAGCTGGTCATCGTGGTGGGCTCGACCAACTCGTCGAACTCGGTGCGGCTGGTCGAGGTGGCCAAGGAGCACGGCGCCGACGCGGCCCACCTGGTCGACTACGCCGACCAGATCGACCCGGCCTGGCTGGAGGGCGTCACGACGGTCGGCGTCACCAGCGGCGCCTCCGTCCCGGACGAGCTGGTCCAGGACGTGCTGGCCTGGCTGTCCGACCGCGGCTTCGGCGCCGCGGAGGAGATCGAGTCCGTCCAGGAGAGCATGCGCTTCGCCCTCCCGCACGAACTGCGCAAGGACCTGCGCATAACCCCGGTCTGACCCCCGCCCCCGCGCGGCCGACCCGATGATCCTGTGACCCGCTGACCATGACCTGAGCCTTCTGAAAGCCGGTGTTGAGCCCTCGCCTTTCCAGCGGCCCCGGCGGCGAGGGCCACCCGAAAGCGATGCTCGCCGGAACGCGAGCGCGCTACCTGACCGGCGGGGCAAAGCCGAAGGCGAGCCCCGCCGGGAAGATCGCGAAGCGATTCGCGCTCGCACCAAGAACGGTCACGAAGCGAGCGTTAGCGAGCGAAGTGGGCCGGGCTTGCAATAAATACAACTCAGCTCTCGTCCCAGCGGACGGGGTTCTCGTTCTCTTCTTTCTCGAAGAGGCGGACCCCGACGAGCTTGCCGCGCAGTTCGCGGACGTTGGCGGGCAGTCCGCGGAACAGTCCGACAACCAGCACCAGCAGCGTGCCGAAGAACAGCCACGGCGCGGTCGCCGCGAGCGCCGTCAGCACGCCGACGGTGAGGCCGCGCAGCAGCGATCCGTCCCCGAGCGTGGTGACGAGCACCGCGAGGAACGTGGCGGCGAAGAAGACCAGCGGAGGGCTGACAGTGATCGTCAGCAGGTCCGCCGGGCGGGTGGCGAACGCGGCGGCCAGGCAGCCGACCGCGAATCCGCCGCCGGCGAGCAGCGGGAGGTCGAACCACCGGGACAGCAGCGCGCACACGAGCGCGGCGGCGAACATGACGACGATCCCGCCCCGCCCGGTGAGCGTGACCGGTGCCGCCGCGTCGCGTCGCGATCTCGCCCGGGAGGGGGAAGCACCGCGCTGGCGTCGCACCGGACCCCCTGGGGACGGCGAGGCGCCGCCCGGCGCGTCGCCTACCGTCGATCTGCTCATTGCCACCTCTCTCGCTGATCACTCTGATCAGGGATGGCCCGTCCGCCGAAACCTACCGTTTCGCCGGCCGGATCCCGGCGGGACCGCCCGTCCTCGCGGGACTCCGCGCGCTCTCCGGCGTCCCCGGCCACACCGTTCCCGGCCGTGTCACGTGCCCACGATGGCGGATCGCCCGGCCCGCCCGGGGCCGGGACGGCGGGACCGGAACGGCCGCTCGCGAGGTCGTGCTCCTCGTCCTTCACGGGGACGTGCACGCTGTCCTCGCGCGGGGCGCCTATGCGGGCGGCGTCGTCGTGTGAGGCGCCTTCGCCTGCGGTGTGTTCGCGTGCGGTGTCCTCGGGTGCGGTGTCCTCGTGCGAGGTGTCGTCATGTGCCGTGTCGTCGTGTGCTGTGTCGTCATATGCCGGGCCGTCATATGCCGGGCCGTCATATGCCGGGCCGTCATATGCCGGGCCGTCGTGCGCGGTCAGCTCGGCCGCCGACGCGGGGCGGGGGCTCTCCTCGACGGGCCGGGGGCCGTCCAGGGGGCCGTCCACGACGCCCAGGTCGTTCAGGCGGCGGGCGGTGACGAGCACCCGCGTCTCCAGCGACCCGACCGTGCGGTTGTAGGACTTGATCGCGCCCGTCAGCGCCCGGCCCAGGTCGTCGACGTGCCGGCCCATCGTCCCGAGCCGCTCGTACAGCTCCCTGCCCAGCTCGAACACCGCGCGGGCGTTGCGCGAGAGGGCGGCCTGCTGCCAGGCGTAGGACGCCGTCCGCAGCATCGTGATGAGCGTCGTCGGCGTCGCGATGTGCACCCGCCGCCGCATCGCGTACTCCAGCAGCGCGGGGTCGCGGTCGAGCGCCGGGGCGAGGAACGCCTCCCCGGGGACGAACAGGACGACGAACTCCGGGGCGGGGCTGAACGCCTGCCAGTACGACTTGGCCGCGAGACGGTCGACGTGGTCGCGCAGGTGCCGGGCGTGGGCGTCCAGCCGCACCGGGTCGCCGCTCTCGGCCGCCTGCAGGTACGCGGCCAGGGAGACCTTGGAGTCGACCACGATGTTCTTGCCGCCGGCGAGCCGGACGACCATGTCGGGTCGGACCGTTCCGTCCCTCGTCACCGCGGTCGCCTGCTCGTCGAAGTCGCAGTGGCGCGTCATCCCGGCCAGCTCCACGACCCTGCGCAGCTGCAGCTCTCCCCACCGCCCGCGCGCCTCTGGACGCTGCAGCGCCCGCACCAGCGACCGGGTCTCTTGCCGCAGCTGGTCGGAGCTCTGCCGGACGAAGTCGACTTGCTTGGCCAGCATCGCGTGCGACTCGCGGCGGCCCGTCTCGACCTCCCGCAGCTGCTCCTCCACCTTCGCGAGGGTCTCTTTGAGGGGCGCGACCAGGTGCTCGACGGCCTGCTGGCGCCGCTGCAACTCGCCCGCCGCCTCGGCTCCGGCGGCCTTCAGCCGGGCGTCGGCGAGCTCCAGGAAGCGCTCGTTGCTGGCGTCCAGGGCCCGGGCCGACAGGCTCTCGAAGTGCTCGGCCATCCGTCCCTCGGCGTAGGCCAGCTTCTCCTCCGCGGCCCGCGCCCGCGCGATCAGCGCGCCCTGCCGGCCCGTCGCGAGCGCGTATCCGGCGACGGCGCCGAAGGCGGCCCCGACGAGGAGGCCGGCGAGCAGCGCGAGATCCATTGGTTCATCGTGACAGTGGAGGCGCGAAGCGCGACCGCGACGCGCCGGAACGGGCCCCGCACCGGACAATTGGCCGCACTGTTCGCCAACGCCCCGGCCCACGCGGTGCCCCGCGGAAGGTTCGCCGGGCCTGCGTCCGGAGTACGGGCGCACGGCCCATAAACTTGGCAGCCGTGAGCCTCTCCATCGGAATCGTCGGGCTGCCCAACGTCGGCAAGTCCACCCTCTTCAACGCGCTGACCAAGAACGACGCGCTCGCCGCGAACTACCCGTTCGCGACCATCGAGCCCAACGTCGGCGTGGTCGGGGTGCCCGACCCGCGGCTGGCCGGGCTGGCGGAGATCTTCGGCTCGCAGAAGATCATCCCGGCGACGATGGAGTTCGTGGACATCGCCGGCATCGTCAAGGGCGCGTCCGAGGGCCAGGGCCTGGGCAACAAGTTCCTCGCCAACATCCGCGAGACCAACGCGATCTGCCAGGTCATCCGCGCGTTCGTGGACCCCGACGTCACCCACGTGGACGGCGACGTCGCCCCGTCGCGCGACATCGAGACGATCAACACCGAGCTGATCCTGGCCGACCTCCAGACGATCGAGAAGGCCCTGCCGCGCCTCGACAAGGAGGCCCGGACCAAGAAGGACAAGGACAAGCTCGCCGTCGTCGCGGCCGTGACCGCCGCGCAGAAACTGCTGGACGACGGCGTCACGCTCTTCGCCGGCGCCGAGGGGGCCGGGATCGACCTGGCGCTGCTGCGCGAGCTGCACCTGCTCACCGCCAAGCCGTTCCTCTACGTCTTCAACCTCGACGAGGAGGAGCTGGCGGACACCGCCGTCCGGGACCGGCTCCGCGCCCTCGTCGCGCCCGCCGAGGCCATCTTCCTGGACGCCAAGATCGAGGCCGAGCTGATCGAGCTGCCCGACGACGAGGCCCTCGAACTGCTCCAGGGCATGGGCCAGGACGAGTCCGGCCTGTCGCAGCTCGTCCGGATCGGCTTCGGCACGCTCGGGCTGCAGACGTACCTGACCGCGGGTCCCAAGGAGTCGCGCGCCTGGACGATCCCCAAGGGCGCCACCGCGCCCGAGGCCGCCGGGGTCATCCACACCGACTTCCAGCGCGGCTTCATCAAGGCCGAGATCGTCTCCTACGACGACCTCACGGCCGCCGGCTCCATGGCCGCCGCCCGCACCGCGGGCAAGGTGCGCATGGAGGGCAAGGACTACGTGATGCAGGACGGCGACGTCGTGGAGTTCCGCTTCAACGTGTGAGCCGGGCCTGTGAGGCGGGCGTGTAAGGCGGACGTGCGAGGCGGCGGAGCCCCGGGTGCTCGCGGGGTCGCGCGGACGGCGGTGGCGGGTGTCTCCTGTGGTCTCGGACACTCTCTGACCTGGGGATTTTCTGGGTATATGTCGCGAATGGGACACTTTGCCGGGTTCTTTCGGGAAGAGATTGCCGTCGTGTCGGTCACCACGTCAGCAAGCACCCTGTGATCCGAGCTGCTTGTCGGAAACCCGGCCTCGCGTCCTGTTCGGAGGCATGGATACGGGATCGTCACCGTTTGGCAATCCTCCCCGTTCCTGCTGAGGTGGATTGCATTATCCACAACCGCGCGCCGGGGCTGTGCTTCGCCGCGATGCGCTGGAACAATTGACGCTCGTGGTTACGCTGGGCCCGAGGTGGGTTCAGAAAATGGGGCCACCAGCACACGACCAGGCACAGATGACCGCGCCGACCGGGGGCGAGGCGCGAGCGGAGGCAGGATGGCTCGCAGGTCGGCCGTTGCACGCGGCCGTGACACCGCCGTAGTCGAGGAGACCGCGGCGCCCGGCCGGGCGCTCGGCTCCTCCGCCGACCCGTGGGACGTGCCGGACACCGGCCGGCGCCGCGGCCGCTCGGGCGGTGACGGCGCGCGCGGAGGCGGCCGCTGGGGCGGCTCCGGCGGGCGCTGGTGGGTCTGGGTCGGCCGCGCCGTCCTGTGGGCCGTCATCCTCGTCATCCTCGTGAACGGTATCCGCGCCCCCTTCGAACGCTTCACCGCCGACGACACCGCCACGCGGGGCACGCCCGAGCCGGGCAAGGGCACGGGGTTCCCGAGCAGCGCCGCGAGCGCGTTCGCCGTCCAGTTCGCCGACGCCTACCTGAACTTCGACCAGAAGAGCGCCGCGGCCCGCGAGGCCCAGCTGCGCCCGTTCCTGCCCGAGGGCGCCGCCGGGCAGTACGGCTGGAACGGTGTCGGAGCGATGCAGGTCCAGTCCGTCCAGGCCGCCGGTGTCGAGGCCCGCGACGACGCGAACGCGACCGTGACGCTGATCGCGCGCAGCGGCGACAAGTGGCTGCGCCTCGCCGTCCCCGTCTACGCCGACAAGAACGGCGGCATGGTCGTCTCCGGCCGGCCCGCCCTGCTGCCTCCGCCCAAGAAGGCCACCGTCCCGCAGAACGGCGTCCGTGAGCGCGACACCGCCCTCGAGAGCGAGCTCCAGTCGTTCCTGAAGACCTTCTTCGACGCCTACGCCAGCGGCGAGCAGGCCGCCCTGTCGCACTTCACCGACGGCAGCCCCATCGACGGCCTGGCGGGCGCTGTGAGCCTCGTCGCGGTGAAGGAGGTCGTCGCGCCGAAGGGAGCCTCGGGCCAGCGGACAGTCACGGCCACCGTCACCTGGCAACTCGTCGGCGCGAACGGCGGCGGCAACGGCGAACTGGAGCAGACGTACCGCCTCACCATGGTGAAGGGCGCGACCTGGCTCGTGCGCGACATCCGCGGCACCACCGAGCCGAGCTCATCATGAGAACACAGCGGGAACCGACCCCCGTCACACCCGCCGACCAAGGAAGGTAGTCAGTCGATGCTGCACCACCTCATGGCGTCGATACCGCACGAAATCTTGGCGGCGCCGCAGAACGACGAACTCAAGACCGACCAGCTCGCCGACTGGCTGCGCCAGATCTTCGGCCCGTTGTTCCTGGTGATCGTCTCCATTGTGGCGATCTTCTTTCTGTTCACGCGCGAGATCACGCGTTTCGTGCAGTTCATCGTGCTGGCGATCGGGATCGGAGTGGTCTTCTACGTGCCCAACATCATCGAGACCACGGCCAGGGCCATAGCGAAGGCACTGGGAGTGGACATCAGCTGACCCGGCCCGCGGACACCGAGGTCGGGCGGCCCCCAGGCGGGGCCCGGATGGCGACGCTGTGCTTGCACAGTTAGGGGAGTAGGGGCGTGGATCTACCCACGTACACGAACATATGGCGCATTGAGAAGCGGCTTTACAAGCTGTACGACCTGCGGCTTCCGATGCCGCTGCCGCTGGTTCAGATCGGTGTGTTCGCCGGTGTGTTCGTGCCCTGGATCGTCCTGCTGAAGTTCGCGGGAATCCCCTTCGAGTCGCCGTGGCACGTCCTCTACATCGTCCCGCCGGGCGTCCTCACGTGGCTGGCGACGCGTCCCGTCATCGAGGGCAAGCGGCTGACCGAGCTGCTGCTGTCGCAGAGCCGCTACTTCTCCGAGCCCCGCACCTGGTGCCGCCTCACGCCCATCCGCGAGCCCCGCGAGGTCGTCATCGTGGCCCGCGTCTGGCGCCGCCCCGCGGCACCGGCGCCGATCGCGGCCCCCGAACGCGCCGCGATCAAGTCCCGTCGCAGGGCGCGCCGGGCCCGCGGCGGCGTCCCGGCGGTCGAGCCCGCCGCCGTCCCTGCCGCGGCCACCCCGCCGCCCCGCCCCGGGACGGCCTCGGCCCCGCAGCCCCTCGCCGAGTACGCCGCCCAGCGTGAACAGGTCTTCGACCACGACGTCCAGGTCACGGTTCCGGCCCCGCAACCGGTCGCGACACCAGAACCGGACGTCCCGGCCCCGGCCCCGGAGCCGGTAGTCCAGCCCAGGGAGCCTGAGCCGCTCCAGGCCAGGGCACCGGAGCCGCGGGTCCGGGCCAGGGCTCCCGAGCAGCGGGTCCAGGCCCGATCACCCGAGCCGCGCGTTCGAGCCAGGGCCCAGGAGCCGGGTGTCCCGGCGGCGCCCGGCCCTCGCGTGCCCTCGGCGCCTCGTCCCCCCAAGCCGTGGCGCCGCACCATCCGGGACATCTCCCACGAGGACGACGTCCTGATGGTCCCGGACGAGGTCGAACGCCCCCCGGCCACGCCGCAGCTGGAGATCGGCCCGGGCGGCGGCAAGCGGGGAGTGGCGTCCGGCGTCCGCCGTCCCGGCGCCGCGGCCGAGTTCTGGAACGCCCTCCCGCCGGACGGCGGGCCCGCGGCGGCCGATCCGGCCGACCGGCCCGCCGAGCCCGAGGCCCC
>NZ_CAACVB010000214.1 GCF_900659635.1 Actinomadura roseirufa | reverse complement strand
GACCGCGACGGACCGCACGCGCAGCACGGGCCCGTCGGTCTCGCACAGCGCGGCGCCGACCGTTGAGGCGCCGAGGTCGCAGACCAGCACCGGGCCGCCCGCCTCGGGCCTGCGGGCGACGGCGTCGGCGGCGACACAGCCCGCCTGCCCGAGCCAGGTGACGTGGTGCCAGCCCAGCTCGTCCAGGACGGTCCGGCGCAGCCGTTCGTGGGCGCGGACGCCCTCGGCGGTGCCGTCGAGCCACGCCTCGGGGACGGTCACGGTCATCCCGGAGATGGCGCCGGGGGCGCGTGAGCGTCCCGCCTCCAGCAGCTTGGACAGGAAGACCGCGAGGCCGCCGGCGGGGGTCGGCCGCGTCTCGACGACGGGCGTGCCGGCGGCTCCGCCGAGCGCGATCCGCGTGGCCGCCGATCCGACGTCGAGGGCGACCGCGACCCAGCGGGTCATCCGTCGCCCGGCTTGCGCCGGCCGCGGCCGAACAGCCCGCCGCGGCCCTGTTTCGCCATCCGCTCCACCCCCGACTTGATCTCCTCCAGCCGGGTTCTGACCACCTCGTTCGGCTCCCACGACGGCTGGCCGGGCGCGTCACCGGCGGTGCGCTCCAGCAGGGCGAGCTGGTGCGCGATCTCCTGGGTGGCGTAGTCGGCCAGGACGTCGCGGAACTCCGCGGCGACGGGGGCGCCGAGCGCGCCGCCGATCACGGCGTCGACGATCTGCCGGCCGTGCCGGTCGGCCTGCTGCTGGTCGTAGCGGTTGGCGATGGCGTACTCGACCCGTTGCAGCAGCAGGTACGCCTCGTAGGCGGTGAGCGCGCGGCCCGCGCCGACCAGGCTCTCCAGCGCCGTGGCGGGGCTCGTCCACTCCCCGGTGGCGGCGGTCAGGTAGAAGTCGACGACCTCGTCGATCCCGGCGTCGGGCGCGAGCCGCGCGGACACTCCCGGCGCGGGCGACGCCCCGAAACCGGGCGGGGCGCCCGTCGTGGCGGGCACGCCTCCGGAGGCGTCCGCGGCGGCCGAGACCCCGGTGACGGCTCCGGCGGGCTGGGCCACCATCGACGCGGCGCCGTTCGAGGACGGCGGCGTCATCCCGGACGCGGGGATCCCCGCGTTCTGCGGTGCCGCGCTATGCGCCGCCTCGTTCTCGCGCAGCCGCTTGCGCAGCTCCCCGAACGCCGGCCGCTTCACCAGCTCCGGGTCGGGCGGGTCGGCGTCCAGCACCCAGATCAGCGGGGTCCAGTCCTCGTCGCTGTTGTGCAGCAGCGCCCGGACCAGGTTGATGACCGCGTCGGCGCGGTCGGTGTCGC
This sequence comes from Actinomadura roseirufa, assembly GCF_900659635.1. Classification (GTDB taxonomy): domain Bacteria; phylum Actinomycetota; class Actinomycetes; order Streptosporangiales; family Streptosporangiaceae; genus Spirillospora; species Spirillospora roseirufa. Next base: position 12,204 of record NZ_CAACVB010000214.1, on the reverse strand, counting down.
CCTTCCACGGCCGCAGCCGCAGCGTCGCGGCGAGCTGGCGCACCATCGTCCCCGCCATGCTCGGCATGGGACGGTTCGACCACGCCCAGAGCACCCCTTTCTGGTACAGGCCGGGGTCCTCGGCGCCCGTCGCCTCCTGTAGGTAGCGCGGGGACGATCCGAGCATCATCAGCAGCGCGTCGGAGGCGCCCTGGCCGCCGCGCTCGTCCGTCCGCAGGTCCCCGAGGGTCACCGTCACGAAGTCGCGGGCGGCGGTGTCGAGCTCGCGGCGGCCGCGCAGCCAGGCGATGACGCCGGGCAGGGCGAGCTCCAGGCGGCCGAGCCGGCCCGCGACCCGCACCAGCGACGACGCCCACGCCGGCTGCGTGTCGACGAGGCCGCGGAACACGGCGGCGTCGACCTCCCGCCCGGCGAGCAGGTCGTTGAACGGCGGCAGCATGTCGGGCAGCCGCTCGCTGAGCCAGCCCGCCCACGCGGCGATCCGGTCGCGGCCCCGGTACTCGGCGGCCAGCAGCCCGGCGGCCAGCCCATGGTCGCGGTCCAGCTCGACGAGGAGCCGCGAGCCCGCCCAGGCCGGGTCGGACGGGTCCACGTGGTCACGGATCAGCTCGGCGGCCAGCGTCCGCGCCGGCCCGGCGGGCCGGACGCCGTCGCCCCGCCGGACGACCCCGGTGAGGAACGCGTCGGCGAAGCGCCGGCGGGAGGCGAACTCGGCGTAGCGGGACACCCGGGTGTCCGGCTCGTCCCGCCACAGCAGGGCGGCCGCGGCCTCGGCCATCGCCTCGGTCAGCTCGGTGCCGCCGGTCGCGGCGGCCTGGTCCCAGCGCCGCTCGATCAGGTCGAGGTCGCCGGGGTCGGCGAGGCGGATGAGGTGGGCGAGCACCCGGCTCTGGTCGGCGGGGTCGACCTCCTGGAGGCGGGTGCCGCGCAGCAGCCGGCGCACCTCGTCCTCCATGCCGCCGCGCCGGTCGCGGACGGCCCGCGCGACCTCGCGCGGCCACTCCACGTCGGCGAGCCGCGCCAGCGCGTGCCCCGGGTCGCCGAAGTCGCGCGGCTCGCTGCCGGAGGCGAGGTAGCCGACCAGCCAGGCGAGGTCCCGGTCGCGGCCCAGCATGTCGTTGAGCAGCCGCAGGTACCCGGCGGCGGTGTGGGACAGCTGGACCGGTTCGGCGGCGCCGCGCCAGCCGACCTCCCGCGCGCCGTCCCGGGCCCGCCGGGTGAACGCCAGCCGGATCTTGGCCGCCGGGCCGGTCGCCCACGTCGCGCCGGTGAAGTCGGCCCGGTACCCGTAGGGCAGCAGCGCGGCGACCGCGTCCAGGAACGCGAGCCGGTCGACCAGGGACGCCTCCCCGGCGCCGAGGATGTCGACGCGGCCGTCCAGCAGCAGCGCCGCCGTCCGCATCACCTTGTGCCGGTCGAACCGCTCGATGTCGCGGGCGAGGTCGGCGGGCGAGTACTCGGGGGTGACGAGGGTGACGCGTTCGCCGGGACTGCCGTCCATCGGCAGGTCGAGCTTCAGCAGCTCCCGGTACAGCGCCGCGTACGAGACGGGCGCCGCCTCCACCGCCTGGTACGGCACGCAGATGTACTTGGTGAACGCGACGGGACGGCCGGCGCCGTCACGGTGCTCGGTCCAGTACTCGACGGACATGCCGAGGTAACGGTCGGGAGCCTCGCCCACCCAGCTGATCGCCACCCAGGGCAGCGCGCCCTCACCGGACCGGTGCACGGGCGGGGTGCCCAGCCCGTAGCGGCTCAGGATGCGGCTGAACCCGGCGCTGGTGAACGGCTCGCGGCTGCAGTTCAGCACCCCGTAGTCGTCGCTGCTGCCGGGGCGCTTGCCGAACAGCGCCCAGCCCGCGGTCACCTCGACCATCGCGGCCTCGTTCCCCGGCCCGTTCCCCGCGTCGCCCGCCGCACCGCCGCCCGCGCGGCCGCCGGCGTCGTTCCCGGAGTCGTCAACGCGCGCTTCCGTTCTGGTCGCCCAGCCGCCTGCCGAGCCACAGCACCGGCTCGACCACGTTGATCGGCCACACCTTGCCGCGGATCTCCATGATGCCGTCGGGGCTCTTGGTCACGTTCCCGTAGTCGTTCTCGGTGAAGCGGTCGGCCTCGCCCAGGTAGAACCCGACCGCGGACGTGGCGAAGTACCGCACCCGGTCGGGGTGGAAGTACTTGCGGATGCTGCTGAGCACGAGATCGGCGTTGCCGACCTTGGAATCCTTGCACATCTCGGCGAAGAAGTGCCCGGCCGAGTCCTCCCGCACCCGGGGCAGCATCTGGGGCGTGTCGTCGTAGGTGAGGTACCCGCCGACCCGCGCCCGCCGGTACACCTCCGGCGCGTCGAACTTGGTGACGCACACCGCGAGGTGCTGCGGCAGCCGCGCGTCGCCGGAGCCGCGGTCCCGGAACACCTGCCGCGACAGCTTCAGCAGCGTCCGCTGGAAGTAGCTGTAGGAGTCGCCGTGCCGGCGCTCCCGGGTCGGGTCGAAGAGGTAGACGATCCCGTCGCAGCCCGCGAGATGCTCGATGATCTCGTCCTCGCCGACCTCCGAGCCGGACTCCTCAGACTCGTCGCCGAAGCCCAGGTTGTCCCCCTCGGACGGGACCTGCAGCCCGCTGACGGCCTTGCTCGCGAACACGGCGCCGGGCGAGTCCAGGAGGTCGATGTTGAACTCCATCGGCACGTCCACGGTCTTCTTGCCGAACCGCTTGCCGGTGGGCAGCTCGGTCGTGCCGCGCAGGATCCAGCTCAGCGAGTTGGAGAACCGCGTCGCGGCCGGGAACTGGCGGTGCTGCGTCAGCATCCCGGTCTGCGCGTCGAGGAAGTCGTTGGACTCCTCGTTGACGCCGAACAGCATCCAGTCGTCGGGGCTGCGCAGCACCGCGACCTGGAGCGCCGCCAGGAACGTCGTCTTGCCGCTCTGCGGCGCGCCCCACAGCCCGATGCGGCGCAGGTCGCGCTGCGGTTGGACGATGTTCGGGTTCCCCGGGCCCTGGGGCCCGCGCGGCGCGTTCGGTGGCGGCGGAGAGAACTGCGAAGGGTTGGTCACCGGGCACCTCGTTCCGGGTCGGCCAGCGGAAGATTGAGCAGTTGGGGGACGGCCGGGAGGAGGCCGAGACCCACCCCGAGCCGCCTCGCGTCGGTGTCGTGGACGTCGTGCACGCCGGCGGCTCCGAGCGCCGCCCAGACCGGGTGGTCGCGCGGGGCGTCGGCGGGCAGGACGGCGGCGCAGGTGACGGCGGCGCGCCGCAGCGCGGCGACCCCGGCCTGCCAGCCGCGTTCGAACTGGCAGGGCAGCACGTCCAGGCCGCTCTCCACGGGCGGGTGCGGCGGACGGGCGCCCACGGTCAGCAGGACGGTGCGGGCGTCGCGCGGCGGCGCACCGCGCGCCAGGCCGCCCGGGATCATCCCCGTGGTGAACGGGCCCGTCCCGGACTGGCCCGTGCTGAACTGACCCGTGCTGGACTGACCCGCACTGAACTGGCCCGTGCTGAACTGGCCTGTGCTGAATTGGCCTGTGCTGAACTGGCCCGCGGCGAACTGGCCGGTGGCGATCGAACCCGTGGACATCGGACCGGTGTGGTTCGCCCCGGTGGCGATCGGCCCCGTGGACGACCGTGGCCTGCCCAGCCGGACGGAGATCTCGTGCAGGAGGTCCTCCACCGGCGCCGCCTCCGGATACTCGATGCGGCTGGGACGCAGCCGCCCCAGCGCCTCGATGGCCTTCACCGGCGTGCCGAACCAGTCGCCGAAGACGGTCTGGCGGCGCTCCCGGCCCCGCCCGTAGGCGTGGTCGCGGTAGCCGAGCACCGCCACCCGGACCAGGTCCGAGCCCGGATACGTCACGTCCAGGACGGACACCAGCTCGCGCAGCAGGTCCAGCCGGCGCGCGACGGTCTCGTCCACGCCGCCGAGCTCCACCGCGCAGATCAGGTCGACCGGCTCGGTCAGCACCTCCAGCCGCTCGGGCAGCGCGTCCAGCAGCTCGGGCAGCCGCTCGGTGACCGGGCGCAGCCCGTCCGGGGCGGTGACCCGCACCCGGCCGGGCGCGTCCAGGACCACCCGCACCTCGGTGGGGGCGTCCGCGGGCAGCCGGGCGGCGGACGCCGCCAGCAGCGTCCACCGGTCCGGGACGGCGGCGACGGCGGCCAGGACGGTCCAGTCGGCGTCGCCGGGCGGGCGGGCCAGCGGCACCGCGTGCTCGGTCCCGGCGAGCGCACCCGGCGCGAACAGCGGGATCAGCCGGGGCAGCACGCGGCGGGTCCCGGCCTCGATCTCGACCGCCAGCAGCCCCACCTCGTGCCGGATCGGGAGCGCGGCGACCAGCGGGGCGAGCAGGTCACGGACGCCGAGCCGGCCGGCCGGCACCACCTCGGCCGCCGGATGCCGCTTGCGCAGCACGCGGACCGCGCGGTCCGGCACCGGCCAGCCGATCTCCCGGTGCACCAGCAGCACGTCGTCGCCCTGCTCGCCGAGCCGCTGCGGCAGCCCGTCGCGCAGCGTCCGCCACAGCGCGTCGCGGTCCAGCTCGGCGAGCCCGCCGGCCAGCTGGAACCACCGCTCGTTCGGCTCGCCCGACAGCATCGGCAGCGCGTCCGCCCAGGTGAGGACGCTCTCCTCGGCGGTCGCGCGGGGCACGCCGAGGCCGTCCAGCTCCAGCCGGGTCACCGCGAGCGCGGCGTCCGCGCCGACCTCGGCGATGGTCAGCGCGACCCCCGGGCGCATCCGGTGCAGCGCCGCCGCGAGGGCGCCCTGCAACGCCGCGTCCGACACCGGCGGGACGTCCACCGCCTGCCGCGCCCGCACCCATTCCTCCGGCGCCGGCGTCCCGCCCCGCACGTAGGCGTCGTCGGCGAGCCCGGCGCGCACCACGGCCAGCAGGTCGCGCTCGCGCCGCGCCGCCGCGAGGCGCTCCTCGAAGTCGCGCAGCAGGGTCGCGCCGGGCGCGCCGAGCCGCCACTCGCCGTGCAGCGTCCACCGGCACTCCGCGCACCGCAGCTCCTCGTGCGCGATCGGGTACCCGCACACCGGGCAGCCCGGACGCGCGCGGCCCGCGACGGGCGCCACCTCATCCGGCCGCATCGGGCACGTCCTCGGGCAGGAAGGTGTCCACGTCCGCGGCGGGGTCGTCGGCGGTCCGCGCGGCCAGCAGGACCTCCATCGCGGGCAGCAGCCGCTCCCGGACGGCCCGCGCGTTCCCGAAGTCCCCCGGGTTCGCGCGGCGCTCGGCCGCCAGCCACGCCATCGCCCGGACGCGCGTCTCGGGCGGGATGCGGTAGCCCTCCGCCTCGGCCATCGCCTCCAGGATCCTCACCAGCTCCTCCGGCGTGTAGTCGGGGAACTCGACCTGCACGGTGAACCGCGACCGCAGCCCGGTGTTGGCGGCCAGGAACGCCCGCATCTCCGCCGGGTATCCGGCGGCGACCACGCTGATCCGGCCGCGCAGGTTCTCCATCTCCTGCGTGAGCGTGTCGAGCGCCTCCCGGCCGAAGTCGCGGCCGTCGTCGCCGCGCGCCAGCGCGTACGCCTCGTCGATGAACAGCACCCCGTCCAGCGCCTCCCGCACCTTCTCCCGCGTGCGCGGCGCGGTCTGCCCGATGTACTCCCCGACCAGGTCGGCGCGGCCGGTCTCCACGACGTGCCCCTTCGCCAGCAGCCCCAGCTCCCGGAAGATCCCCCCGATGATCCGCGCCACCGTCGTCTTGCCGGTGCCGGGCGGGCCGAGGAACAGCACGTGCGGCGCGACGACCTCGCCGCGGCCCCGCCGCTGCTTCAGCCGGACCTGCGCGACCAGCGCGCGGACCGTCTCCTTCACCGGCCCGAGGCCGATCATGCCGTCCAGCTCGCCGAGCAGGACGGGCAGGTCCGGCACCTGCGAGCGCAGATGCACCCGCAGCGGCTCGGGCACGTCCGCGGGCTCCAGCGGACGGTCCACCGCGGCCCGCGTCCGCACCGCCCAGCGGCGCTTGAGGTCGTCGGCGAGGTCGCGCATCGCGCCCGCGTTCCCGAACCCCGGGCCGCGCGTGCGGTGCAGCCCCGCCACCACCACGCGTAGGTCGGCCTCCAGCTCGGGCGTCCACGCCAGCCCCTGCTCGGCGAGCCGCGCGAGCGCGATGCCCGCCAGCGTCTCGGCGTCGTAGTCGGGGAACCGGATGACGTTGGCCTCGGGGAACCGGCGCCGCAGCCCCGGGTCGGCGTCCAGGAACTCCCGCATCCGGTCCGGATAGCCCGCGGCGATCACGACGAGCCGGCCCCGGTCGTTCTCCATCCGGGTCAGCAGCGCGCCGATCGCGTCGGCGCCGAACCCGTCGGCCTGGTCGGCGAGGGCGTGCGCCTCGTCGATGAACAGCACCCCGTCCAGCGCGCTGTCGATCATCGCCTGCGTCTTCTGCGCGGTCTCGCCGACGTACTGCCCGACGAGCGAGGCCGCGGTCGCCTCCACCAGGTGCCCGCGGCGCAGCACGCCGAGCTCCCGGTACATCTCGCCGACCAGCCGCGCGACCGTCGTCTTCCCGGTGCCCGGGTTGCCGGTGAACACCAGGTGGTGCGCCGCGGGCTCGGCGGTGCCGCGGCCCTCGGCGCGCATCCGGTTCTCCGCCTCCACCAGCAGCCGCATCGCCGCCAGGTGCTCCTTCACCACCGCCAGCCCGGCCAGCCGGTCCAGCCGACGCCACACGTCCTCGCGGCCCGCCGCGGAGGTGACCCAGCCGCGGGCCCGCAGCACGTCGCCGTCCAGCGCGACGCCCTCGGCGGCGAGCCGGCGCAGCCGCTGCTCCCACGTCCGGGCGGGCTCGGCCGTCGCCGCCATCGCCCGGACCGCCGGCCCGAGGCCCGCCCAGTCGCCGATCCGCAGCCGCGGCGCCCGGCCCGCCAGCCGCAGGACGTGCACGAGCCGTGCCAGCTCCGCCTCGTCGGGCTCGCCCACCAGGCCCGGCCGCCCGCCGCGCGCCGCGAGCTGCCGCGCCCACTCCTCCAGCGACGGGAACCCGCGCAGGTCGTAGACGAACTCGCGGACCTCCGACAGCGACGCCTTCCGCGACACCAGCACGCACTTGTTGTGGGCGCTGCCCCGGTAGGCCACCCACTCGGCGAACACCGTCGCGAGCGACCGTCCCGCGACGGTGTGGCTGAGGATCTCCTCGGCGTGCACGAGCACGACCGCCGTACGGGCCGCGTCCTGCCGCATGAGGTGGTCGAGCGTCATCACGGCGTGCGCGTCGGTCATCCCGGACGGCCGCGGCGGACCGGCGGACGGCGGCTCCAGCAGGGCCGTCGAGGTGTCCCTGCCGCCACCCGTGCCGGTGCCCGTGCCGGTGCCCGTCCCGTCGCCGGTCACCACGCGGTCGCCGAGCGGGCCGCTGAACCCCGACCGCATCCGCCGCCCGGCGCCGCCGCGGCCCCGGCCGGACCGCCGCCCCGCTGGGGCCTCCGGACGGGTGAGCCGGCGGGACTCGGCGTCGCGGAAGTAGAGCTTGCGGTGCAGCGAGTAGAAGACGATGCGCTCGTACCCCGCCGCGTGCAGCGCCTCCCAGATCGCCGTCTCGATGCCGTAGGTCCGGTAGGCGCCGTCCACGAACGCGTCGTCCGCACCCGGCCCGTGCACGATCATCACCGGATCGCCGTCCGCCGCCGCCCGGAACAGGGCCCCCAGGCGCTCGGCCGGCGGTGCGGTCACCACCGGTCGTCCGGACGGGGCCGCGCCGCGCCCTCACCGGTGCCGGGCCCCTGGCGCGCACCGGTGTCCGATACGTCCCGTACGCCGCTGTCGGCCCCGGACTCGCCCGGACGGCCCGCCGGCCGCGAGCGCGCGCCCGTCCCGCCGGGATCGCCCGATCGTCCCGTCCCCGGACGGGACGACCCGCCGGGCCGGACGCCGACGCCCGGACCGGCCCCCTCTCGCAGCCGGGCGGCCTGGTTCGGGACCGCGCGGGGAGTACCGGTCGGCTCGGGCGGGGACGTGCGGATCGTCTCGAAGTCGGCCAGCTCCGGATCCGGATGCGCCGCGTCGGCGACCGGATCCCCGACGGGAAGCCCACGGTCACGCAGATCGGTGGCGATCTCCCGCGCGCGCTCTACGAGCTCCTCCTCCGAGGCGGTGTCCCGGTCGTAGGACAGGATGCGAACGGACAGGCACCCCGGGCCGTCGTCCTCCGGCTCCTCGTGCGCCACCTCGATGACGATCTCGTTGTCGTTGAGATGGCGGAGCTTGCTGTAGAACGCGGCGCGCTGGTCGTCGCCCGCGTACGCGTTCTCCGTCCAGGAGAACCCGGTGGCGACCTCCACGGCGTCCACGACCTGCTCGGCGACGTTCACCCGCGCCTGCGAGGCCAGCACCGCGATCGTCGCGTGGGTCACCGCGTCCTCCAGGCGCTCCTCCAGCTCGGGCGCGTCCCGCCGGACGACCTCCCGCAGCTCCCCGGTCGTCAGCGGGGTGTCGCCGCGAATCTCACCGGTCCGCGCGTCGAGATCGGCGCGCAGCCGCGCCAGCCCGCCGCCCGACCAGTGGTCGACGTCGAAGGTGAGACCGTCGATCGGCTCGCCGCGCTCGTCCGGCGCGGGCAGCTCCGCGCTGAACCGCAGCCGCTCGGCGACGACGGTGAGGGCGTCCAGCGCCGCCAGCCGCGCCGCCTGCCACTCCTGCTCCAGGACGACCAGCTCGGCGCGCAGCTCGGCGAGGTCGAGGAACGTCTCCTGCAGCAGGCTCAGCGACTCGGCCGCCAGCCCCGCCGCCATGTTCGCCTCGGCCGTCACGATCCGCCGCTCCAGCCGGTCGAGCCGGCCGGGCGCGAACCGCTCGTGCGGCAGCTCCGCCTCGATGGCATCGCGCATCAGCCGCGCGTCGGCGAGGGTGCGCTCGGCGGCGGTGGCGGCGCGGCCCCGGTCGGCGCGCAGCTCGTCCAGCTCCCGGCCGAGCGTCTCCAGCTCCGCCCGCCGCTCGGCCCGCTCCCGCTCCAGCGCGGTGCGGATCCGCTCGTCCTGCTCGGCGCGGGCCTTCTCCACGGCCGACTCCACCACCGAGCCGAGCTGCTCGCGCAGCCGCTCGGACTGCGCGCGCAGCCGCTCGGCGGTGCGCAGCTCCGACCTGCGCGCCTGGTCGCTGAGCCCGGTGAGGACCCGCTCGACCCGCCGCTGCCGGCCCTCCACCTCGGTGAACGTCCGGTCCAGCTCCTCGCGCTGGCTCCGCCGCACGGCCTCCACCAGCGCGGGCACGTCGCGCCGGACGTCGCGAAGCCGCCGCGCGGCCGCCGACGCCTCGTGCCACGCGCCCGCGTCCACCGTGATCCGCTTCGCACCGCTCACCGGCCGCTCCCTTCGGTCTCCGCGCGGTTCCCGCGCCGACCGGCATCCAAGGTTTGGACGCCGCGAGCGCCCGTCTCGTTCGCGTCCCGCCCTTCTGTGGCCACCGCCTCTCCACCGGAGGGGGCGGGGGGCGGTGTGACGGGCGGCGTGGGAGTCGTGCCGGACGGCGTGGGAGACGTGCCGTGCGGCGGGTCCGGGAAGCGGCCCGGGTCGGGCGGCACCACCGCGGCGGGCGGGTAGGCGGCGGCGAGGGCGCGGCTGGGGACGCCGACGAACAGCGTCTCGGTGGCGCGCAGGCGCACCTCGATCCGGCGCGGGCCGTCCGCGAGCGCCGCGGTGGCGTGCCGGAGCCGGCCGGTCAGGTGATGGACGCGCTGGTTGTCGCTGCCGCGCATCCCCCGGTCGTCGTTGCGCGCCGCCACGTACAGGCCGTCGATGAGGACGTCGGCCTCGGCGAGCAGCGCGTGCACGGGGTCGCCCGGCGGGCGGACGCGCAGCCGCTCCAGCCGGTACCCGGTGAAGCAGATCAGCGTGAGGCCGGAACGGTCCCGGCGGGCGAGCCGCGCCGTCTCGGCCAGCCCGGCGGCCTGCGCCATCGGCTCGCCGCCGGAGAAGGTCAGGCCCGTCACCGCCGGGTCGGCCAGCAGCTCGGCCGCCAGCGCGGCGGGCGTGACGCGGCGCGCGGGCCGGTCCGGGATCCATTCGGGCGCGAGGCATTCCGGGCAGCGGAACGGGCAGCCCTGGACCCACACGACCGACCGCCTGCCGGGTCCGAGGGCGCGGGTACCCACGCATGTTTCAGCCACGTTGAGCATTCGACCGTTCGGGGGGATAGTGACCGGAAAACACCTGCCAGTGGCCGGATTGTACGGGAGTGCGCACGGGCTGCTCATGGCATGCGACACAAACTTCCGGTCCCGACTCGGTTATTTTCGGCCCTGGTGACCGGATCCGGCCAGGCCCGTGGAGTGTGCGCACCGTGACGCGGAGTTGCCCGAGTTCGCACGCTATCCTGCCGCTCTCGGCCCCCGCAGCCGGTCGTCATCGAGTTTCCTCATTTGCCCGTTCGCCGAATGACAGGAATGGCCACCCGACATGGTCCCTGCCCATGAGGATCCTCCGCGGCCGCCCCTGCGGTCGCCGCGGGTCACCGCCCTCTTCCCGCCCGCGATCATGCTGGACGAGGCCACGCTCACCCGGCACCGGCCCCTGCTTCGCGCGCTGCACGCCCGCGCCGACCGCCTCGCGGGCGATCACCTCCTGCTGCGCCGGCTGACCCCGCCGCGCATCCCGGCCGCGCCCCGGACGCCCCGGCTCCGCTGGCACGTTCCGGCCGTCCCCTTCCTGCGCGCGCCCGCCCTCGGCGGGGCGCGGGGCCCCGTCCTCCGCCGAAAGCAGCGTCCATGACGAGCGTCCCCCGGCGATCGGCCGGATTCCGCCCGCTGATCTGGTTGTCGGGCGCGCGGCCGGAGATCCTCGAGCAGTGCCCGTCCGAGCGCGGCAAGTACCAGGGCATCGGCGCCGCGGTGCTCATCACCGCCGTCATGGCGGGCGTCTCCATGGCGTTCGCGCTGTCCATGGCGGTCAAGGCGCCGCTGGTGTTCGCCCTGGTCTTCGCGGTCATGTGGGGTCTCGGCATCATGATGCTGGACCGCTGGCTCGTCACCACGATCCAGCGCCAGGACCGCCGCCGCCACGCCTTCTACCTCGCCGCCCCGCGGCTGCTGTTCGCGCTGCTCATCGGCATCGTCATCTCCACCCCGCTGGTCCTGCAGATCTTCAAGCCGGAGATCGACGTCCAGCTGGAGCGGATGAAGTCCGCCGCCGCCAACGCCAACGCGGGCGACGCCCAGTCGGGGGCGCTCGGCCGGCGGATCGCCAAGCTGGACGCCGAGGCCAAGCGCCTCGAAGGGATCATCAGCAGCAACGGCGACTCCGGTACCGACCAGAACGCCGACCCCACCCTCGCCGGCCTGCGCCAGCAGGAGTCCGCGGCCCTCAAGCGCGTCTCCGACGCCCGCGAGAAGGTGATCTGCGAGATCGGCGGGCAGAAGGGCAAGTGCAAGCCCGGCGACGGCCCCATCGCCCAGCAGCGCAAGCAGGAGCTCCAGGACGCCGAGGGCCAGCTCAAGAACATCCGCGACCAGATCGCCGCGCGCCAGGGCGTCCTGCAGAGCGAGGGCACCAACTCCCGGCAGCAGAACCTCGCCGCGGCCAAGCAGCGTCTCCCCCAGGTCCGCAAGGACCTCACCGCCGCGCAGGACGAGCGCGCGCGTCTGGACAAGGGCTTCGCCTCCAGCAACGCCGACTCCGACGGGCTGCTGCTCAGGCTCAAGGCCCTGAACCAGCTCACCGACGGCGACGGCACCCTCTTCTGGACGCACCTGCTGCTCATCCTGCTCTTCACCTCGATCGAGTGCCTGCCGATCTTCGTGAAGCTGCTGCTCACCCTCGTCCCGAAGAAGAGCCTCTACGAGGAGATCCTCGAGATCGAGGAGAACCGGCGCCGCCGCGTCGCCGCCGAACGCGCCCGCCGCGAGCAGAACGCCCAGATCCTGGAGGCGGAGGACATCATCACCCAGGCCCGGCTGCTGCGCGAGGCCCGGGACGCGATGATCCCCCACCTGGTCGACCGGACCGTCCAGGCCGAGCGGGCCGTCGCCGAGGCCATCCTGGACGAGTGGCGCCACCGTGAGCTACGCGACGCCTCCGGCAACGTCGACCGCTACCTGAGTGCGGAGGAGTTCCCCCGCGTCGACCCGCGCACCCACCCGGCGCCGGGCGGCGCCGGGAACGGCTCGTTCGGCGACGGCGGCGGGTTCGGGTCCGGTGCCCAGGGCACGCCGCGGCCAGGGTTCCGGCCCGCCGGCGGCCCGCCCCCGGCCGGCCCCGGACCGCAC
>NZ_CAACVB010000213.1 GCF_900659635.1 Actinomadura roseirufa | reverse complement strand
CGCGCGGCGCGAGCCGGACGCGCCGCACGACGACCGCGGGGGCCTCGCCGACCTGCCGGCGCACCACGACCGCGGCGGCGCCGATGACGATCTCCGCGCGGCCGCGGTGCCCGGCGCCCGCCCCGTCACGCACCGCGATGACCGCGCTGGTGCGCGCGTCGAGGCCGGACACGGAGGTCGACACGCGGTAGTCGGTCCACCCGGCGGTGTTGACGCCGCTGAGCAGGCAGCTGCCGTACTCGTCACTGGTCACCGCCAGGTGGGACCCGCGGCGCCGGCAGGTCGCCAGGTCGCCCGCCCACGGCAGGGTGGACAGGTCGCGGGGCGGCGGCGCCGGCACCGCCCCGCGGATCATCTCCAGCAGGTCGGCGACCGACGTGGTGGCGCGGACGCCGATCCGGGGCAGCTCCCAGCGCGGCGCGGCGCCGGTGACCGCGTCCACGTGACCGGCCGGGACGTTCTCGCCCGCGAACGCCTCGCCGAACCCGGCCCGCCGGATCAGCTCCGGCAGCTCGTCCCGGATCCGCGGGTCGTTGCCGGCGCGGCCGGTCGCGCCGAACGGGTAGGAGAACGCGGTGACGTCGTGGCCGAGCGTCCGGCGGAAGAAGGACCGGCTGCGGGCCAGATCGGCCTGGACGCGGGCGCGCCAGCGCTCGATCGGCTCGGCCGCGCCGTTCACCAGGACGCGGTTGGGCAGCGGCGGCGCGATGTCCCCGGGCACCGCGGCGGCGGTGTGCATGGCGTGGCCGTGCGAGCCGAACTCCCATCGGCCCGTCGCGGCCAGCGCCCGCACCTGCGCGGTCGACAGGTAGTGCGACGGCGTCCCCGGCGCGACGATCCGCCCGGTGGTCAGGAAGCTCGTCGCGGTGAACCCGTACTTCTTCAGGACGGGGTCGGCGGTCGTCCAGTCGGTGAGCTGCCCGTCGTCGAACGTCAGCAGCAGCGCCCGCGGCGGGAGCCGGACGGGACGGTGGGCGAGGAGGTCCTCGACGTCGCGGAGCCGGACGGTCCGGTACCCGGCCGCCGCCAGCGCCGCCATGTGCTCGCCGAACAGCCGGCGGCTCAGCGTGCCGCCCGCGCCGTCGTGGTCGTCCACCTCGTGGTAGGTCAGCGCGATGATCGAGCCGGGGGAGCGCGGGAGCTCCGCCGCGGCCCGCGCCGTCCCGGGGTCCAGCCGGACGGTCAGCGCCGACCGCTGGCCCGGGTCGAACGGGCGGCTCATCGCGATCCACGTCGCGATCGCCACGCCGAGAGAGCACAGGAACACCAGGCCGGTGAAGGTCCGGAACACGCGGGTCCGGCGGCCGGGCGGTGTGCGTTCCCAGGGCGCCGGAGCGTCTGGCTCAGCCATCGGCGCCGGCCGCCGCGCTCACCGGGACGGCCCCGGGGTTCGGTCCCGCCTGCGGCGGCTCGGCGTCGCGCGTGCCCCACTTGCCGTCGCGGATGCGCGCGATCGCCCACAGCAGCTGCGGGGAGAACGCGACGTAGAAGAACGTCCCGACGAACGCGTAGATCCACATGCCGTCGTTGCGGAGCATCCGGTAGGTCAGCGCGTACCCCATCGACACCAGGTACAGGCCGAGGAAGTAGATCAGCGGGAAGGTGCCCCCGGCGAGCGGGACCGTCAGGCTGTACAGGACGACGATCGGGCTGAGCATGCCCGCGATCGTCTGCACGGCGACCGACGGCAGGGCGCGGGTGCGGCTCCGCCAGATGTGCGCGAGCAGCAGCGGCCCCTCCCGGCTCCACGACTTCTTCCAGCGCAGCTGCTGGCGGAAGAACTTGCGGTACCGGTCGGGCGCGTCCGTCCACGCTTCGGCGCGGGCGTCGTAGCGGGTCGTCCAGCCGTCCCGCAGGACCCGGTTGGTGAGCGCCCGGTCGTCGCCGTAGGTGCACTCGACGCCGAGGAAGCGCTGGTGCTCCCACGCGTCGAGCAGCGGCGCGATGGCCGCCCGCCGGTAGGCGGCGAAGCAGCCCGAGCAGCAGGTGACCGCGCCCAGCACCGACTCGGCGCTCTTGAGCAGCTGGAACGAGACGTAGTAGCGCGCGGCCTGCATCCGCGTCAGGACGTTGTGCTCGGCGTTGCGCACGTACGTCAGCCCGGACACCGCGCCGACCTTGGCGTCGGCGAACCCCTGCACGAGGTACCGCACCGACTCCGGGGCGGGCATCGAGTCGGAGTCCACGAACAGCAGGATCTCCGCCGACGTCGCGCGGATGCCCGCCGCCATGGCGGCGCGCTTGCCCTGGTTGGTGCCGAGGTCCACGCAGCGGACGCGCCCCTCCGGGTACTCGGCGGCGGCCTTGAGCATGTGGTCCCACGTGTCGTCGGTGGAGCCGTCGTTCACCACGACGATCTCCAGCCGGTCCGGGGGATAGTCCAGCCCGAGGCACGAGTGGATCGTCCGCGCGACCGCCTCGCCCTCGTTGTAGGAGGGCACCACGACAGCGACGGACGGGGTGATCCCGGCGTCCCGCGGTGGGCGGTAGAACGCGGCCAGCCCGAACCGGCTCAGCACGTACGCGCTGACCAGAACGGTGTACGAGGCGAGCAGCAGGTGGCCGCGCATGTAGACGACCTTGACGCCGACGTGCCAGGCGATCACACCGCAGATGACGGTGACGCAGGCCAGGGCACCCAAAGAGACGAGGCGGGTGGCGAGTGGGCGGTTCGAGAACGGGGGGTGGGGAGCCGTTCGCCTCACTGCGCCGCGCGCCGTGCGGCGCGGGCTGGGACCGATGGTGCCGGGACCGCCGGGACCGGTGGTGCCTTCGGCCGGGATCCCAAAGTGGATCTTCCGGCGGAATGTGGCATGCCGAACATGGTTCAGTGATCTCCCCCCGTGAGCGCTGAACGGCTCTGCCGAGCCCATCACTCGAGGGGAAAGAATACGTTAAATCTACTTAGCACCAAATTTACGACGGGTCACGATTTGGTGGATCTTGCCAACAAGATCAGCATTTCACAAGATCAGAATTGCGCCGGAAACGCTCCGGGGCCCGCCCGCGCGAAGCGGACGGGCCCCGGAGGCGGCCGTGCGGCCGGTCATCGGGCGGCGAGTTCGTCCTCGTTCACGGCGGACTCGGCGTCGGCGGGGCGTCCCGCCTGGTCGGCGTCGGAGTCCGCCGGCCGCCGTGACGGCCATGCGTCGAGCTTGGTGCGACGAGGGTTCGCCAGGGGGTTGTCCATCGCTGCTGCTGTCCTCCCGTAGATCCAAGAACGGGCGGCCCGGGATACTCGGCCGGGGCCGACCGAAAGGCCGATTTTCCCCGATGACCCACCCGGTTCGGCAAAATGGTCTAGACCGTGCCTCGGACCGGGCCGCTCCGACCAGTCACAACGCCCGCGCCGTGGACGCCCATTCCCGCGAAAACCACTGGCCCCACGCGCCGCGCCGGTGCCATCCTCGGCGCATGGACGTCCCCGAGCTGGCGAGCACCGGCGCCCTGAAGGCCCGTCCGAAGTTCCTCTTCTTCTGGCGTGCCGCCGGCTCCACCGGCTACCTGAGCCAGTGGTGGCAATCCCCCTTCACCGTCGGCGGCGTGACGTACGCCACGGCCGAGCACTACATGATGGCGGGAAAGGCGCGCCTGTTCGGCGACGAGGCGACGGCCGCCGACGTCCTCGCCGACCCGGATCCGGCCCGCGCGCAGGCCCTCGGCCGGCGGGTCCGGGGCTTCGACGAGCGGACCTGGGCGGAACACCGCTCCCGCATCGTCGTCGAGGGCAACCTCGCCAAGTTCACCCACCACGGCGACCTGCGGGCGCGCCTCGCCGTGACGCGCGCCCGCGTCCTCGTGGAGGCGAGCCCCCTGGACCGCGTCTGGGGCATCGGCCTGGCGGCCGACGACGAGCGGGCCGGGGACCCGGGCTCCTGGCGGGGCCTCAACCTGCTGGGCGAGGCCCTCATGACGGTCCGCGCCGCCCTCGCCGACGAGGGCTCGGGCGGCGGGTCCCGAATCAGCGGGTCCTGAATCAGCGGGCCGTGAAGAGGCTCACCGCGGACGTGCCGAGGCCCGTCGGCCTGATGAAGCGGGACGGGCCGGTGTCGCGGGCGGGCGGGCGCTCGTCGTAGCGGCGGGTCTCGTGGTGCCATTTGTGGACGCCCGCGATCCAGTCGCGCAGTTCCCCGACGTAGGCGTCCAGGGCCCGCCGTGCCCTGCCGTCCAGGCCCAGCTCGGCGGCGAGGACCGGCAGCTCCTCAGCGGCGAGGTGCTCGAACTGGCGGCGTCGCGCCGTCATCAGGTCGTTGACGATGGGCAGGGCCTCGTCGCGTCCGCAGCCGAAGAAGTTCTCCACGGCGAGGACGCCGTTGTTCAGCTCGCCCTCGTACTCCATCTCCTTCTGGTAGGAGAACACGTCGTTGAGCAGGCAGCCGTAGTCCATCACCGCGGCGTCGATCTCGCGGAGCGTGCGGGTTTCGAAGACGTGCTCGGGGATCTCCGCGGCGTGCCCGAGCCGGCACAGGGCCATGGTCAGCTCGGAGCCGAACGTGCGCCGGCGCATCTCCAGGTAGTCGATGGGGTCGGGGACGCGGCCCTGCAAGTGGTTGTTCAGCTCCCACAGCCAGCTCTCCACCATGTGCTCGACGGCGAGCCGGAATTCGCGGCGGCCTCGCTCGGGCATTGGCGCGGCCGTACGGGACCACAGGTCGGCCAGGCCCCTCTCAAAAGGGTTCTCGGCGACGGGCACCGGGCCGCAGTCCAGTGGCATGAACTCCGTGACGCGGGCGTTGAAGAGCTTCGCGCCCGCCATGTCGCGGTCGCGGTTGAACACGGCGGGGAAGTAGTCGTCGCCATAGGTGCCCCAGGCCAGCCACTGGGTGCCGAGGTCCAGGGCCTCCGGGGACGCGTCCGGGGCGAGGGACGCCGCGCAGACCTCGAAAGCGAAGCCGTCGAGCTGCTCGGCCGTCCAGAGCGGGACGGGGTGGCGGGGGAGCGGCTCGTAGAAGCCCATCGCGCCGCACCAGGCGGCGACGGTGCGCGCGGCGCGGTCGCGGTGCGGGTTCACGCGCGCCCTGTACGGCATGTCGAAGGCGGGCAGCGGGGTCGGGCCGACCTTCTGGTACGGGACGTGCGGAAGACTGATCCGCGCGGACCTGAGCAGGGCGGGCAGGCGCGCGGCGGACATGCCGAGCGTCGCGGTCTTGTTCATGTAGCGGCTGGAGCGCAGGTGCCACTCGTGCCCGCCGGCCTGCCAGTCCTGAAGGCCCTTGACGTAGCCCGCGACGTCCGCGCGCTCGGCCGGGGTCAGCGCGTGGTCCGCGGCGAGCTGCGGCAGCTCGGTGAGGGCGGTGTTCTCGAACTGGCGCAGCCGCGAGGTGAGCAGGTCGTTGACGGTGTCGGCGGCGACCTGCGGCGCGACGCGCAGGAAGCGCTCGACGACCAGGACGCAGTTGTTGATCTCGCCCTCGGACTCGGTCTCGCGCTGGTAGGAGAAGATGTCGTTGCGCAGGTGGACGCCGTCGGCGAAGGTGTCCTTCAGCACGCGCAGCGGGCGGGTCGCGACGACCCGCTCGGGGACCTCGATCCCGGCGGCGTGCTCGACGAGGTCGGCCGACCAGGGCGCGCCGCCGACCTTGCGGCGCATCTCGACGTACTCGACCGGGTTCGGGACGCGGCCGGTGCTGATGTTGGCCAGCTCCCACAGCGACTCGCGCAGCAGGTGGCCGGTGCTCGCGGCGAAGCGCCGCCGCCACGCCGCCGACGTGCCCGGGACGGTGCGCGCCCACAGGTCGGCCAGGCCGCGCTCGACGGCGTTGACCGGCTCCGGCGCCGTGGACTCCGTGGACTCCGCGGTGGACGGCATGAACAGCGGGAGCCGGTCCAGGTAGGACTTGGCGCCGCTCTGGTCACGCGGCTTCTTGTAGACCTCCAGGAAGTGGTCGTCGAAGTAGAACACCCAGACGTACCAGTCGGTGATGAGGTCGAGTTCCGGACCGTCGCAGTCGGGGTGGGTGTAGGCGCACAAAAGCGCGTAGTCCATCGCGTCGAGCTCGGCCTCGTCCCAGATCTCGGGGGTGCCGGGGTCGCGGGTGTCGTCGAGCATGCCCATCTCCCGCGCCCAGACCCTGCTGTGGGCTCGCGCTTCCTCCAGATGGGGGTTGAGACGGGCGGGGTACGGGACGTAGAAGTCGGGCAGCTCGAACGGTTGCACCGGTCCGTCTCCTCTGCGCGGGGCGTTTTCGTCCGCAACTTACAGCACCGGCAAAGTTACGTAAGGTGACAGGATTGTCGCTTGAATCCTTCGCCTTCTGGCGGGTAGGCCGGGGTCATGAGCAGGTCAAGGGAGGCGGCGCGGGCGAACGATGCCGTGGAGCAGAACCTCGCGCTGGTCCGGCAGATCGTCGATGCGGCGCAGCAGGAGATGGCGGCCAAGGCCAGGCGGCGCGTGCCCGCGCTGCGGCTGGGGGCGCTCGCGGGGACGCTCGGGGTGTTCGCGACCGCCGCCGTGTACCGGATGAACCTGCGGCTGCTGGAGCGCAAGCTGCCGCCCGAACTGGCGTCGTTCGTCACCGCCGTCGCCTATGGCGGCGGCGCCGGGGCCGCGGCGATGGCCGCCTCGCGCAAGTGGCGCGGCCTGCCCGCGCCGCTGCCGACCGAGACCGCGCGGCAGGTCGCGGAGATCCTCTCCGACACGGACTGACCCCCGCCCCCCGGGGTAGGAGGGAGATCATGGACAGCGCCAACACGACCGGCGACGCGGTTCCCGTGCGCGCCGCCGTCGCCCTTGCCGTGAACGGGACCGAGCACCGCCTGGACGTGGACACCCGCTCGTCGCTGCTGGACGTGCTGCGCGAGGACCTCGGGCTGACGGGCACGAAGAAGGGCTGCGACCACGGGCAGTGCGGGGCGTGCACCGTCCTGCTGGACGGCCGGCGCGCCAACGCCTGCCTCGCCCTCGCCGTCGCCCATGACGGCGCGCGGGTCGTCACCGTGGAGGGGCTCGCGGAGGAGGACGGGCGGCTCAGCGCCGTCCAGGAGTCCTTCCTGGAGCACGACGCGTTCCAGTGCGGCTACTGCACGCCCGGCCAGCTCTGCTCGGCCACGGCGGTGCTGGAGGAGGTCCGCCAGGGCTGGCCCAGCGCCGCCGCCGCGGACGTCGCGGCCGACCCGGTCCTGGACGACGACGAGATCCGCGAGCGGATGAGCGGCAACCTGTGCCGGTGCGGCGCCTACCCCGGCATCGTCGCGGCGGTCCACGCCGCGGCCGGCCGGTCCCGGGAGGTGACGGGGGCGTGAGGCCCTTCGGCTATGAGCGCGCCGCGACCGCCGACGAGGCCCTGGCCCTGCACGAGGACGGCGCCGTGTACCTGGGCGGCGGCACCAACCTCGTCGACCTGATGCGGCTCGGCGTCGCGACGCCCTCCCGGCTGGTGGACGTGGCGCGCCTGCCGCACGACCGGGTCGAGCTGGAGGTCGACGGGGGGCTGGTGATCGGCGCCGCCGTCACCAACAGCGACCTGGCCGCGGACCGGAGCGTCCGGGAGGGGCACCCGGTGCTGGCCGAGGCCGTCCTGGCGGGCGCGTCCGGGCAGATCCGCAACCTGGCGACGGTCGGCGGGAACCTCCTGCAGCGCACCCGTTGCTCCTACTTCCAGGACGCCGCCAAGCCGTGCAACAAGCGCGACCCGGGCAGCGGTTGCCCGGCGCGCGAGGGCGAGCACCACAACCTCGCGATCCTCGGCCAGTCCGAGGCGTGCGTCGCGACGCACCCGTCCGACATGGCGGTCGCGCTCGCGGCGCTGGACGCGTCGGTCCGGGTGCGCGGCCGGTCCGGGGAGCGCGTCGTGCCGCTGGAGGACTTCTACCGGCTGCCGGACGGCGCGCCCGACCGCGACACCACGCTCGAACCCGGCGAGCTCGTCACCGCCGTCGAGGTGCCCCCGCTGGGCATGCCGTCGCGCTACCGCAAGGTCCGCGAGCGCGCGTCGTTCGCGTTCGCGCTCGTCTCGGTCGCGGCGGCGCTGGAGGTCGGCAACGGCGTGGTCACCGGCGTCCGGCTGGCGCTCGGCGGCGTCGCGCACCGGCCGTGGCGGGCGCGCCGCGCCGAGGACGCGCTGCGCGGCGCGGCCGCCACCGAGGAGTCGTTCCTGCGCGCCGCCGAGGCCGAGCTGGAGGCCGCCGAGCCGCTGCGGGACAACGCCTACAAGGTGCCGCTCGCGCGCAACCTGATCGTCCGGACGCTGATGGAGCTGGGGGAGGGGACATGACGGCGCTGCGCCGGCTGGAGGGCACCGAGAAGGTCACCGGGACGGCGCGGTACGCCGTCGAGTACCCGGTGGAGGGCGTCGCCTACGCCGCGGCCGTCCAGGCGGCCGTCGGGAAGGGCGAGATCACGGCGGTGGACGCCACGGCCGCGCTGGCGCTGCCGGGCGTGCTGGCCGTCCTGTCCTGCGAGAACGCGCCGCACCTGCACGAGGTCCCGGACGGCGAGCTGGCGCTGTTCCAGTCCAGGACGGTGTCCTACCGCGGCCAGTTCGTCGCCGCGGTCGTCGCCGAGACGCTGGAGACCGCGCGGGAGGCCGCGCGGCTCGTCCGGGTCGACTACGTGGCCGAGCCGCCGGACGTGCGGCTGCGGGCCGACCACCCCGGCCTCTACACGCCCGCCAAGGTCAACCCGGTGTTCCCCGCCGTCACCGAGCTGGGCGACCCGGACGGGGCGTTCGCGGAGGCCGCCGTCCGCGTGGACGCGACGTACACGACGCCCGCCGAGCACAACAATCCGATGGAACCGCACGCGACGCTCGCGCAGTGGCACGAGGACGGCACGCTCACGCTGTACGACTCCAACCAGGGGGCGTCGGTCGTGCAGACCACGATCGCGCAGGTCTTCGGGCTGGAGCCGGACCACGTCCGGGTCATCTCGCCGCACGTGGGCGGCGGGTTCGGCTCCAAGGGGACGCCGCGCCCGAACGTCGTCCTCGCGGCGATGGCCGCCGGCGCGGCGGGCCGGCCGGTGAAGTTCGCGGTGCCCCGGCAGCAGATGTTCGCCACCACCGGCTACCGCACCCCGACGATCCAGCGGGTCAGGCTCGGCGCGGACGCCGACGGGCGGCTGACCTCCATCCTGCACGAGGCGGTCGAGCAGACCTCCACCGTCCGGGAGTTCGCCGAGCAGACCACGACGCCCACGCGGGTCATGTACCAGGCGCCGCACCGCCGCACGTCGCACCGCCTGGCGCGGCTGGACGTGCCGACGCCGTCCTGGATGCGGGCGCCCGGCGAGACCCCCGGCATGTTCGCGCTGGAGTCGGCGATGGACGAGCTGGCCGTCGCCGCCGGGATCGACCCGGTGGAGCTGCGCGTGCGCAACGAGCCGGACCGCGAGCCCGAGAGCGGCCTGCCGTTCAGCTCCCGCAATCTGGTCGCCTGCCTGCGCGAGGGCGCCGCCCGGTTCGGCTGGGCCGGCCGCGACCCGGCGCCCGGCGTCCGGCGGAGCGGGCGCAGGCTGCGCGGGACGGGCGTCGCCGCCGCCACCTACCCGGCCTACCTGCGGCCCAACCGGGCGACGGCGCGCGCGGACGCCGACGGCACCTTCACCGTCCGGATCGCCGCCGCCGACATCGGCACCGGCGCCCGCACCGCGCTGACGCTGATCGCCGCCGAGACGCTCAAGGCCGACCTGGGCCGGGTGACGGTCGAGATCGGCGACAGCGCGTTCCCCGCGGCGTCCGTGGCGGGCGGCTCCGCCGGGACGTCCAGCTGGGGCGGCGCCGTCGTGCGCGCCTGTGAGGCGCTGCGGGAGCGGCTGAACGGCGCCGTCCCGCCGGAGGGCGTCGAGGTCTCCGCGGACACGGCGGCGGAGGTCGAGGCGCGCGACGCCTACGCCCGGCACGCGTTCGGCGCGCAGTTCGCCGACGTGGAGGTGGACGCCGACACCGGCGAGGTCCGCGTCCGCCGCATGCTCGGGATCTTCGCGGCGGGGCGGATCATCAACCCCGTCACCGCGCGCTCCCAGTTCGTCGGCGGCATGACGATGGGCCTCGGCATGGCGCTCCTGGAGGAGTCGGTCATGGACGAGGAGTTCGGCGACCACCTCACCCGCGACCTCGCCCAGTACCACGTCCCGTCCTGCGCGGACGTCCGCGCGATCGAGGCGGACTGGGTGGAGGAGAGCGACCCGCACCTGAACCCGATGGGCACCAAGGGCATCGGCGAGATCGGCATCGTCGGCGCCGCCGCGGCCATCGCCAACGCCGTCCATCACGCGACCGGCGTCCGCGTCCGCGACCTGCCGATCACCCCCGCCCGGCTGCTCCCGATGCTCTGACCGCGGGCCCGCCCCGGGGCCGGTGGACCACCCGCGCGGGGGAGAACGGGGCGCCCGGCGGACGCCTCCGATTTATCGCCGGTGCTTTTCCCGCGCGTTGGGGTTCAGAAGGTGTGAACAGGTGAGATCGTGGCATACGGGATCGCCCGCTGGAGGCGGCCCGTCCGAGGGCGAGGAGCGGATGACGGTCTGGCGGATCACCGGCGGGGAGGGCGGTCCCGAGTTCGGGATATCGCGCCCGGAGCACGCTCCCCGGTACGACCTCGTCGAGCTGGACACCGCGCTGCTGCGCATCACCGCCGGCATCGGATCCCCGTGGCTGCGCGTCTCGGGCGACGTCGACGTGTCGAACGCGCCCGAACTGGCCCGCGCGCTGGAGGCCGTCGAGGCGAGGATCACGGGCGACGTCCACATGGACGTGGCCCGCGTCGACTTCATCGACGTCGCCGGTCTCCGCTCGATCACGCAGGCCGCGCGCGGGCTGGACGAGCGCGGCCGGATGCTCGTCCTGCACTCGGTGTCGCCGCACATCGACAAGCTCGTCCGGCTCATCGGCTGGGAGACGACGCCCGGGCTCCTGGTCCACTGCAAGACCCGCCCGTCCTCCTGACGGGGCCGGGCGGGCTCCTCAGTGCCGCGGCGGGCTCCTCAGTGCTGCGGCGGGAACTTGACGGGCAGCGCGATCAGGGCCCGGTGGAAGGGGCCGGGCCGCCACCGGAGCTCCTCGGCGGGGACCGCCAGCTCCATGTCGGGCAGGCGGTCCAGCAGCGTCTCGATCGCGACCGAGGCGATCAGCCGGGCGTGTCCCTTGGCCGGGCAGGTGTGCGGCCCGGCGGCGAACGCCAGGTGGGCGCGGTTGCCCGCGCGCTGCGCGACGGCGCGGGTCGGGTCGGTGTTCGCCGCGGCGTAGCTGACCACGACGGGCTCGTCGGCGGGCAGCCGGTGGCCGCGGAAGTCGAGGTCCTGGCGGGGGTAGGTGGAGCCGAAGTTCGCCACCGGCGGGTCGCTCCACAGGATCTCGTCCAGGGCGTCCTCGACGGGGAGGCTGCCGCCGGACAGGTCGCCGGCGAAGCGCTCGTCCGACAGCAGCAGCCGGACCCCGTTGGCGATGAGGCTCTGCTGGGGCTCGGAGCCCGCCCCGAACATCAGCACGATCTGCTCGATCAGCTCGCTCTCGTCGAGCCCCGCGGGGTGGGCGATCATCCAGGACGTCAGATCCCCGCCCGGCCGCGCGCGCTTGAACTCCAGCAGCTCGCGGACGGTCTGATGGAGCCTCTGGTCCGCCTCCTGGACATTGGTGCCGTCGAAGATGTCGCGCATGTCGCGGACGAACCGGCCGGCGAGGTCCGGCGGGCAGCCGAACAGCTCCGCGAACACCAGCATCGGCAGGGGGCGGGAGTACTGGCCGACGAGATCGGCCTCGCCGTCGGCGGTGAAATCGCTGACGAGCGCGTCGGCGGTCGTCTCGACGAGCCGGCGCAGCGCGGCGACGTCGACGCGGTCGAGGCTGTCGGTGATGGCGGAGCGGAGCCGCGCGTGGACGGCGCCGTTGACCGACATGGTGTTGCGCCGGAACCCCATCATGGGCAGCAGCGGGCAGCCGGGGTCCATCTTGCGTTCCCAGCGGCTGGCGTCGCGGGGGAACCGGCCGGGGTCGCGCATCACCTCCAGCGCCTCCTCGTACCCGATGATCAGCGTCGCCGGGACGCCGGGCAGGAGCTCGACCGGCGCGACTCCGCCGTGCGCGCGCATCGCCGCGTAGACGCTGCCCGGCGACTCGGTGTACTCCGGGCCGTACAGGGGGAAGCGCGCGGGGGCCTCGGGCGGGGTGGGGTCGTCGGTCACGGCGCCTCCTGGTCGAGGGTGCGGAGGTGCTCGACGAGGGCGATCAGCGCCCGCGTCGAGGACGTGCGGTCACGGGCGTCGCAGAACGCGAGCGGGGTCGCCGGGTCGAGGTCGAGCGCCTCGCGGATCTCCTCGGCCGGGAAGGCGGGCGCCCCGTCGAAGTGGTTGACGGCGATCGCGTACGGCAGGCCCTGCCGTTCCACGATGTCCATGACGGCGAACGACTCCTCCAGGCGCGTGGTGTCCACCAGGATGAGCGCGCCGAGCGCGCCGACCGCCAGGTCGTGCCAGAGCCGGGTGAAGCGCTGCTGGCCGGGCGCGCCGAACAGGTACAGGACGAGGTCGTCGGTGAGGGTGAGACGCCCGAAGTCCATCGCGACCGTGGTGGTCGTCTTGTCGCGGATCCCGGCGAGGTCGTCCACGGACGCGCCGGCCTGCGTCATGCGTTCCTCGGTGCGCAGCGGGCGGATCTCCGAGAGCGCGCCGACGAACGTCGTCTTGCCGACCGCGAAGTGCCCCACGACGAGGATCTTGACGGCGGTCCGGACGGTGTCGCGCAGATAGGGCGTCTCAGAGGCGAGCGCGGAGTCCATCGAGCACCTCCTGGAGGATCCGGGCCCGCGCCGGCGGGGGCGCGGCGGCGGGCGTCCGGGTGATGAGATGGCCGCTGTCGACCAGGTCGGACAGCAGCACCTTGGTGACCCCGACGGGCAGCCGCAGGATCCCGGAGATCTCGGCCACCGACAGCGCGCCGCCCCGGCACAGCTCGACGATGCGGAGCTTCTCGGGCGACAGCCCGGCGTCCCGGCCCGGCCCGGTGAGCTGGTCCGGCGGGGCGATCAGCAGGGTCACCAGGTCGAAGACGTTGCGGGTCGGGTGCGCGCGACCGCCGGTGACCACGTGCGGGCGGACCAGGGCGCGCTCGTTCCGGCGCCGGATCATGCGGGAGCGCCCGCGCCGGGCCGCGGCGGGCTGGTCATCTCCCGGCCCAGCCGCTGCACGAGCTCCTGGAGCCGGAACGACACCGCCTCCATGTCGACGTGCTGCGTCGCCGACACCGCGAGGTAGGCGCCCGGCCCGGCCGCGACGAGGAACACGTACCCGTCGTCGAACTCGCTGACCGTCTGCCGCCAGGTGGTCGCCTCGTTCCCGCAGAACTCGGCGGTGCTGCGGGCGAGGGACTGCAGCCCCGCCATGCCCGCGGCCTGCCGCTCCGCCTCGTCCCGGCCGATCCGCTCGGAGTGGGCCATCAGCAGGCCGTCGGCCGACAGCAGGATCGCGTACCGCGTGCCCGGCATCCGCAGGGCGTCGTCGAGCATCCAGCCGAGCCGGTTCGTGCCGTCGTCCATGCCTTTGTCCATGCCGTCGTTCCTCGCCCCGTCCATCGTGCCGCCCCGCTCCTTGTCGCCGGCCACCGTGGTCATGGCCGCAGGTCCTTCCCCTCGACGTCCGGCGGCCCGTCGCCACGGCCCGAGCGGGTGCCGCGCTGCCAGGCGCCGAGCCCGGCGGCGGTCTCCCGGGCCGGCCGCGCGGACGGCCCCGTGCGGTCCGAGGTGCGGTCCGAGGTGCCGCCGGTGCCG
>NZ_CAACVB010000212.1 GCF_900659635.1 Actinomadura roseirufa | reverse complement strand
CGCGGCGCGCCCGTCCGGGCGGACGTGGCGCTCGCCCCCGCCTCGGCGGTGCGCGGCACGGTGCGCGACCGCTCCGGAGCGGCGCTGCGCGACGCGCACGTGTCGCTGGTCGACGTCGAGGGGAACGTGGTCGCCACCACGCGCACCGGGCGCGACGGAGCCTACGAGTTCGGCGGCCTGGCGGGGGAGGAGTACACCCTCGTCGCCTCCGGGTACGCCCCGGTGGCGGTGCCGCTCCACCTCACCGGCGCAGGTCGCGACGGTTTCGACGTCGCGCTGTCGCACCGGCGCGCCTGACGGCCCGGCCGGCGGGGGCGGTCCCGTCCCCGCCGTCTCATATAACGGAACCGTGAACCACCCGT
The DNA here is from genome assembly GCF_900659635.1 of Actinomadura roseirufa. Lineage (GTDB taxonomy): Bacteria > Actinomycetota > Actinomycetes > Streptosporangiales > Streptosporangiaceae > Spirillospora > Spirillospora roseirufa. The sequence continues at coordinate 13,386 of NZ_CAACVB010000212.1, read as the reverse complement.
TAAAGATCGTTTTTGGCCTTGATCGTTAAGGCGGGCGAAACGTACCTTCTGGGCGAATCTCCATGCCGCAGGGAGGCGGCGTGGCGATCGGGAGGTATGTACTGTGCCTGACCAGAGGAGCACTGGCGCTCCATCGAGACGCCTCGGCCGCCGTCGGCCGATCGCGTCGGCCATGACAGGACTGCTACTGCTCACCGGGACGCTGATGGCGTCCGCGGTGCCGGCCGGCGCCGGACCGGGGCCCGGCCCCCGGCCGGAACCGGGACAGGCGTCCGCGAACAAGAAGGATCCGACGTTCACGCTTCCGACCGGCGACGTCGTCGCGCTGGTCAAGGACCGGAAGGGCAACCCGTCGGGCCGGGTGGTCAAGGACGTCGCCCCCGAGGGCGACGTGTTCTTCAGCCGGGTGGGCGACAAGTTCTACGCCCTGCCCGCGGGCGCCCTGCCGCTGCTGGGCGCCGACCGGCTGGACCCCCGGTTGTTCGATCTGCTGGAGTTGGAACGCTCCGGTTACTCGGACCAGAAGACGAACCGGCTGCCCGTGATCGCGGTCGGGCCCCGCACCGGCGCGGTGGCGCCGCAGGGCGCGACCCGCAGGCGGCAGCTGGGCAGCGTCTCGGCCCAGGCGCTGGAGGTCGACAAGGCGCAGGCCACCCGCTTCTGGGCGGACGCGGCCGGTACCCAGCGGACCGCGCTCGCGCACGGCTACACCAAGCTCTGGCTGGACGGGCGGGTGAAGGCGTCCCTCGACACCAGCGTGCCGGCCGTGGGCGCGCCGGCCGCCTGGGAGGCCGGCCTGACGGGCAAGGGGGTGAAGCTCGCCGTGCTGGACACCGGCGCGGATCTCGACCACCCCGACCTGAAGGACCAGGTGGAGAAGGCGCGGAGCTTCGTCCCCAACAGCCCGCCCGACGACCGCGTCGGGCACGGCACGCACGTCGCGTCGATCGCGGCGGGCACGGGCGCCGCGTCCGACGGCAAGTACAGGGGCGTCGCCCCCGGGGCCCGGCTGCTGATCGGCAAGGTGCTCGACGACTACGGCACCGGGTACGACTCGACGATCATCGCGGGCATGGAATGGGCCGCCGCCGAGGGCGCCAAGGTGGCCAACATGAGCCTGGGCGGCTGCTCCTCGTTCGGGAAGGACCTGCTCAGCCAGGCGGTCGACCAGATCAGCGAGACCTCCGGGACGCTGTTCGTGACCTCGGCGGGCAACGTCGGCTGGTGCAGCCCCAGGTTCATGGGCGTCGGCTCGCCGGGCGCGGCCGACAAGGCGCTGACCGTCGCGAACGTCGACCACCGGAACGGGTTCGTCGACGCGCCCTCGTCGGTGCACGGCCCCCGGGTGGGCGACTACGCGATCAAGCCCGACATCGCGGCGCCGGGATCGGCGATCACGGCGGCGGCCCCCGGGGGCGGCTACCAGACGATGACCGGGACCTCCATGGCCTCGCCGCACGTCGCCGGAGCGGCCGCGATCCTGGCCCAGCAGCACCCGGACTGGACCGGCCAGCAGCTGGCCGAGACGCTGCGGACCACCGCGCGTGACGTCCGGGACGTCGAGGGGGCCAGCCCGCTCAGCCACGGCAACGGCGTGCTCGACGTCCGATCGGCCATCAACCCGCAGGTCACCGGCCAGCCCACGCTGTCGCTGGGAACGTACCAGCCGGGTGGAGAGGACGCCCTCACCGGGACGGTGACGCTGCGCAACCGCTCCTCCGCCGACGTCACGGTCGACCTGGAGTTCTCCAAGGGCCTGCGCCGGTCCAGGGGCAACGGGTCCGACATGACCGAAGAGGCGGCGACCCTGCCGGACGGAACCCTCACCCTGTCGCAGGACAAGGTCACGCTGCCGGCAGGCGGTAGCGCCGAGGTGAAGGTGACGGTCAGGCCGGAGAGCCTGCCCGCCGGTGGCTACTACGGCTACCTGCGCGGCGTCGGCGCCGACGGCAAGGTGCTCACGCAGACCACGCTCTCCTGGTTGCGGGACGTGGAGAGGTTCCGCTTCAACATCGCCGCCAAGAACGCCGACGGCCAGTCGCCCATCCCCGCGACGTCGTACGTCCTGGTGGCGGACCAGAACAGCGCCGCCACGTACTACGGCTACTTCCAGAACGGCAGGGTGCTGTTCGACTCGGTGGACGGCACCGGCAACGGTGGTCTCCCGAAGGGGACCTACACGGTGACCGCCATGCTGGGCGGGGCGGACCACCGGGTGTTCGTCGAGGGACGCACGGTCACCGTCGACCGGAACTCCGAGCTTCAGCTCGACGGGAGCAAGGCGCCGTCGCTCGAGGTGCGGACGCCCCGTCCCTCGGTCAACCTGGGCGCGACCGTCCAGTGGTCCCAGAAGCTCTCGCACGGCCGGCAGGAGTTCTCCGGCGCCCAGCTCATCGGACCGGGCTTCGGCATGTACACGCTCCCCGCCGAACAGCGGGCGCCCGGTTACGGCCTCGCCCTGGACGTCCGCCGTTCCGCCCCGTTCATGACGGCCTGGGTGGGCGGGGTCCAGGTCAAGCCCGTGCCCCTGCGGGGCTACTGCACCGCGTGCAGCGCCCCGGACGTCCGGGACGGCCGGTACCGGCTGGTCGACGTGGGAGACGGATCGGAAGGGGCCGTGAACGGCAAGGATCTGCGCGGCAAGGTCGCGCTGATCCGGCAGGCGCCGCGCAGCAACCCGTTCGACTTTTCCGTCCACCCCGAGGTCGAGAGGGTCAGCAAGGCCGGTGCGATCGGGGTCGTGGTCGGGGTGGACTCGGGCCGGCCGGTCCGCATCGCCGACCCCCTCCGCTTCGGGGGCCGTCTCTGGGGCGTGGTCGTGACCGCGAAGGAGGGCGCCGACATCGCCCGCGCGGTCGGCGCGGGCCGAGACCAGCTCACCATCGACTCCAATGTTCCGACTCCCTACGTCTACGACCTGCAGTTCCCGTTCGGGCCGATTCCCTCCAGCGGCTCCTACACCGTGAAGGCGTCGGACCTGGCGACCGTGCACACCCGCCTCCGGGCTCCGTCTCCCGGCCTCAGGCTGCAGGAGGTCACCTGGCTCGGCGGCGTCACGGACTCCGGCCGGGTGCCGAAGTGGGGGCATGAGTTCGACGCCGGCTACGACCGGGTCGACTACGTCACGCCGGGCCTCTCGCGGACGTCCCTGATCACCGTGGGCACCCCGACCTTCACCTATCCGCAGTGGGGGGTCGAGTCGCCGGCGCTGGCCGCCGGCAGCGTGACAAGCCGCGACATCTTCACCTCGCCCATCGCCGCCGGGCCGGCCTTCAACAAGCCGCTGCTGGTCTCGGGCGAGTCCGGCACGGGCTTCACGTCCCCGTACAACTGGGGCGACGTCTGGGACTCGGCGCCGTGGCCGATCCCCGGCGCCGACGGCGGGGGGCTGATCTACACCTACACCGCCCGCACCCGCGTCTTCCGGGACGGTGAGCAGGTCTGCGACGCCCCGGCCTTCCCCGGGTGCGGGGTGGGCGAGCCCGGGCGCTACCGCATCGTGGCCGACATCGACCAGACCGACATGCCCCAGTCGACGCACAGCAGCACCGAATGGACGGTGAACGTCGAGAACGGAAAGGGCGAGGACGTTCCGGTGGTTCTCGCGAAGCCGCGTCCGCCGACCGACCTCACCAACCGCGTGCGCGCCGCCCGGCACGCCGTCCCGGTGGAGCTCGTGCACCAGAAGGGCTCCACGGCGCGTCCGAACTTCGACGTGACCGGCTGGGCCACGTTCGACGACGGCAAGACCTGGGTCCAGGTCGCCTCCGGCAAGTCCGACGGCAAGGGCCGGATCGTCCTGCCGATCAACCCGCCGAAGGGCCACAACGGCTTCGTCGGCCTGCGCGTCAAGGCGGTGGACGAGAAGGGCAACGCGATCGACCAGACCGTGATCCGCGCCTACGCCCTGGGCTGATGCCCACAAACCCGAACCAACCGGCACATATGCGCACACTGACCCCCTGACCCCCTGACCCAACGACACGGCGACCCCGGCACGATGACGTGCCGGGGTCGTCCGCGTCCGGAGCCCGGGTGTCAGAGGCCGGGTGTCAGAGGCCGGGCTGGACGAGCACCTTGATGGCGCCGTCCCGCTTCTTCTGGAACATCTCGTAGGCCTCCGGCGCCTTCTCCAGCGGCACGCGGTGGGTGGTCAGGTCCATGACGCCCAGCGGGTCGGCGTCGTCGGTGACCAGCGGCATCAGGTCGCCGATCCACCTCTTGACGTGGGCCTGGCCCATCCGCAGCGTGATGCCCTTGTCGAACATCCGCAGCATCGGCATCGGGTCGGTCATGCCGCCGTACACCCCGATGACCGAGATGGTCCCGCCGCGCCGGACGACCTCGATGGCCGTGCCGAGCGCCGCGAGCCGGTCCAGCCCGACGCGCGACATCAGCGCGGCGGCGGCGCGGTCGGGCACCATCCCGGTGATCGTCTGCGCCAGCTTGGCGCCCGGCGAGCCGTGCGCCTCCATCCCGACCGCCTCGATCACCGAGTCGGTGCCCCGGCCGCCGGTGAGCCCGCGGATCGTCTCGGCGACGTCGGGGTCGGCGTCGGCGTCCACGACCTCGACGCCGTGCCGCCGCGCCATCTCCAGCCGCTCCGGCACGAAGTCGACGCCGATCACCCGGCGGCCGAGATGCCGGGCGATCCGGGCGGCCATCTGCCCGATCGGGCCGAGCCCGAGCACCGTGACCGACCCGCCGTCCGGGACGTCCGCCCAGGCCACCGCCTGCCACGCGGTCGGCAGCACGTCGGAGAGGAAGACGAACCGCTCGTCCGGGGGGCCCTCCGGCACCTTGATCGGGCCGAACTGGGCCTGCGGTACCCGCAGGTACTCGGCCTGCGCGCCCGGCACCTGCCCGTACAGCCTGGTGTAGCCGAACAGCGCCGCGCCCATTCCCTGCTCGCGGACCTGCGTGGTCTCGCACTGCGCGAACAGTCGCAGCGAACACAGGTGGCAGTGCCCGCAGGCGATGTTGAACGGCACGACCACGCGGTCGCCCGCCTTGATCTGCGACACGCCGCTCCCGGTCTCCTCGACGACGCCGATCGGCTCGTGGCCGAGGATGTCGCCCTCGGCGAGGAACGGCCCGAGCACCTCGTACAGGTGAAGGTCCGAGCCGCAGATCCCGGACGAGGTGATCCGGATGATCGCGTCATCGGCCTCCTTGATCGTCGGATCCGGCACGTCGTCGACGCGCACGTCCCGCTTGCCATGCCAGGTCAGTGCCTTCATGGTGATGTCTCCCTTACCGGCTGCAGGGAGGCCCTACCCGGCCCGGAGCGGCGAAACGTCGTCCGGCGTTCCCGCCGCGGCCCGGTCCCGCGCGGGGGGAGGACGGGCCCGCGCCAGGGGATCACCTGACTGAAGAAGGTTAATAAAGGGTAAACAGATGGCCATGGACCCCCGCCTTCGCATCGGGGTGCTCGACGTCGGCTCCAATTCCGCGCACCTGCGGATCGCCGACCTCGTCCCCGGTCACGCTCCCGTTCCCGTCCGTTCCGTCAAACGCGCCGTACGGCTGGCCGAGGCCACCGACCGGTACGGGGTGATCGGCCCCGCCGCCGTCGGGCGTCTGGTCGGCGCGGTGCGGGAGGCCGCCGCCGCGGCCGCCGCGGCGCGGGTCGACGAGCTCGTCCCGCTGGCCACCTCGGCGCTGCGCGACGCGGCCAACCGCGACGACGTGGCGGCCGAGGTCCGCGCGGGCACCGGCGTCACCCTCGGGTTCCTGACCGGCGAGCAGGAGGCGCGGCTGACCTTCCTCGCCGCGCGGGCCTGGTACGGCTGGTCGGCGGGGCCGCTGCTGCTCGCCGACATCGGGGGCGGCTCGATGGAGCTGGCCTACGGCGCGGGACGCGAGCCCGAGATCGCGCTGTCGCTGCCGCTCGGCGCGGGCCGCCTCACCCGGCACCACATGCCCGGCCGCCCGCCGGTCAGCGAACGCCGGCGCAAGGAGCTGCGCCGGCATGTCCGGGCGGTGCTCGCCGAGGCGACGGCGGAGATCCTGGAGCGGCCGCCGGCCGTCCGGGCCGTGGCCACCTCCAAGACCTTCGCCCAGCTCGGCCGGCTGTGCGGGACGCCGAAGCCGAAGGCCGGGCTGTACCGGCCCCGGACGCTCGTCCGGAACGAGCTGCTCGGCTGGATCCCCGAGCTGGCGGCGAGGTCCGACGAGGAGCGGGCCCGGCTGCGCGGTGTGAAGCCGTCGCGCGCCCACCAGATCCTCGCCGGGGCGATCGTGGCCGAGAGCGTGATGGACGTTCTCGGCGCCGCGCGCCTGGACATCTGCCCGTGGGCGCTGCGGGAGGGGATCTTCCTGCACCGGCTCGACGCGCTGGCCGAGGGGCGGCCGATCGGCCCGCCGTTCGGTGCCGGCGGCACGGGCGGCGCGGCGGTGCCCGCTCCCGTCCCGATCAGGCCGGAACGGTGGGCCCCGGTGACGCCGCTCGCGTCCGGCGGCCGCGCGGCGAGCCGCGTTTGAAGGGGCGCCCTCGGGTTAGAGCCCCGGTTCGGGAGTGGGTGAGGGGGAACCCGGATGACGTCCGTCCAGGAAAGGGGCGACACCACGGTCGCCGACGCGCTCGCGCGGCACCGCAAGGGCACCCGGTTCGGCGAGATCCTCGCCACGACCGACCACAAGGTCGTCGGCTACCTCTACCTCACCACCTCGTTCACGCTCTTCCTGATCGCCGGGCTGATGGCCATGGCCATGCGCGCCGAGCTGCTCGATCCCGGCCTGCAGATGATGACCGGGCAGCGCTACAACGAGCTGTTCACGATCCACGGCACGATCATGCTGCTGCTGTTCGCGACGCCGTTGTTCGCCGGGTTCGCGAACGTGATCGTCCCGCTCCAGATCGGTGCCCCGGACGTGGCGTTCCCCCGGCTCAACACGCTCAGCTACTACCTGTTCCTGTTCGGGGCGGCGATGGTGCTGGCGAGCTTCGTCGTCCCGGGCGGCGCCGCGGCGTTCGGGTGGTTCGCCTACGCGCCGCTGAACGCCGAGTCGTACTCGCCGGGGCACGGCGGCGACCTGTGGGCCATGGGGCTGGTCCTGTCCGGCCTCGGGACGATCTTCACCTCGGTCAACCTGATCAGCACGATCATCGCCATGCGCGCCCCGGGCATGGTGATGTTCCGGGTCCCGATCTTCACCTGGAACGTGCTGCTGACCAGCGTGATGGTGCTCATCGCGTTCCCCGTGCTCGCCGCGGCGCTGCTCGCCCTGGAGGCCGACCGCAGGCTCGGGGCCCACGTCTACGACGCCGGTCACGGGGGAGCGCTGATGTGGCAGCACCTGTTCTGGTTCTTCGGCCATCCCGAGGTGTACATCGTGGCGCTGCCGTTCTTCGGCATCGTCACAGAGATCCTCCCGGTGTTCTCCCGCAAGCCCATCTTCGGCTATCTCGCGCTGGTCGCGGCGACGATCGCGATCACGGGGCTGTCGATGACGGTGTGGGCGCACCACATGTTCGCCACCGGCCAGGTCCTGCTGCCGTTCTTCTCGTTCATGTCCTTCATGATCGCGGTGCCGACCGGCATCAAGTTCTTCAACTGGGTCGGCACCCTGTGGAAGGGCCAGCTGACCTTCGAGACGCCGATGCTGTTCGCGCTCGGCTTCCTCGTCACGTTCCTGTTCGGCGGGCTGACCGGCGTGATCCTGGCCTCCCCGCCGATGGACTTCCAGCTCACCGACTCCTACTTCGTCGTCGCCCACTTCCACTACGTCCTCTTCGGCACCGTGGTGTTCGCCATGTTCGGCGGCTTCTACTTCTGGTGGCCCAAGATGACCGGGAAGAAGCTCAACGAGACCTGGGGCAAGATCCACTTCTGGACGCTGTTCGCCGGCTTCCACACGACGTTCCTCGTCCAGCACTGGCTCGGCGCCGAGGGCATGCCCCGGCGCGTGTCCGACTACGCCGACGAGTTCCGGACGCTGAACCTCGTCTCCTCGCTGGGCTCGTTCGTCCTCGGCGCGTCCACCTTCGCCTTCCTGTGGAACGTCTGGCGGACGCACCGGCGCGGCGAGCGGGTGAACACCGACGACCCGTGGGGCGCCGGGTGCTCGCTGGAATGGGCGACGTCCTGCCCGCCGCCCCGGCACAACTTCACCGCGATGCCGCGCATCCGCTCGATGCGCCCGGCTTTCGACCTGCACTATCCGCCGCTGGAACCGCCCCGGGAGGCCGAGCCCGCGTTGCCTCGGCCCCGGGAGTGAGCGTCCTCCGGCGGGGGCTCAGCCCTCGCTCTGGCCGTCCTTCTTGATCGGCACTCCGTCTCCGGCCTCCCCATCGCCGCCGACTCTCTGGTCGCCTTGCCCGCCGCCATAGGACTCGCTCTGGTAGTTCAGGTAGAACCGGTTGAGGCGGGTCCGGACCTGGGCGCGGGCCCGGCTCGGCGTCGGCAGCGGGATGAAGTGGCGCGGATACGAGGCGACCAGTTCCCTGGGCTGCCGCGCCAGCAGCACCGCCTCCCGCTCGTCCGGCTCGGGCTCGTGCCGCTCGGTGTAGCCGCCGTCCGGCGTGAGCGAGATCAGGCCGCTCTCCACGCCCTCCTCCCGGACGCGCAGGTCGCGGCGCTGCAGGGCCAGGCAGGCGCGGCGGGTGACGGCGAACGCGAGGACGGGCAGAACGAAGAACCCGGCGCGGAAGAACCACGTCGTCGCGTACAACGGGAGGCCGAAGGCGTAGGACAGGACGTCGTTGCCGCCCGCCGCCCACAGGTTCCCGTACCAGGCGATGGCGGCGGCGCCGATCGCCGTCCTGGTCGCGGCGTTGCGCGGCCGGTCGAGCAGATGGTGGAGGCGGTAGTCCCCGGTGGCCCAGCGTTCGACGAAGGGGTACAGGGCGATGCAGGTGAAGAACACCCCCGGCAGGATCACCGCGGGCAGCAGCACGTTCCAGCTGACGGTGTGCCCGGCGACCGTGGTGGACAGCGGCGGCATGATGCGCAGCGACCCCTCCAGGAACCCGACGTACCAGTCGGGCTGCGAGCCCGTCGAGACCTGCGACGGCTCGTACGGGCCGTACAGCCAGATCGGGTTGATCTGCAGGGCCGTGGCCATCGCCGCGAGAACGCCGAAGGTGTAGAGGAAGTAGGCGGCGCTCTGCGCGGCGAAGTGCGGGAAGGTCGGATGGCCCGACACCAGCCGCTCCCGCCGGTCCTTGCCGGGCCATTGCGTGTGCGTCTGGTGCCAGAGGATCATCAGGTGCGCGGTGATCAGACCGAATAGAATGCCCGGAATAAGAAGAATATGAACGGTGAACAGGCGCGGGACGAAGTCCTGCCCGGGGAACTCGCCGCCGAACACGAACATGCTGACGTAGGTCCCGACCACGGGCAGCGAGAGCATGATGCCCTGCGCGATCCGCAGCCCGGTCCCCGAGAGCAGGTCGTCCGGCAGCGAGTAGCCCGCGAAACCCTCGGCCAGCGCGAGCGTGAACAGTCCCACCCCGATCAGCCAGTTGATCTCCCGCGGCTTGCGGAACGCGCCGGTGAAGAAGATGCGCAGCAGATGGCAGCAGATCGCCGCGACGAAGACGTTCGCCGCCCAGTGGTGGATCTGCCGCATCAGCAGCCCGCCCCGCACGTCGAACGACAGCCTCAGCGTGGACGCGTACGCCTCGCTCATCTTGAGGCCGCGCAGGGGCGCGTACGAGCCGCCGTAGACGACCTGCGCGCCGCTCGGCCGGAAGAACAGCGTCAGGTACACACCCGTGATCACGAGGACGACGAACGAGTAGAGCGCGATCTCGCCCAGCAGGAACGACCAGTGCCCCGGGAACGCCTTCCGCAGGTTCCGCCTGAGGAAGCCCGCCGAGCCGAGCCGCTCGTCCACCCCGCGCGCGATGTCGGTGACCAGGTTCCCGGCCTGGGGGCCACTGTTCCGTCCAGCCATGCGTTCTCCCTGGCCGCGATGGGTTTCGCGGTGCCGGTACCCGGGGCGGGGGAGGGCAAACGGCGGTGCGCGGCGGCCCGCCGGGGGCGGGTCAGGACGCGCCGTACAACTCGGTGAGCAGCTCGACGGCGTGCCGGACGGCCGGGTGCGGGTCGTCGCGCCACCAGGCGAGCCGGACGGGGACCGGCGCGGCGTCGCGGACCGGCCGGTAGACGACGCCGGGCCGGGGGTACTGCTCGACCGTGCCGCGCGCGGTGACGCCGACGCACCGCCCGCCCGCGACCGCGGTCAGCCAGTCGTCGATGTCGGTGGTCCGCTCGGTGGCCGGGCGCGCCTCCGGCGGCCACAGCTCCAGTGTCGTCGTGCCCGTCCGCGGGTCGATGAGCAGCGTGCGGGCGCCGATGTCGGCCAGCCGGACCGAGCGGCGGCGCGCCCACGGGTCGTCGGAGGCCATCGCGCAGTACCGCGGCTCCACGCCGACGATGACCGAGTCGAACCGGCGGGCGTCGGGGGCGGTCCGGACCACGGCGACGTCGCAGGCCCCCTCGGCGAGCCCGCCGGTCGCGGTGTTCGTGCGGACGAGCCGCAGGCCGACGTGCGGCCACCGGCGCGGCCAGCGCCGCTGGAAGGCGACGGTGTGCCGCCCCATCGCCGACCAGGCGTACCCGATCCGCAGCAGGGCGTGCCCGCTCGCCGCGTCCTGGACCAGCGCGTCCGCCTCGGCCAGCAGCCGCCTCGCCCGCGCCAGCACGCGCGCCCCGGTCGCGGTCGGCGCCACCCGGCGGCTGGTGCGGCGCAGCAGCCGCACCCCCAGCGTGCGCTCCAGGGCCGCGAGGGTCCGCGACACCGCCGCCTGGGAGACCCCCAGCTCGATCGCGGCGTCGGTGAAGGTGCCCGCGTCCACGATCGCGACCAGCACCCGCAGCTGCCGCAGCTCCATGTCCATGACTTCAGCGTATAGATCGGTCCGGCCATGCATTTTGCGCAAACATGGACCGGCCGCATGCTCGGGACATGACCGCGCACGCGAACGCGCCCACCCCGGCGAGCCCGCCCGCACAGGGCCCGTCCGCACAGGGCCCGCCCGCACAGGGCCCTCTCGACGGCGCGCGGCCCGGCCGGGTCCGGTGGGCCGGGGTGGCGATGATGCTCGCGAGCGGGACCGCCAACCAGGCGGGCGCCGCGATCGGCGCGCTGGCCTTCCCGGTGATCGGCCCGGCCGGGGTGGTGGCGGTGCGCCAGTGGGTCGCCGCCGCGGTGCTGCTGGCCGCCGGGCGGCCCCGGCCGCGCTCGTTCACCGGCGCGCAGTGGCGGCTCGTGCTGGCGCTGGCGGCGGTGTTCGCGACGATGAACCTGTCCCTGTACACGGCCGTCGCGCGGGTCGGGCTCGGCCTCGCCGTCACCCTGGAGTTCCTCGGGCCCCTCGCCGTCGCGCTCGCCGGGTCCCGGCGCCGCGCCGACCTCGGCTGCGCGCTGGCCGCGGCCGGCGGCGTCGTCGCGCTGACCCGGCCGGAGCCCTCGTCGGACTTCACCGGCCTCGGGCTCGGCCTCCTCGCGGCCTGCTGCTGGGCCGCCTACATCCTGCTCAACCGGGCCATGGGCCGGACCCTGCCCGGCGCGGAGGGGCCGGCCGCCGCGGCCGGCCTGTCCGGGCTGCTGTTCGTACCGGTCGGCGCGGCCGTCCTCGCCGCGCACCCGCCCACCCTCGCCGCGCTGGCGTGCGCGGGCGCCGCGGGCGTGCTGTCGTCGGCCGTCCCGTTCCTGGCCGATCTGCTCGCCCTGCGCCGCGTCCCGGCCCGCTTCTTCGGGGTCTTCATGAGCGTCAACCCCGTGCTCGCCGCCGGTGCGGGCCTGCTCGTCCTCGGCCAGGCCCTGCACTGGACGCGGTGGCTCGGCATCCTCACGATCGTCGCCGCGAACCTGGTCACCGTCCTGCGCGACCCCCGGCCATAGGACCGGCGGTCTCCGGCGTCCGAACCCGTCAGGTCAGGAGGTGGGCCCGGACCCCGTGAGCGCGCCCGCGTACAGGACGTCCCGCAGGCCCGGGAGCCCCTCCCGGTCGGACCGCCACACCAGGCGCAGGCTGAGCGCGGGCGCCTCGAACGCCAGCCGGACGAGGGCCCCGGCGGCGAGCCGGTCGCCGACCGCGAACTCGGGGACGAGCGCGATGCCGAGATCCCGCTCGGCCCACGAGCTCATCACCGTCACGCTCCCGGCCCTGACCCGCTCCACCTCCGGGCCGATCACGCGCTCGGCGGCCATCCGGAACGAGCAGGCGGGCCCGTTCAGGAGCAGCCGCTCCCTGGTCAGGTCCGCGGGGACGACCCGCGCGGCCCCGGCGAGCCGGTGCCCGGGGGCGGCGACCAGGGCGAGCGGCACGGGTTCGAGGTCGAGGAAGTCCAGCGGCGCCGCGGGTGGAGCGAAGCCGAGCGAGCCCAGGCCGGCGCCGGTGTCCAGCAGCAGCGCGGCCTCCAGCTCCCCGGCGGCGACCGCGTCCAGCAGCTCGTCGCGGGAGGCGTCCGAGCTGATCTCCACGCGCAGGCCGGGCCGGCGCTCGGCCAGCCGCGCCAGCACCCCGGGCACGTACGCGGCGGCGATCGACTCCAGGGCGCCGAGCCGCAGCACCGCGGCGGTCTCGGTGACCTCGCGGCGGGCCTGCTCCGCCAGGCCGAGCAGCCGCCCGGCCCAGCCGCGCAGGCGCTCGCCGGCCGGGGTGAGCCGCATCCCCGCGGGGCCCCGGTCGAAGAGCGCGACGCCGAGGGAGCGCTCCAGCACGCGGATCTGGTCCGACACCGACGAGGGGGCGAGGCCGAGCGCGTGGGCGGCCTCGGTGACCGTGCGGTGCGCGACGACCGCGTCGAAGGTTCGCAGCTGGCGCAGTTCCATGTTCGAGGCAACCCGCCCGGGGCGTTCGGGTATTCCGAACGCCCCGTCCGGCCGCGGCGGTGGAGGGCCGAGGCGCCGCTCCGGAGACTGGTGCGCCATGAGCACAACCCTCACCTCCACCCCGCCCGCCATGCCGGACCGGGCGGGCTCGCGCCGCCGCCCGGCGCTCCTCGGCATCTCCCTCGGCTACTTCATGGTGCTGCTCGACACGACGGTGCTCTCGGTGGCCGAGCCCGATCTGGCGCGCTCCCTGCACGGGACGGTCGCCGGCCTCCAGTGGGCCGTCACCGGATACACCGTCGTCTTCGGGGCCCTGCTGCTGTCGGCCGGCGCCGTCGCCGACCGGTACGGGGCCCACCGGGTGTTCCTGGCCGGCGTCGCCGCCTTCGGCCTCGGCTCGCTGGCCTGCGCGGCCGCACCGAACCTCTGGACGCTGGCCGTCCTGCGCGCGGTGCTCGGCATCGCAGCCGCCGCGTGCGTGCCCGCCTCCATGGCCATGATCACCCGGCTGTACCCGGCGCCCGCCGAGCGGGCCCGCGCCGTGGCGGCCTGGGCGGCGACCAGCGGCGCCGCGCTCGCCGCCGAGATCGGAAGAGCACA
>NZ_CAACVB010000211.1 GCF_900659635.1 Actinomadura roseirufa | reverse complement strand
GGCTCTACGACGCCGACGGGCGGCTGCTCGTCTCCATCGAGGACCCGGTGCCGGTGTCGGTGCCGGGAGAGATCGGGCGGCTGCTCGTCGTGGCGTTCGTGCTGTCGCTGTTCGCCGGGCGCCTCGTCCAGCTCCAGACGATCGAGTCGGGCAAGTACACCGCGGAGGCGATGAAACAGCGGCTCCAGCGGATCGACCTGCCCGCCGTGCGCGGCGCGATCACCGATGCGCAGGGCAAGTCGCTGGCCGTCACGGTCGAGGCCCGCGCGATCTTCGCCGACCCGTACATCATCAAGCCGGAGAAGCGGCAGGCGATCGCCGGCGCGATCGCGCCGGTGCTCGGCCTGAACCCCGCCGCCGTGCTGAAGGTGCTCGGCAGGTCGAAGAGCCGGTTCGCCTACATCGCGCACGGCGTCCGGCCCGATCAGGCCAGGCTGATCACCTCCTGGGGCTTCCTCGGAATCGGGACTCTTCCCGAGTACCGCCGCGAATACCCCAACCATTCGCTCGGCGCGGGCGTCATAGGATTCGTGAACGGTCAGGGCGACGGGGCCGCCGGGCTGGAGCACTCCCTGAACGACATGCTCGCCGGGCGCGAGGGCTGGCAGCGGGTGGAGATCAGCCGCGACGGCCAGCACATCCCCATGGGGGAGGACCAGAAGCGCCCGTCCGTGCCCGGCACGGGCGTCCGCCTGACACTGATGCTCGACCTGCAGTTCGCCGCGCAGCAGGCGATCGAGAAGCAGGTCAGGGCGTCGGGCGCGCGCAGCGGCACCGTCATCGTCATGGACTCGCGCACCGGCCGGCTGCTGGCGATGGCCTCGGCGCCCGGCTACGACCCGAACCGCTACTCCAGGGACCCCGACCGGTGGGGCAGCCCGCTGGTGCAGGACTCCTACGAGCCCGGCAGCACCGGCAAGGTCATCACGGCCGCCGCCGCGATCGAGAAGGGCGGGGTCCGCCCCGAGACGCCGTTCACCGTCCCGTACCAGATCAGGAGATACGACCGCGTCTTCCACGACTCGCACCCGCACGCGACCGAGAACCTCACGTTCGCCGGGGTGCTGGCCAAGTCCAGCAACGTCGGCACCATCCTGGCGAGCGAGCGCATCTCCGGCCAGGGCCGGCAGCTCTACCAGACGCTGCGCGACTTCGGGTTCGGCCAGAAGACCGGCCTCCCGCTCCCGGGTGAGACGGCCGGGCTGCTCAAGCCGCCGGACCAGTGGTCGGGCACCGACCGCTACCCGATCTCGTTCGGCCAGACCGTCTCGGTGACCGCCGTGCAGATGGCGAGCGTGTACGCCACCATCGCCAACGGCGGCGTCCGCGTCGCGCCGACGCTGGTGGCCGGCACCGTCGGCGCGGACGACCGGTTCACCCCGGCGCCGCAGCCGCCGCGCCGGCAGGTCATCAGCGCCACCACCGCGCGCCAGATCAGCGACATGCTGGAGGGCGTCACCACGCCGGAGGGCACGGCCCCGAAGGCGCAGATCCCCGGGTACCGCGTGGCGGGCAAGACCGGCACCGCCGACCGCGTCAACCCCGCCTGCGGCTGTTACACCGACGGCGGCTACACGGCCTCCTTCGCCGGGTTCGCCCCCGCGGACGACCCGCGGCTCGTCGTCCAGGTCGTCGTGCAGGACCCCAAGCGGGGCAGCCACTATGGTGGCGATGCGGCCGCTCCCGTCTTCAAGGACGTGATGAGCTTCGCCCTGCAGACGATGAAGATCCCGCCGACGGGCAGCAGGCCGCCGATCGTCAAGATCTACGCCGGGGGCTGACGGTACCGAGTACCCTCCTCGCCGTGAGTTCACGATCCGTAGCCCGATCTTCCCGTTCCGCTCGCAACGAAAGACACGTCATGCGCCCCACCACCAATCCGGCCCGGCCGCTCGACGGGCTCGCGGCGCTCCTCGGCATCGAGCAGGGCGGCTGGGCCGAGGTGTCGGTGACCGGCATCACGCACGACTCGCGCGCGGTACGGCCCGGCGACCTCTACGCGGCGCTCCCGGGCGCCAGCGCCCATGGCGCCCAGTTCTGCGCCCAGGCCGCGGCGGCCGGCGCGGCGGCGGTCCTCACCGACCCCGACGGCTACGACCGGGCTGCGGCGACCGGCCTGCCGGTGCTGGCCGTGGCGGGGGTCCGCGCCAGGCTCGGCGACGCCGCCGCGTGGGTGTACGGGGAGCCCGCGCGCGACCTGCTGCTCATCGGCGCCACCGGCACCAGCGGCAAGACCACCACCGTGTTCCTGCTGGAGGCGGGGCTGCGCGCCGCCGGGCTCAGGACCGGCCTGGTCGGCGGCGTCGAGATCCGGGTCGGCGACGAGCGGGTGCCGAGCTCGCTGACCACGCCCGAGGCCACCGACCTGCACGCCCTGTTCGCGATGATGCGGGAGCGGGGCGTCGGGGCCGCGGCGATGGAGGTGTCCAGCCACGCCCTCGCGCAGGGACGGGTCGGCGGGGCGCGCTACGACGTGGCCGTCTTCACGAACCTGTCCCAGGACCACCTGGACTACCACCCGACGATGCAGGACTACTTCTTCGCCAAGGCGCGGCTGTTCACGCCGGAGTACTCCCGGGTCGGCGTGGTCAACCTCGACGACCACTACGGCCGGGAGCTGCTGGAGATCGCCACGGTGCCGACCACGACCTTCTCGGCCACCGGTGACCCCGCCGCCGACTGGCGGGCCGAGAACGTGCGCGTGGGCGCCGACGGCAGCGTGTTCCGGGTCGTCGGGCCCGGCGGCGTCGAGGCCGACGCCGCCGTCCGGCTCGCCGGGCCGTTCAACGTGGCCAACGCGCTCGCCGCGATCGTCGCGCTGGTGGAGGCGGGCATCGCGCTGCCCGCCGCCGTCCGCGGCGTCGGCGACCTGCCGGGCGTCCCCGGCCGGCTGGAGCGGGTCGACGAGGGGCAGGAGTTCGTCGCGCTCGTCGACTACTCGCACAAGCCCGGCGCCGTGGAGGCGGTGCTGACCGCGCTGCGCCCGGTCACCGAGGGGACCCTGACGGTGGTGCTCGGCTGCGGCGGCGACCGCGACCGCGGCAAGCGGCCGCTGATGGGCGAGGCCGCGGCCCGGCTCGCCGACATGGCGTACTTCACCGACGACAACCCGCGGTCGGAGGACCCCCTCGCGATCCTCGCCGCTATGGTCGAGGGCGGGCTGAAGGTGCCGCAGCCGCACCGGGCCCACATCGTGGTGGAACCCGACCGCGCCGCCGCCATCGGGCTGGCCGTGCGCCGGGCCCGCCGCGGCGACGTCCTGGTCGTCGCCGGCAAGGGGCACGAGCAGGGACAGTACGTGGCCGGCGAGGTGCACGCGTTCGACGACCGCGAGGTCGTCCGCGCGGCGCTGCGACGCCTCCAACAGGAGAGAAGAGGGGACGGGACGTAGGCGTGATCCCACTTCCGCTGTCGACGATCGCGGACATCACCGGAGGTTCTCCGCACGGGGATCCGGACACGGTGGTGACCGGGCCCGTGGTCATCGACTCCCGGGCGGTGGAGCCCGGGGCGCTGTTCGCGGCTCTGCAGGGCGAGCGCTCGGACGGGCACGCGTTCGTGCCGGCCGCGTTCGGCGCCGGCGCCGCCGCGGTGCTCGCGCGGCGCCCGGTGGACGGGCCCGCCGTCGTCGTCGACGACGTTCAGGAGGCGCTCGGGCGGCTGGCCCGGGGCGTCCTCACCCGGCTCCCCGGCACCACCGTCATCGCGGTCACCGGGTCGGCGGGCAAGACCTCGACCAAGGACCTCATCGCGCAGGTCGTGAGCCGGGCGGGCCCCGCCGTGTGGCCGCCGGGCTCGTTCAACAACGAGATCGGGCTGCCGCTGACCGTGCTGCGCGCCGACGCGGGCACGCGGTACCTGGTGCTGGAGATGGGCGCCCGCGGCGCGGGCCACATCGCCTACCTGACCGGGATCGCGCCGCCGCACGTCGGCGTGGTCCTGAACGTCGGCACCGCGCACGTGGGGGAGTTCGGGAGCAAGGAGGCCATCGCCCGCGCCAAGGGCGAGCTGGCCGAGGCGGTGCCGCCGGACGGGACCGCCGTCCTCAACGCCGACGACCCCCTGGTGAGCGCGATGGCCGCCCGCACGCCGGGCCGCGTGGTCACCTTCGGCCGCGCGGCGGACGCGACCGTCCGCGCCGAGGACGAGACGCTCGACGAGCAGGGCCGGGCGCGGTTCACCCTCGTCACCCCCGAGGGGACGGCACCGGTCGCGCTGCGGCTGCACGGCGCGCACGCCGTGCCCAACGCGCTGGCCGCCGCGGCGGCGGCGCGGGCGGCGGGCCTCGGCCTCGCGGCGGTCGCGGCGGCGCTGTCGGAGGCGGATCCGGTGAGCCGGTGGCGGATGGAGGTCACCGAGCGGGACGACGGCGTCACCGTGGTGAACGACGCCTACAACGCCAACCCCGAGTCGACGGCCGCGGCGCTCGACACGCTCGCCCACCTGGCCCGCGGCCGGCGCGCGTACGCCGTCCTGGGGGAAATGGCCGAACTGGGCGCCGCCTCCGCCGCGGAACATGCCAAGATCGGACAGCACGCCGCGCGGAGCGGCGTCGCCGGCCTCGTCGTGGTCGGCGCGAAGGCGGCGGCGATGGCCGAAGGAGCCGCGCGGGTGGCTTCATGGACGGGAGAGTGCGTACAGGTGGATGACGTCGGCGCGGCCGTGACCGCGCTCAGCGAGCGGCTCCGGCCGCGAGACGTCGTGCTGGTGAAGGGCTCCCGGGTGGCCGGGCTCGAACGGGTCGCCGCGGCGCTGCTGGACGGCCGGGCCGCCGGCGCGGAGGCGGGCCGATGACCAACATCATCATCGCCGCCGGGATCGCGCTGATCTTCGTGATGGTCGGCACGCCGGTGTGGATCCGGATCGTCAACCGGCTGGGCTACGGCCAGATGATCCGCGACGAGGGCCCCGAGGCGCACCTCACCAAGCGCGGTACCCCCACCATGGGCGGGACCGTGTTCATCGTCGGCTCGCTCGTCGGGTACGCGGCGGCGCACCTGGTCACCGGCGACGCCCCCACGGTCTCCGGCGTCCTCGTGCTGTTCCTGATGACGGGCCTCGGCCTGGTCGGGTTCGTGGACGACTACATCAAGGTGTTCAAGCAGCGCAGCCTCGGGCTGCGCAGCGGCGCCAAGATGATCGGCATCATCCTGGTCGGCGTGGTCTTCGCGGTCGCCTCGCTGAACTTCCCCAACGGCTACGACATCACCCCCGCCGACCCCCACCTGTCCTTCCTGCGCGACTTCGGTCCCTCGATCGGCCCGTACCTGTTCGTCGTCTGGGCGCTGCTGCTCATCGCGGCCATGTCCAACGGCGTCAACCTCACCGACGGCCTCGACGGCCTCGCGGCGGGCCCGGCCGGCATGGTGCTGGCCGCCTACGTGATCATCGGGAACTGGCAGCTGCGCAACAGCTGCTACGACTTCGCCCTCGCCCCCAACTGCTACAGCGTCCGCGACCCCCTCGACCTCGCGGTGGTGGCCGCCGCCGTCCTCGGCGGCGTGTTCGGCTTCCTGTGGTGGAACGCCCCGCCCGCCAAGATCTTCATGGGCGACACCGGCTCGCTGGCCCTCGGCGGCGTCCTGGTCGGCCTGGCCATCCTCACCCGGACCCAGTTCCTGCTCGCGATCCTCTGCGGGCTGATCGTGATGATCACCCTGTCGGTGATGATCCAGGTCGGCGGGTTCAAGATGACCGGGAAACGCGTGTTCAAGATGGCGCCGCTGCAGCACCACTTCGAGCTGTCCGGCTGGGCCGAGACCACGATCGTCGTGCGGTTCTGGCTCATGTCCGCGCTGTTCGTCGCGATCGGCATCGGCCTGTTCTACCTGGAATGGATGCCGAAGAAGTGACCACCCGCCCCTGGGACGGCCTGCCCGTCTGCGTCGCCGGGCTCGGCGTGTCGGGCCGGGCCGCGGCCCGCGCCCTCGCCGGGCGCGGCGCCCGCGTCACCGCCGTCGACGCCCGCGACGACGCCGAGTGGCGGGCGCACGCCGCCGAGCTGGAGTCCCGCGGCGTGACCGTCCGGCTCGGCGACGGGGAGTCCCTCCCGGCGGGCACCGCCCTCGTCGTCACCTCGCCGGGCTGGCGGCCGGACGTGCCGCTGCTCGCCGCCGCGGCGGCGGCCGGCGTCGAGATCATCGGTGAGGTGGAGCTGGCGTGGCGGCTGCGGCCCGCCCAGGGGGCGGCGCCGTGGCTCGCCATCACCGGAACCGACGGCAAGACCACCGTCGTGCGGATGCTGGCGTGCATGCTGACCGCGGCCGGGCACGAGGCCCTCGCCGTCGGCAACGTCGGCACGCCGATCGTGGAGGCGGTGACCGGGCCGTACGACGTGCTGGCGGTGGAGCTGTCCAGCTACCAGCTGCACTGGTCCGCCTCGCTCGCCCCCGCGGCGGCCACCGTGCTCAACGTCGCGCCCGACCATCTCGACTGGCACGGCGGCATGGACGCCTACGTCGGCGCCAAGGCCAAGATCTTCGCACCGGGAACCGTCGCGGTCTACAACGCCGACGACGCCACCTCCACGGCGCTCGCCGAGAGCGCGGACGCGCCGCGCCGGGCCGGGTTCACCCTGCGGGTGCCCCGCCCCGGCGAGCTCGGCGTGGTCGAGGACCTGCTGGTCGACCGGGCGTTCACCGCCGACCCGGCGAGCGAGGCGGCCGAGCTGGCCGCGTTCGCCGACGTCCGCCCCTTCGCCCCGCACAACGTGGCGAACGCGCTGGCCGCGGCGGGCCTGGCCCGCGCGTTCGGGGTACCGCCCGAGGCCGTCCGGGAGGGGCTGCGGGCGTTCGTCCCCGACCCGCACCGCATCCAGCACGTCGCCGACGTCGGCGGCGTCGCCTACGTCAACGACTCCAAGGCGACCCAGCCGCACGCCGCGGCGGCGTCGCTGGCCGCCTACCGGCCGGTGGTGTGGATCGCGGGCGGCCTGCTCAAGGGCCTGGACGTCGACGACCTCGTGCGCAGCTGCGCCGGGCGGCTGCGCGGCGCGGTGCTGATGGGACGCGACCGGCACCGGCTCGCCGAGGCACTCGCGCGACACGCCCCCGATGTCCCGGTCGTGGACGTTCCGGACACCGACACTGGGGCCATGGACCGCGTCGTCACCGCCGCAGCCGGCCTCGCCCGCCCCGGCGACACCGTGCTGCTCGCCCCCGTGGGGGCCTCCTTCGACATGTTCGCGAACTACCCCGCGCGCGGCGAGGCGTTCATCGCCTCGGTCGGCCGGCTGGCGGCGGCCGCGTCCGGGACCGGAACCGCGCCCGAAGCCGCGCCCGAAGCCGCGCCCGAAACCGGGGACGGCGCGGGCGCCCCCGGGGACCCGCGGTAGCGATGACCGCCGTACCGGCCGAGGAGGAGCCCAGCGGGCGCGCCGGGCCGCGCGAGCAGGTCGCCGCCGCCGTCGGGCTGCTCGACCGCCCCCTGACCTCCTACTACCTGGTGCTGGGCTGCTCGGTGATGCTGCTGGGGCTCGGCCTGACGATGGTGCTGTCGGCCTCCAGCGTCAAGCAGCTCCAGGCGACGGGCTCGGCCTACACGCTGTTCCAGAAGCAGGCCATGTGGATGGCGATCGGCCTGCCCGGCATGTGGGTGGCGTCGCGGCTGCCGGTCCGGACGTTCCGCGCGCTGGCCTACCCGCTGCTGCTGCTGTCGTTGGTGGCGCTGGTGCTGGTGCTGATCCCCGGCCTCGGCCGCAACGTCAACGGCGCGACCCGGTGGATCAGCCTCGGCCCGCTCCAGATCCAGCCGTCCGAGGGGGCCAAGCTGGCGCTCGTCCTGTGGGGCGCCGACCTGCTGGCCCGCAAGGAGCGGCTCGGGCAGCTCACCGAGTGGCGGCCGCTGCTGGTGCCGCTGCTGCCCGCGGCGGGGCTGCTGGTGCTGCTGGTCATGCTGGGCAACGACCTCGGCACGACGCTGGTGCTGCTCACGATCTTCCTGGCGCTGCTGTGGGTCGTCGGCGCCCCCGGCCGGCTGTTCCTCGGCATCGCCGGGCTGATCGGGCTGCTCGTGTCGATCCTCATCGTCGTCGAGCCGTACCGCATGCAGCGGCTCACCGGGTTCCTGGATCCCTCCGGCAACCGGCTCACCACCAACTACCAGGGCATCCAGGGGCTGTTCGCGGTCGCGTCCGGCGGCCTGTTCGGCACCGGCCTCGGGGAGGGGCGCGCCAAGTGGGACTACCTGCCGCACGCCGAGACCGACTTCATCTTCGCGATCGTCGCGGAGGAGTTCGGGCTCGTCGGCACCCTCGTCGTCCTCGGCCTGTTCGGGCTGCTCGCCTACGCGGGACTGCGGATCGCCCGCCGGGTCAAGGACCCGTTCACCAGGCTCGCCGCCGCGGGCGCGACGGCCTGGCTGGTCGTCCAGGCCATCGTCAACATCGGCGCCGTGATCGCCGTGCTGCCCATCACCGGCATCCCGCTGCCGCTGGTGTCCTACGGCGGCTCGGCGCTCATTCCCACCCTGGTCGCGCTCGGGATGCTGCTGGCGTTCGCCAAGCGGGAGCCCGGTGCGCGGCAGGCACTCTCCGCACGGGGTCCCGGACCGGTCGTGAGGGCTCTAAGCTGGCTGGGCCTGGCACGGCGTTGAACCCCCCTCCGGGATGCCGGAGGATCCGGCGCCCGCGTCCGCCGGCACGCGCGCCGCAGCGCGCGGGACGCGCGGCACCCGACAAGTCGAACACGCTGAGGAGTTGTCAACGAGCATGAGGGTTGTCCTGGCCGGCGGCGGCACCGCCGGACACATCGAGCCCGCCCTGGCCCTCGCCGACGCGCTGCGCCGCACCGACCCCAACGTGGGCATCACCTGCCTCGGCACCGAACGGGGCCTGGAGACCCGGCTGGTCCCGCAGCGCGGCTACGAGCTCGCCCTGATCCCCCCGGTGCCGCTGCCGCGCACGCTGACCCCGCAGCTGCTGTCGGTCCCCGGCCGGCTGCGCGGGGCGATCAACGCGGCCGCGGCCGTCCTCGACCAGGCCGGGGCCGACGTCCTGGTCGGCTTCGGCGGCTACGTCGCCACCCCCGGCTACCTGGCCGCGCGCAAGCGCAAGGTGCCGATCATCGTGCACGAGGCCAACCCGAAGCCGGGCCTGGCCAACAAGCTCGGTGCCCGCTTCACCGACCACGTCGCGGTCTCGCACCCCGACTCCCCGCTGCCGAACGCCACGTTCGTCGGCATCCCGCTGCGCCGCGAGATCGCCGCGCTGGACCGGCTGGCCATGGGTGACAAGGCCCGCTCCTACTTCGGCCTGCTGCCCGACCTGCCCACGCTGCTGATCTTCGGCGGCTCGCAGGGCGCCCGCTCGCTCAACCAGGCGTCGGTGGCCGCCGCGCCGTACTTCCGGCAGGCGGGCATCCAGGTCCTGCACATCGTCGGGCCGAAGAACACCGAGGAGCCGGAGGCGGCGTCCGGCGGCCCGCAGTACGTCACGATCCCCTACTGCGACCGGATGGACCTGGCCTACGCCGCCGCCGACATGGCGATGTGCCGGGCCGGCGCGATGACCTGCGCTGAGCTGGCCGCCGTCGGGCTCCCCGCGGTGTACGTGCCGCTGCCCATCGGCAACGGCGAGCAGAAGCTGAACGCCGAGCCGATCGTGGCGGCGGGCGGCGGGATGCTGGTCGACAACGCCGAGCTGTCACCGGACTGGATCGCGCAGAACCTGCTGCCCGTCCTCGCCGACCCGGGCCGCGTGGCGCACATGTCCGAGGCCGCCGGGCGGATGGGCCGCCGGGACGCCGACGTCGCGCTCGCGCAGCTGGTGCACGACGTGGTCCGCGCGGCGGGCGCCGGCCGATGAGCCTGATCAGGCCCGCCGAGGTCGTGCCCGCCGGCGAGCTGGGCCGGGTCCACTTCATCGCGATCGGTGGGGCCGGGATGTCGGGCATCGCCCGGATCATGCTGCGCCGCGGCATCGCGGTGTCGGGCAGCGACGCCCGCGACTCCGAGCTGCTCGGCCAGCTCGGGAACCTCGGCGCGAAGGTGTACGTGGGGCACGACGCCGCGCACCTGGGCGACGCCGACACGGTCGTCGTGTCCACCGCGATCCGGGAGGGCAACCCCGAGCTGGTCGCCGCCCGCGAGCGCGGCCTGCGCGTCCTGCACCGCTCGGCGGCGCTGGCCGCGCTGATGGCGGGGCGCCGCGCCGTGGCGGTCGCGGGCACGCACGGCAAGACCACCACGACGTCGATGCTGACGGTCGCGCTCCAGCACGCCGGGGCCGACCCGTCCTACTGCATCGGCGGCCAGCTGGTCACCACCGGCCTCGGCGCCGACGAGGGCACCGGCGACGTCTTCGTGGCCGAGGCCGACGAGAGCGACGGCTCGTTCCTGATGTACAGCCCGCACGTCGCGGTCGTCACCAACGTCGAGGCCGACCACCTCGACAACTACGGCGGCTTCGAGATGGTCAAGGAGAACTTCGCCCGGTTCGTGGAACGTATCGAGCCGGGCGGCACCCTGGTCGCCGGCGCCGACGACCCGGTCGCGATGGACCTGGCCGAGCGGGCGCGGGCGCGGGGACTGACCGTCCGCACCTACGGCGAGGCCGAGGGCGCCGACCTGCGGGTCACCGGGTTCACCCCGCGCGGCCTCGGCTCGCGCTTCGAGATCGAGGGCGTCGGCGAGGTGCGGCTCGCCGTCCCCGGCCGGCACAACGCGCTGAACGCCGCCGCGGTCGTGGCGGTCGCGCGGTCGCTCGGCGCGGACGAGGCCGCGGTCCGCGCGGGACTCGCCGCGTTCGGCGGGGCGATGCGGCGGCTGGAGCGCAAGGGCGAGGCGGGGGGCGTCGAGGTCTTCGACAGCTACGCCCACCACCCCACCGAGCTGACCGCCGACCTGGAGGCCACCCGCGACTACGTGGGGGAGAAGGCCGCCGAGGCGGGGGCCGGCGGCGCGGGCGTCCCGGGCCGGATCGTCGCGGTCTTCCAGCCGCACCTGTACAGTCGCACGCGGTTCTT
The DNA here is from genome assembly GCF_900659635.1 of Actinomadura roseirufa. Taxonomy (GTDB): domain Bacteria; phylum Actinomycetota; class Actinomycetes; order Streptosporangiales; family Streptosporangiaceae; genus Spirillospora; species Spirillospora roseirufa. The sequence continues at coordinate 2,869 of NZ_CAACVB010000211.1, read as the reverse complement.
CGCCACCGAGTTCGGCGCGGCGCTCGGCCTGGCCGACGTCGCCATCGTGCTCGACGTCTACGGCGCCCGCGAGGACCCCGAGCCCGGCGTGACGGGCGCGCTGGTCGCCGGCGCCGTCCCGGCCGGGACCGAGACCGTCTACGTGCCCGCCCGCGACGAGGTCCCCGGGGCCGTCGCCGGGCTCGCCCGGCCGGGCGACGTGGTCATCACGCTGGGCGCGGGCGACGTGACCCAGCTCGGCCCGCTCGTCCTCGAACATCTCGCCGGGGCCTGACCCGCCCGGCGGCTCGCCCGCGGCCAACACGCCGGAACCCCGCCGGTGGGCGGACGGCGGGCCCGTCGCTGCCAAGCTGGTCCCATGACCGAGGCGGGAACGGGCCGGCGCGGGAGCGCGGCCCCAGACGACGCGGCTTCGGACGGCACGCCCCCCGGCGGCCCGGCGGACGGCGGACGGACGCCCGGCGGAGCCCGGGACGGCGCGTCCGGCGGAGCCGGGGGAGCGGGATCCGCGCCGCGGCGCCGCAGGGGCGGATGGAAGGCGGCGTTCGTCACGCTGCTGATCCTGGGCGTGCTCGGCGCGGTGGCCTGGGTGCTCCTCGGCTCGCGCCTGCTCGTGGTGCGGCACGTCGAAGTGGCCGGGACCCGGCTGGCGACCCCCGACCGGGTCGCGGCCGCCGCGGGGATCCGGCTCGGCATGCCGATGGTGCGGCTGGACGCCGGCGAGGTCCGCGCGCGGGTGGAGGGCCTCCGCGAGGTCGAGTCCGCCCGGATCGAGCGCCGCTGGCCCGCGACCGTGCGCATCGTCGTGCGCGAGCGCGTCCCGGTGGCGGTGCTCGGCCGCGGCGGGCGCTACCTGCGGCTCGACCGCTACGGCGTCACCGTCGCCGACGGGGCGGCCCGCCCGGGCGGGCTTCCCGGCCTGGTCGTCGCCTCGCCCGGCCCGTCCGACCCGGCGACCCTCGCGGCGCTGCGGGTGCTGACCGGCCTGCCCGAACGCCTGCGGAGCAGGCTCGTCGACGTGGCCGCGACCGGCCCGAACGAGGTGACCCTGCATTTGTCGGGCGGCCCGACGGTGGTGTGGGGCGGCGTGGAGCGCACGGGCGAGAAGGTCCGGCTGCTCGAGGCGCTGCGGCGCACCGCGGCGGGACGCTCGGCGCGCGCCATCGACGTGAGCTCGCCCGAGGTCGTCACGACCCGATGAGCCCCGCCCCCGCGCTCCGCCCCCGCGTCCCGGACCCGGATACGGGACTCGGACACGGGGACCGAAGCGGACCGAGGCGGGGCGAGGGGGGCCGAGGAGGGGCGATCGCGGTGCCGTTCGGGACCGGTTGCGTGTGTCGGGGCGATTCCGGCCGTCCGATGGGGCACGCTGGAACGGACGGCCGCACCGGCCGGCGGCGATGAGGACGACGGGAGGGCGCGCGGCGGCGGGTGAAGGGTGATGCCCTTCACCAACCAGGGCAACTCGGGCTCAGTGCGACACGCCGGTGGAGTTCGGGGGAGGTTAGTTGACCCTGGCGGTAAGGCCGCCCTACTGTCCGTATCAGTCCTCAGGTTGACATAACTGTAAGCCTCAAGTTGAGGGTGAGGGTTGTGGTTCGGCCGTCCGGTCCCCCGGACGGAGCGGCCCGCGGCCCGCCCGGCAAGCACATCAGGTCAGGAACACCGCGGCGGCACGGTCGGCAGACCGGTCAGGGCGGTCGGATAGAGCGAGCGGAAAGGCCCCTCGTCGTGGCAGCACCGCAGAATTACCTCGCGGTCATCAAGGTCGTCGGCATCGGCGGCGGCGGCGTCAACGCCGTCAACCGGATGATCGAAGAGGGACTCAAGGGCGTCGAGTTCATCGCGATCAACACGGACGCCCAGGCGCTGCTGATGAGTGACGCCGACGTGAAGCTGGACGTGGGCCGCGAGCTCACCCGGGGCCTCGGCGCCGGCGCCAACCCGGACGTCGGCCGCAAGGCCGCCGAGGACCACCGGGAGGAGATCGAGGAGGTCCTCAAGGGCGCCGACATGGTGTTCGTCACCGCCGGAGAGGGCGGCGGCACCGGGACCGGCGGCGCCCCCGTGGTGGCCAACATCGCCCGCTCGCTCGGCGCCCTGACGATCGGCGTGGTCACCCGCCCGTTCAGCTTCGAGGGCAAGCGCCGCGCGATGCAGGCCGAGGCCGGCATCGAGACCCTGCGCGACGAGGTCGACACCCTCATCGTCATCCCCAACGACCGGCTGCTGTCGATCTCCGACCGGCAGGTCAGCGTGCTCGACGCGTTCAAGGCCGCCGACCAGGTGCTGCTGTCCGGTGTCCAGGGCATCACCGACCTGATCACCACGCCGGGTCTGATCAACCTGGACTTCGCCGACGTCAAGTCGGTCATGTCCGGCGCCGGCTCGGCGCTGATGGGCATCGGCTCGGCCCGCGGCGACGACCGCAGCGTCGCCGCCGCCGAGATGGCGATCTCCAGCCCGCTGCTGGAGGCCAGCATCGACGGGGCGCACGGCGTGCTGCTGTCCATCTCCGGCGGCTCCGACCTCGGCCTGTTCGAGATCAACGAAGCGGCCCAGCTGGTCTCCAACGCCGCCGCGCCGGACGCCAACATCATCTTCGGCGCGGTCATCGACGACGCCCTCGGCGACGAGGTCCGGGTCACGGTGATCGCCGCGGGGTTCGACGAGGGCCCCGCCGGCCGGCCCGCCCCGGCGCCCGAGACCAGGAAGCTCCCGCCGCCGCCCCGGCCGGTGCCGCCCCCGCCGTCCAACCCGATCCCCAGCAGGGTCGGCCGGTCCGACGCCGTCGGCACCGGACCGCACCAGACGCTCGCGCAGCAGGCCGCCGCCCAGCCGTCCGCCCAGCCCTCGGTCGCGCAGGCCG
>NZ_CAACVB010000210.1 GCF_900659635.1 Actinomadura roseirufa | reverse complement strand
CGGACGGCGCGTGCGCGCTGCCCCCGCGGCCGGCCAGGCGCGCGGCCTCCCGGCGCGCGGTGGTCGCGAGCCATCCGCCCACCGCGGCCGGCTCGCGCAGGTCGTCCAGCCGTTCGACCAGCCGCAGCCACGTCGTCTGCACGACGTCGCCCGCGTCGGCGTCGCCCAGGCCGTACCCGCGCGCGATCGCCCAGAGCAGTCCGCTGAACCGCTCGACCAGCCGGGCCCACGCGGCGCCGTCGCCGTCGCGGGCCCGGTCCACCAGCTCGTCCGTGCCTTCTTGCCGGGCCACTGAAGCCTCCTCGCCGAAGCCCCGATGGCCGTTCAACCTACGGCGTCGTGACGGTCCGTGCGCGCACGGTTACCGCTTCGCCGCCGGGCCGTGTTCAAGAACTGATGATTACGCCGAGGTCGGGAAGGGTACGGCGGCGCGCCGGATCGAGGACGCGGTCCGCGGCGGCGACCGCGTCGATGTCCTCGCGCGCGGCGAGCCCCGCGATCCGCCCGACGACGCAGGGCGTCGCGAAGGACGTCCCGCTCCACGTCGCGTACCCCTCGAAGCGCTCGCCGCGGACCCCGGCGAACCACACGTGGCTGCTGGCCACGTCCACGCCGGGCGCGGACGCGTCCACCCACCAGCCGTAGTTCGAGAAGCGCGCCCGGTCGGTGCCGTCCAGCGCCGCGACCCCGATCACCGGTTTGAGCGCGGCGGGCCAGAACGGGCGCTCGGTCGCGGTGTTGCCCGCGCACGCCACGACCACCGTCCGGCGGCCCAGCGCGGCGAGCGCGCGGGCCAGCACCGGCGAGGGCCGGTCGTCGAAGGTGTGGCAGCCGAGCGAGAGGTTCACCACGTCCGCTCCGCCCCACGCCGCGAGCCACGCCAGCGCGCGGACGACCTCCGCCTCGTCGCCGACGCCGTCCCCGCCGATGACCCGGCGGGCCCGGAGCCGCGCGGTCGGCGCGTACCGCAGCACCACGCCCGCGATGAACGTGCCGTGCCCGGCCTGCGCGTCCAGCTCGTGGTCCAGGTCGGCGTCGAGCTCCTCGGCCACCTCGTCGCGCTGCTCGCGGAACCACGAGGCGTCCTCGTACCAGGGGTGCGGCGACAGGCCGGTGTCCAGGACCGCCACCGTGACGGTGCGGCGCGTGCGCTCCGCCTCCGGGGGGTCGACGGGCCGCACCGGGCGCGGCGGGCCGGCGGGGCCGCTCCACCACATCGGCTGCCCCTGGACGAGGTGGTTCGGCGCCACGCTCAGGTTGCGGTGGCGGCCGTCCCGGCACATGTCGGCGGCGAGCTCGCACACGTCGACCCTGGCCGGGGCGCGCAGCCGGAACCGCGTGAGGCCCTCCTCGTCGTGGCGCGAGTCGTACCAGCGCCGCACCAGTTCCTCGGCGGCGGCCGCGTCCTGCCCGGCGACCAGGAGCTGGTCCCGCCGGATCAGCGCGGGCCGCCCCGGCAGCGGCTCCACCACGACGGCGTCGGGGTGCCGCGCCAGCAGCCGCTCCAGGCGGGCTTGTTGATCGAACATCGGTCCTCGCTTCCCGTGCCCTCCATTGAAGGTCGCCCATAGTGCCGGATCGAGCACGGGGTGTGACGGTTCGCGCCCGGATGCGGCCAGCCGACGCCGGGACCGGGCGGCCCGTGGCCGCCTCCGGCACCATGGCGGCCTTCCTCTGCACGGCGGCCCCCGGAGGGCCTAACCTTGACGATCGAGGACCGTTAACGGTGCGCATCCCGTGGTCAAGCGTTCGACAAACAGAGAACTCACGGTGGTGCGACCGGGGCCGATGATGCACAATGAGGGACGCGGACGCCGTCTTGGGACGTACGAGGCCGTAGGGGAAGACGAGCCTCGGTACAGATCCAGGAGGTCCGGTGACCGCACGTGGCGTTTTTTACGTCCACTCCGCGCCACCTGCGCTGAGCCCGCATGTCGAGTGGGCCGCCGCAGGTGTACTCGGTGTGCCCGTTTCCCTTGATTGGGCTGATCAGGCGGCGGCGCCGGGAACGCTGCGCGCCGAGCTTCATTGGGAGGGCAAGCCGGGGACCGCCGCGGGCATCACCTCCGCGCTGCGCAACTGGAAACTGATGCGTTTCGAGGCCACCGAAGATCCCACGCCGGGCTGCGACGGCGTCCGCTACAGCTTCACCCCGTCCCTCGGGGTGTTCATGGGCGTGATCGGGGCCAGCGGCGACATCATGGTCCCCGAGGACCGGCTCCGCTCGGTCATGGCGAACGCCGCGGTCGGCAAGACCACGCTGGAGCACGAGCTCGACCGCCTGCTCGGCACCCCGTGGGACAACGAGCTGGAGCCGTTCCGCCGGGCCGGTGACGGGGCGCCCGTCCGCTGGCTGCACGCGGCCGTCTGACCGTTCGCCCGGCCGGCCGCCGGTGCCGGGCGGAGCGTGCCCGTCCCGCAACTCGCACGCTCCGCCCGCCCGCCGTCCGCCGTCGGGTCGTGATCCCGCGCCCCGCCGCCGGCGCCGCGAAGGCGCCCGCGCGAACGGGCGCGCCGCCATGCCCGCGCCCCGGCCGGAAGCACCGTCATCGCCGCACTCTGGGAGAGCCCACTCCAGAACGCCGAGCGCCAAGCCGGACGGCCCCAGGACACCGCGGCGAGAATCCGGCAGGACCAAAACCCGCCCCGACCCAACCCCCCAAAATGGGGAGAGCACCCCGCGGCAGGACGAGCCCCGCAACAGGAATGAACATCGCGCGGCAGCGCGAGCGCCAGGCGTGAGCCCCCCGGGATGGGGTGAGCGCCGTGCCGGACGGGCCTGGGACGCCGCGGGGGAGGGATCCGGCAAGGTCGGAACACCACGGCAGGAGAACACACGGCACGAGAACACACGGCACTGGGGCGTGTTTCACAGTGGTCCTCAGCCGTCACGCGAGCGCGCGACCTGACCGGCGGGGCAACGCCGAAGGCGAGCCCCGCCGGGAAGATCGCGAAGCGATTCGCGCTCGCACAAGCACGGTCACGGGTGAGCCGCTAGGCGAGCTCGTGGGCCGGGATTGCAGTTAACACAGTGAGCCGGGCTTGCAATAAGTACCGCTCAGAGGACCCGCTGGAAGGCGACCGACACGTTGTGGCCGCCGAAGCCGAAGGAGTTGTTGAGCGCGGCGGCGGGGCCGTCGGGGAGCTTGCGCGGCTCGCCGCGCACGATGTCCAGGTCGACCTCGTCGTCGATGTCCTCGAGGTTGGCGGTGGGCGGCACGATGCCGTCCCGCAGCGCCAGGATCGTGAAGATCGACTCCAGTGCGCCCGCGCCGCCGAGCAGGTGCCCGGTCATCGACTTGGTGGCGGTGATGACCACCTTCGAGGCGGCCTCCTCGCCGAGCCCCGCCTTGATCGAGGCGAGCTCGGCCACGTCGCCGGCGGGCGTGGAGGTGGCGTGCGCGTTGATGTGGACGATGTCCTCGGGGGCGAGACCGGCGTCGGCCAGCGCCCGCCGCATGGCCTTGGCCTGCCCGGCGCCGCTCGGGTCCGGCAGCACGATGTCGTAGGCGTCGCCGGAGTAGCCGCAGCCCGCGGCGATGCCGTGGATCTGCGCGCCGCGTGCGCGGGCGTGCTCCTCCGACTCGAGGATCATGACGGCGGCGCCCTCGCCGAGCACGAACCCGTCGCGGTTCTTGTCGTAGGGGCGGGACGCGCGCTCCGGCTCGTCGTTGCGCGTCGACATGGCCCGCATGGCACCGAACGAGGCCATCTGCAGCGGGTGGATGCACGACTCGGTCCCGCCGCAGATCACGACGTCGGCGCGGCCGGCGCGGATCATGTCGATGGCGTAGCCGACCGCCTCGCCGCTGGAGGCGCAGGCGGAGACCAGGGCGTGCGAGCCGGCCATCGCGCCGAACTCGATGCCGACGTGCCCGGACGCGCCGTTGGGCATGAGCATCGGGACGGTGAAGGGGGTGACGCGCGACCAGCCCTTCTCCTTCCAGACGTCGTAGCTGTCGAGGGCGGTGTGCAGGCCGCCGATGCCGCTGGACACCACCACGCCGAGCCGCTCACCGTCCACGGCGAAGCCGCCGGGCACGCCGGCGGTCTCCTCGCCCTTCTTGGCCCTGCGCGTGGCGGGCGGGGCGAATCCGGCGCTCGTCCACGCCTCCCGCGCCGCGATCAGGGCGATGGCCTGGTTGCGGTCCAGGCGGCGCAGGTGCTGTTTCGGCATGACCTCGGACGGGTCGACCGCCAGGGTCGCGGCGAACCGCACCGGCAGCTCGTTCACGAAGTCCCAGGTCAGCGGGCGAATCCCGGACTTGCCGGCGAGCAGGGCGGACCATGTCGACGGCATGTCGCCGCCGAGAGGGGTCGTGGCCCCGAGGCCGGTCACGACGACTTTGGTCGGGCTCTGGCTCATACGTCGGTGCTCCTTGCGAACGGGAGGGGTGGGCCGGGCGCGCCGCGCCATCGGGCGGTCCGGGGGGTCCCGGACGGGACCGTTCCGGCCGGGGCGGCGCGCCGTCCCCGCGGTCTCAGCTCTGCAGCTTCTGGACGAAGTTGATGACGTCCTGGACCGTCTTGAGGTTGCGCAGCTCGTCGTCGGGGATCTCGACGCCGAACTGGTCCTGGGCCGACACCGCGATCTCCACCATCGACAGCGAGTCGATGTCGAGGTCGTCGATGAAGTTCTTCTCCGGGGTCACCTCGGACTTGTCGACGCCGACGATGTCGTCGATGATCTCGGCGATGCCGTCCAGGATCTGCTGTTCGGTGGCGACTGCCATGATGCGGGTTCTCCTTTATGGGTTGGTCCAGAGCTTGCGGCGCGGGCGTGACCGGCCTACGGGATCTGGATGACTTGTGCGGCGTAGGACAGCCCGGCGCCGAAGCCGACCAGCAGGGCGGGGGCTCCGGACGGCACGTCGCCGCGTTCGATCATGTGGGACAGCGCGAGCGGGATGGACGCCGCCGAGGTGTTGCCCGAGTGGACGACGTCGTCGGCGATGACGGCGTTCACGGCCTTCATCCGGCGCGCGATGGCCTCGATGATCCGCAGGTTGGCCTGGTGCGGGACGACGGCGGCGAGGTCCTGCGGCGCGACCCCGGCCCGCTCGCACGCCTCCAGGGCGACGGGCGCGATGGCGGTGGTCGCCCAGCGGAAGACCGCCTGGCCCTCCTGCCGGATGGAGGAGTGCCGGTCGTCAATGATGATCTTGTCGAAGCCGTCCCCGGCGCTGCCCCACACGACCGGGCCGATGCCGGGCGCGTCGCTGCCGGTGACGACCGCGGCGCCCGCGCCGTCGGCGAAGATGATGCAGGTCGACCGGTCCGTCCAGTCGATCCACTGGGACATCTTCTCCGAGCCGATGACCAGCACGTTGCGCGCCATCCCGGTCTGGACGGCGGAGCCGGCGGTGGCCAGCGCGTAGCAGAACCCGGCGCAGGCGGCGTTGACGTCGAACGCCCCGGGGGCCTTGATGCCCAGGCGGTGCGCGACGGCGGGCGCGTGGCTCGGCATCGGCGACTCCGCCGAGCAGGTGGCGAGGATGACCAGGTCGATGTCGCGGGGGGCGAGCCCGCTGGCGGCCAGCGCCTTGCCGCCGGCGTGCACGCCGAGCTCGACGATGCCCTCGTCGTCGCCGGCGATGCGCCGCTCGGCGATGCCGACGCGGCTGCGGATCCACGCGTCGTCGGTGTCGACGATCTTGGCGAGGTCGTCGTTGGTGACGATGCGGGCGGGCTGGTAGTCGCCGAAGGCGAGGATGCGGGCGCCGGGCGTGAACGCGGGGGTGCGCAGCTGGACGGTCATGAGGTGTGCGCCTCGATCAGGTCGCGGGCCTTGGCGAGGTCGTCGGGGGTCTTGAGGGCGACCCGCTCGACGTCCTTGAGCTCACGGCGGGCGAGGCCCGCCAGCGTGCCGGCGGGCGGCAGCTCGATGATCGCGGTGACGCCGAGCTCGCGCATGGTGCCCATGCAGGCGTCCCAGCGGACGGGGGCGCTGACCTGCTGGACGAGCCGTTCCAGGAAGTCGGCGCCGGAGGTGACGGCGGCGCCGTCGCGGTTCTGCAGCAGCGTCGCCCGGGGGTCGGCGACCGGGACGCCCGGCGCGAGCCGGCGCAGGGTGTCGACGGCGGGCGCCATGTGCTCGGTGTGGAAGGCCCCGGCGACCGACAGCGAGCGCAGCCGGGCGCCGGCGGGCGGGTCGGCGGTGAACTCGGCGAGGTCGCCGGTGGTCCCGGCGGCCACGACCTGGCCGGCGCCGTTGACGTTGGCGGGGGTGAGCCCGTGCTTGTCGATGGCGGCGAGGACCTCGTTGGCGTCGCCGCCGAGCACGGCGGTCATGCCGGTCTCGGTGACGGCGGCGGCCTCGGCCATCGCGCGGCCCCGCTCCCGGACGAGGACCAGCGCGGACTCGGGGGACAGCACCCCGGCGATCGCGGCGGCGGCCAGCTCGCCGACGCTGTGCCCGGCGACGGCGGCGGGCCGCGCGTCCCCGGGGTAGAGCACCTCGTAGGCGGCGAGGGCGGCGGCGACCAGCAGCGGCTGGGCCACGGCGGTGTCGCGGATCTCCTCGGCGTCCGCGGTCGTCCCGTATCGGACCAGGTCCAGACCGGTGACGGCGGACCACCAGGCGAGCCGGTCGGCGACTCCGGGTATCTCTAGCCACGGCTGCAGGAAGCCGGGGGTCTGGGCGCCCTGGCCGGGCGATGCGAGGAGGATCACAGCGTCCAGCCTGCCGTCAACGGGTCCCCGGTGCCGATGCCGGTGCGGACGAATTTGGTCCGGGGGGTTTGTACGACCCCTACAACATCGGCCCGCGGCGTCACCCGCGCGAGGCCCGGGTGCCGAAGCGGCCGAGGACCAGGGCGATGCGCAGCGTGAACGCGTTGCGCCCGTCGGTGGGGGCGAGGCCGGTGAGCTCGGTCACGCGGCGCAGCCGGTAGCGGACGGTGTTGGGGTGGACGAACAGCAGCCGCGCGGTGGCCTCCAGCGACGACCCCTGCTCCAGGTAGGTGGTCAGGGTGTCCAGCAGGGGGGCGCCGGCGGCGAGCATCGGGTTGTAGACGCCCTCCACCAGGTAGCGGCGGGCCTCCTCGTCGCCGTCGAGCGCCCGTTCGGGCAGCAGTTCCGCGGCCTGGACGGGACGCGGCGCGTCGGGCCAGCCGGCGGCGGCGCGGAGCCCGGCGACGGCGGCGCGCGCGGAGGCGGTGGAGTCGTAGAGATCGCCGACGCGCGGGCCGACGACGACGGGACCGGGCCCGCACTTGGCGGCGATCGGTCGGGCGGCCTCCATGGGGTCGGTGTCGCCGCCGACGATGACGATGACCCGGCGCCCCTGGACGCCGGCCAGCACGTCGGCGCGCGCGCGGCGGGCGGCGAGCTGCATCTGGTCGATGGTGACCTCGGGCTCCTCGTCCTCGGGGGTGTACCCGGCGATGACCGTGACGGGCTTGGACGTCCAGCCGAGCGCGGCGGCCCACGAGTGCATGCCGTCGTCGACCTCGTCGCGCAGCACCGCGTTGACGACCAGGGCCTCCAGCCGGGCGTCCCAGGCGGCGCGGGTCTCGGCGGCGCGGGCGTACACCTGCGCGGCGCCGAACGCGACGTCGCGCGTGTAGCGCAGGATCGCCTCGCGGAGCTGGGCCTCGCCGCCGGGGGCGGCGAGCTCGTCCAGCCGGGTCTCGACCACGTCGATGATCACGCGGACCATGTCGATGGTGTGCTGGAGCTTGACCGAGCGCAGCAGCTCGCGGGGCGCGGTGCCGAACACCTCGCCGGCGATGGCGGGGCGGGTCCGCTCGCTGCTCTTGAACCACTCCACGAACGCGGCGATGCCCGCCTGGGCGACCAGGCCGATCCATGAGCGCTGGTCGGCGGGCATGCGCCGGAACCAGGGGAGCTGCTCCTCCATGCTGCTCAGGGCCGCGGTGCCGAACGTCCCCATGGCCTTCTCCAGGCGCTGGGTGGTCTGCTCGCGGATTTCGGCCTCGTTCGGGGTGTTCACCCTCCCAGGGTGCCATCACACCGGTGATGACCCGTCCCGAACAGGACGGGCCGGTCAGCCCGGCGTGACCCGCCCGGGGTCGCCGAGCGCGATGCCGGTGAGGTTGCGCAGCGACGCCGACCCGGGGGCGAGGTAGTCGCCGTGGCCGCTGGCCCCGGCGTCGAACACCCGGGCTCCGAAGCCGCGGGAGACGGGGTCGGGGCCGAGCCCGATGCCGAGGATGCGGACGTGGGGGACGTCCTCCATCCAGTCGCCGGACCCGCGCCCGGCCCAGACGCGGGCCGTGGGACCGAACCCGGCCGCCGACCAGGCGGTCGTGCCGGGGCTGCCGAACAGCGCGATGTCGGTGACCGTCCGCCACGCCGCCGCGCCGGGGCCGCCGCGCGCGGCCCGCCCGCACACGACCGAGCCGTAGCTGTGGCATAGGAGGCCGATCCGGGCGCCCGGGCTGGCGGCGTGCACGCCCGCGATGAACCGGCGCAGCAGCACGGCGCCCTGCGCGGCCCGCTCGTCGGTGAGCACGTCGCCGCTGAGCGTCTTCGGCGCCGCGTACCCGAGCCAGGCGACCACCGCGAGCCCCGGCCGCGGCGACAGCGAGGCGGCCTGCGCGTACACGGCCCTCGCGCCCCCGCCCGGCGCCGACCACGGCCGGCCCGGCCGCTCGTCGAACGTGGTCAGCGTGGTGTCGGCCCCCGGGACCAGCACCGCGATCCGCTCGGCCCCGGCGAGGTCGCCGACGACCTCGACGGCCTCCCCCCGCCGTCGCGCGTCAAAGTAGAGGAAGTGCCGTCCGGGCCGCAGGAACGCGCCGAAGGCGCGCTGCCGGCCCCGGTCGCCGACCCGCCGCGCGGTCCGCAGGGCCTGCTCGATCGAGCGGCGCTCGGCGGCGTAGCGGGCGTCCAGCGTGGTGGGCGTCATCGACGGGACGGGGGCGGGCGGCGCGTACGGGTCGGCGTGGCCGGTCCCGGCCGTGGTCAGCAGGATGCCCGAGATGATCGCCGTGCAGGCGAGGGCCCGGCGGACCCGGCGGGGGCGCCGCGCCCTCTCGTGCCGCCGGCTCTCGTGGCGCCTCGTCTCATGGGGGGTTTCGCGCGGTGTCGTCTCACGCGGCGTCGTGCGCGGCGGCATCCTCGGTCCTTTTGGCGTCCGGGGTTTCAGGGGGCCTCCCGAAGCAGGCGCTCGTGGTTGAGATGTCCGGAGGGCGTCCGGGGTTCGGACGGCGCCGCCGGGCGGGTCTCAGGCGCGGGTGACGTCGGCGTCGCGGCCGAGCGCGATCAGGGTGAGGTTGCGCAGCGCGGTGGAGCCCGGTTCGAGGTAGGCGCTGTGCGGGCCGGTCCCGGCGTCGAAGCGCAGGGCCCCGAACGCCGGCGCGGTGGGATCCTGACCGAAGCCGACACCGGCCAGATGGACGTTCGGAACGTACCGCATCCAGTCGCCCCGGGACCGTCCGGCCCAGACATGCGCCGTCGTGCGGAGGGCGGCGGAATCGCGGGTCGTGGTGCCGGGGCTGCCGTACAGGGCGATCTCGTCCACCGGCAGGGGCCCGAGACGGGGCGCGGCCTTCCCGCAGACCACCGAGCCGTAGCTGTGGCACAGGAGCGCGATGCGCGCCCGTCCGTTCACCCGGTGCACCCCGGAGAGGAGGCGGCCGAGGGCACGGGCCCCCTCGTCGGCGCGGGACCCGGTGAGGACGGCGGTGCTCAGCGTCGACGGCGAGCGGTACCCGAGCCAGGCGATCACGGCGAGCCGCGCGCCCGGCGCGGCCCGCGCCGCCCGCCGGTACAGGGCCCGGCCGCCGCCCCCGGCGAACTTGTCCGAGTCGAAGGTCGCGAGCGCGCCGTCCGCGCCGGGCACGACGACGGCGACCCGGCCGGCGCTCGCCAGGTCGCCGATGACCTCGACCGCGCGGCCCGCGCCGCGCGCGTCGAACGACAGGAACCGGCGGCCCGGCGCGAGGAGGGCCGTCAGCGCGCGGACCCGGCCGCCGTCGTGCAGCCGCTCCGCGGCGGCCCTGGCCAGGGTGATCTCCCGGCCGGCGGCCGCGTAGCGGGCCTGGAGGGTCGCCGCCGTCAGCTCCGGTAACGGCGCGGGCGCGGCGTACGGCTCGGCCCGGGCCGCCGCGGTCGTCGTCCCGAGGGCGGCCAGGGCCACCGCGGCGACGGTGGCGCGGCGCGGTGGGCGCGGGCGGTGGGCGACGTCGCCTGCCGGGTCGCCTGTCGGGTCGCCGCTGGGCATCGCGAATCCCTCCTGTCCGGTGGGTCGGCACTGGACAGGACGGTAGGAACGCGGGGCCCGAACGCGGATCAACCGGTGGTCCCGTCTTGCGCGATGGCCCTGAGGTACTAGGGCCGATACCGCGGAGGGACGCGCTACCGGATGTCAGTCGCCGGGGCGGACCAGGCCCACGTCGTAGGCGTACACGATCGCCTGCGCCCGGTCCCGGAGGGCGAGCTTCATCAGGATCCGCCCGAAGTGCGTCTTGACCGTCTGCTCGGCCACGACGAGCTCCGCGGCGATCTCGCCGTTGGACAGGCCGCGCGCGACCAGCGCGAGCACCTCGGTCTCGCGCTCGGTCAGCACGTCCAGCCGCCGCCGGGACGGGGCGCGCGGGGCGCCGAGCCGGGAGAACTCGGCGATGAGCCGCCGGGTGACCGACGGGGACAGCAGCGCGTCGCCCGCCGCCACGACCCGGACGGCGTCGGCCAGCTCGGTCGCCGAGGCGTCCTTGAGCAGGAAGCCGCTGGCGCCCGCCCGCAGCGCCTCGTAGACGTAGTCGTCGAGGTCGAAGGTGGTGAGCATGAGCACCTTCGGGCGGTCGGCGGCGTCGCCGGCGAGCAGCCGGCGGGTCGCCTCCAGGCCGTCCATCACCGGCATCCGGACGTCCATCAGCACCACGTCGGGACGTAGCTCGGCGACGCGGGCGAGGCCCTCCGCGCCGTTGACGGCCTCCCCGACGACCTCGATGTCGGGCTGGGCGTTCAGCAGCACGCCGAACCCGGTGCGGACCATGCCCTGGTCGTCGACGATCACGACCCGGACGGTCACGTCGCGTCCTGCGCCTTCACCGGCAGTGTGGCGTTCACGGCGAATCCTCCGTCCGGTGTGGGCCGCGCGGTCAGCTCCCCGCCCAGCATGGCGGCCCGCTCGCGCATGCCCACCAGCCCGTGCCCGCCGGGCGGGGACGGGGCCGGGGCGTGGCCCGGCGGGCCGTTGGCCACGCCCAGCCGCAGTATGCCGTCCTCGCGCGCCGCGTCGAGCGTCACCCGGGACGCGGGGGCGTGCCGCATCGCGTTGCTGAGCGCCTCCTGCAGGATCCGGAACGCGGTGAGGCCCACGCCCGGCGGGAGCCCGGCGAGGTCGCCGTCCAGCCGGGCCGTGACGGCGAGCCCGGCGCCGCGGGCGTTGGCGAGCAGCTCGTCGAGCCGGTCCAGGCTCGGCTGCGGGGCGGTCTCGGCGCCGTCCGCCGAGCGCAGCACGCCGAGGACGCGGCGCATCTCGGTCAGCGCGTCCAGCGCCGTCACGCGGATCTCGGCGAGGTCGCGGCGCGTCTCGTCGGGCATGGCCTCCACCTTGTAGGGCGCCGCCTCCGCCTGGATCGCGATCATCGACATGTGGTGGGCGACGACGTCGTGCAGCTCGCGGGCGATCCGCTGCCGCTCGGTCAGCACCGCCTCGGCCGCCAGGTGACGGCGCTCCTGCTCGGCGAGCTGCCGCTGGGACGTCTGCCGCACCCGGACGGCGTAGCCCATCGCGAGCGGCAGCAGCACCACCACCGAGGCGCCCGCCGCGCTCGCCGGGTCCTTGATCCACACGCCCGTGAACGACAGGATCCCGACGCCGAGCGTGATGTCCCGCGAGCACCGCACCGCCACCGTGTACAGGCACGTGATGGCGGCGAACGAGCCCACCGGGAGGTAGAAGGGGACGGTCAGCCAGCCGTCCACGTCGACCAGCGCCATCGCGGCGAAGCTCAGCCGCCAGGCGCCGAGCGGATGGCGGTGGCGCAGCGCCAGCGGCGCGGTGGTCGCGACGGCGATGAGGAGCACCGTGACGCCGGCCGGTTGCAGGCCGCGGCGGGCGATCTCGGTCTTCAGCAGCGACACCGTCGTGGCGGTCAGCGCGACCGTCAGCCCGAGCCCGAACAGGTTCGTCACCAGGCCGTACGGCAGCCGCCCGAGACCGATGTAGCGGGTCCAGCGCAGCAGCGGCGGCCAGGGCCGCCGCAGCGGCGCCGGGTCGGCCCGGCCGGTCACGGCGGCGGCGAGGATCCCGTTCCACAGCACGTTGCGCAGCAAATCGGGGCGGTCGGAGTTCTCGCTGACCATGGGCCCAGGCTAAGGACACCGGGCCCGCACTGAATGACACCATGGTGCGACCGGGGTGTAATACCTGGGTACGGTGCGGGGGTGGAGCCAGTCGAAGCCCTGCGCCGGATCGCGTTCCTGCTGGAGCGCGCGCATGAGCCGGCCTACCGCGTGCGGGCGTTCCGCTCCGCCGCCGATCTCGCCGAGCGGACCGGCCCCGCCGAGCTGGCGGAACGGGCGGGCGAGGGGACGCTGACCGCGCTGCCCGGCATCGGCAAGGTCACCGCCCTGGTGATCGAGGAGGCCCTGCGCGGGGAGCGGCCCGTGTACCTGCGCCGCCTGGAGGCCACGGAGGGCGAGCCGCTGGACGAGGCGGCGGCCGCGCTGCGCGCCGCGCTGAAGGGCGACCTGCACACCCACAGCGACTGGTCGGACGGCGGGTCGCCGATCCGGGAGATGGCCGAGACGGCGCGCGCGCTGGGCCACGAGTACCTCGCGCTCACCGACCACTCGCCGCGGCTGAAAGTGGCCAACGGCCTGTCGGCCGACCGGCTGCGCCGCCAGCTCGACGTCGTCGCCGAGCTGAACGAGGAACTGGCCCCGTTCCGGGTCCTGACCGGCATCGAGGTCGACATCCTGGAGGACGGGACCCTCGACCAGGAACCCGACCTGCTGGACCGCCTCGACGTGGTCGTGGCCAGCGTCCACTCCAAGCTGCGCATGGACCGGGTGGCGATGACGAAGCGGATGGTGACGGCGATCGCCGACCCCCGGGTGGACGTCCTCGGCCACTGCACCGGGCGCATCGTGAAGGCGGGCGGAAAGCGGGGCGGGCTGCGCCCGGAGTCGGAGTTCGACGCCGCGCTGGTCTTCGACGCCTGCGCCGCCTACGACGTCGCCGTCGAGATCAACTCGCGGCCCGAGCGGCTCGACCCGCCCAAGCGGCTGCTGCGCCTGGCCGTCGAGGCGGGCTGCCGGTTCTCGATCGACTCCGACGCGCACGCGCCGGGGCAGCTCGACTGGCAGCACCACGGGTGCGAGCGGGCGGCGCGGTGCGGCGTTCCCGCCGGCCGGATCGTCAACGCCCTCCCGGCCGCCGCCCTCCTGGAGTGGACCGGGTCCCGGACGGTCTGACAGGACATGTGCGCCGCTCCCAGGGCGGGACGTCTCGTCATGTGGTTCCCCCTCACTGGGAAAGCTGGTGGAGCCGCAGCGCGAGCTGGAGTTCCAGGGCGCGCTCGGGGGACTGCCAGCCGTCGCCGAGCAGCCGCCCGATCCGGTCCAGGCGCTGGGTGACGGTGTTGACGTGGACGTGCAGGCGCTCCGCGGTGCGGGACGGGCTGCACCCGCTGCCGAAGTAGGACTCCAGCGTCCGGACGAGGGCGGTGCCGCGCCGCTCGTCGTAGCCGAGGACGGGCCCGAGCGTGCGGGCGAGGAAGCCGGCCACGTCCCGGCCGTCGCCGACCAGCAGTCCGACGAAGCCCAGCTCGGCCGCGCCCGCGCCGTCGCCGCCGCGGCCGAGGGCGACCAGGGCGTCCGCGCAGCGCCGCGCCTCCCGGTGCGCGGTGGCCGCCCC
>NZ_CAACVB010000209.1 GCF_900659635.1 Actinomadura roseirufa | reverse complement strand
CTCGCCGAGCGGGCGGCCCTGCCCGTCGCGCCCTGGCCCGCCGCGGCCCGCGACGCCCTCGTCGCGCTGCTCGGCGCCGGGACCGCCGCCATCGGCGTGTGGGAGGCCCTCGACCAGGCGGGACTGATCGTCCGGCTGCTGCCCGGCTGGGAGCGCGTCCGTAACCGGCCGCAGCGCGACCCGGTCCACCGCTTCACCGTGGACCGCCACCTCGTCGAGACCGCCGCCGGGGCCGCCGCGCTCGCCCGCGAGGTGGACCGCCCCGACCTCCTCCTCATCGGCGCGCTGCTGCACGACATCGGCAAGGGCGGACCCGGCGACCACTCCACCCGCGGCGCCGTCCTCGCCCGCGATATCGGCGCCACCCTCGGCTATCCCGAAGGTGACGCTCGGGTACTGGAAACGATGGTCCGGTATCACCTTCTCCTCCCCGAGACCGCGACCCGGCGCGACATCGACGACCCCGCCACCGTCGCCGCCGTCCTCGGCGCGCTCTCCGCGGCGCCCAGCCGCGAACGGGAAGTCCTCGACCTGCTCGCCGCGCTCGCCGTCGCCGACGTGCGGACCGAGGCCCCGGTCACCCCCGGCATGCGGCAGCGCATCGGGAGCATCACCAAGACGTTCGTCGCGACCGCCGTCCTCCAGCAGGTCGAGGCGGGACGCCTCCAGCTCGACACGCCGATCGGCCGGTACCTGCCCGACCTGTTCCCCGGCCCGCGCGGCCGGCTGATCACCGTGCGGATGCTCCTGAACCACACCAGCGGCATCGGCGACTACGTCCTGACCGCGTTCCCGTCCCTCGCCGACGCCTCGCCGGCGAGCCTCGACCGGTTCAGGTTCCGCACGCTGCGTCCCGAGCAGCTCATCGAGTGGGGTCTGTCGGCGCCGCCGACCGGTGAGCCGGGCGAACGCTGGTCCTACTCCAACACCAACTACGTCATCGCCGGGCTGCTCCTGCAGACGGTGACGGGCGTCAAGGCGGAGACGTACATCACCGACCACGTCATCCGCAAGGCGGGGCTGAAGCACACCTACTTCCCCGACGGCCCGCGCATCCGGGAACCGCACCCGCGGATGTACGAGTCGCTGTACCAGCACGTGAACCCGCCGCGCGACTACAGCACGTTCGATATGAGCTGGGCGTCGACCGCCGGTTCGCTGGTGTCCACCATGGACGACCTCAACACCTTCTACCGGAAGCTGCTGACCGGCGGGCTCGTCGGGCGCGCGTCCGTCGCCGAGATGCAGCGCACCGTCCCGGTGAAGGACCGCGACGGCGGCGTGCTGATGAACTACGGGCTCGGCCTGTACTCGCTCGACCTCCCGTGCGGCAAGGTCTGGGGCCACAACGGCGTCGTCTTCGGGGCCGGGACGCAGGCGCTGTCCAGCCCCGACGGGAAGCGGCAGATCGCCCTCGCGTCCAACCTCACCAAGTACCAGCGGCTCGGCGCCGACGGGCTCCCGACCCCCGACCCGATCGACAGCGCGATGGAGGCGCACGTCATCCAGGCCCTGTGCGGCGGGCAGGCCGCCGCCGGGGGGCCGTCCGCCGGGCCGGGCCGGGCACAGCCCCAGCCGATGCCGCTGCGGTTCGCTCGCGGCTATACCCCCTGACCGGCGCGTCCCCGGCGCGCCTCGGCCGGGTGCGCGTCAGGGCCGCGTGAGCAGGTCCGCCGGATCGGTGTTGGCGCCGCACAGCACCACGACGACCCGCTCGTCCGGTTCGGGACGGTAGGCACCGGTGCGGAGGGCGGCGACGGCCGCGGCGGCGCCGAGCTCGACGGCCAGCCGGTAGCCCTCCCACAGGAACCGGCGGGCCGCGATGACGGCCTCGTCGGTGACGAGCACCGGCCGGACGCCCGTGCGGAGCGCCACCTCGCAGGCGATGTCGCCGAGCCGGGTGGCGCCGAGCGAGTCGGTGGTCACGCCCGAGACGGGCACGTCGACCGGACGACCCGCGCGCAGGGCCCGCTCCAGCGTCGGGACGGTGTCCGGCTCGGTGCCGACGACGCGGGCCCGGCCCTCCAGCGCCGCCGCGACGCCCGCCATCAGCCCGCCGCCGCCGACGGCCAGCAGGACGGTGTCGACCTCGCCGCCGGTCTGTTCGAGGATCTCCAGGCCCAGCGTCCCCTGCCCGGCGCACACGTCCGGCTGGTCGTAGGCGTGGCAGAACAGCGCGCCGGTCGCGGTGGCACGTTCCATCGCGGCCTCCTGCGCCGCGGCGTACCGGTCGCCGGCCCGCACGACCGTCGCGCCCAGCGCCCGCAGCCCCGCGACCTTCACCGCGGGCGCCGTCTCCGGCACGAACACCTCGGCGCGGATCCCGGCCTCCGCCGCCGCGTGGGCGAAGGCGAGCCCGGCGTTGCCGCCGGAGGCCGCCACGATCCCCGCCTCCGGCAGCAGGCCCGCCTCCCGCGCGGCGAGGACGCGGTTGAACGCGCCGCGCGGCTTGAACGACCCGGTGTGCTGGGTCTGCTCCAGCTTGAGCCACATCCGGCCGGCGGGCGCGAGCGGCCCGGGGTCCACGGCGAGGAGCGGCGTCCTGCGGACCCGGCCCGCGATCCTGGCCGCGGCGGCCTCGACGTCCCGAAGACCGATCACTGGGGCTCCCCTCCGCACGGACCCGCGCCGTGCCCTGCCGGATTGCGTGGGACCCATAGATAGCAGGCCCCCCGCGCTCAGGCCGAGGTGGGTTCGCGGACGGCGTCGTCCGCCGGGGCCCGCCGGTCCCGGCCGGTCAGCGGCACCTCCCGGATGAACCAGGCCGCCGCGAACGCCAGCGCGCCGGCGACCGTGGCGACCAGGAACGCCTGGTGGGTGCCGCCCGCGACCGCGTGCTGGTAGGCATCGCGGATCGCGGCCGGGAGCCGCTTCAGGCCCGCCGCGTCCAGCTGCGCCGAACCCCGGGTGACCGCGGCCGCCGCCGGCCCGCCGCGCTCGGCCATGACGTCGCGGACGCGGTCGGCGAACATCGCGCCGACGGCGGAGACGCCGACCGAGCCGCCGATCGTCCGGGCCAGCGTGGCGGTGGAGGAGCCGACGCCGAAGTCCTTCGGATCGACGCTCTGCAGGGTGACCAGCAGCGTGGTCTGCATCAGGCAGCCGATCCCGGCGCCGACCAGCGCCATGAACGCCCCGGTCGTCAGGCGCGTGGTGCCGACGTCCATGGTGGACAGCAGCGCGAGCCCGGTGGTGAGCAGCCCGCCGCCGGCGATGACGACCAGCTTGTAGCGGCCGGTCCGGGTGATGAACGGGCCCGCCGTCAGGTTGATCGCGACCAGTGCCAGGAACAGCGGCAGGCCGAGCAGGCCCGCGTTGGTGGCCGAGGCGCCCTGCACGCTCTGCTGGAACAGCGGCAGGAAGGTCATCGCGCCGTACATGGCGAAGCCGAGCAGGAACCCGACGACGGTGATGAGCGTGAAGTTGGCGTTGCGGAACAGCCCGAGCGGCAGCACCGGCTCGGCGGCGCGCCGCTCGGCGACCAGGAACCCGGCGCCGCTCACCACCGCGAGGACCGCCAGCCCGACGATGACACCCGACGTCCACGCGTACTCGGTGCCGCCCCAGGTGGTGACCAGCACGATCGAGGTGATCGCCGTGGCGAGCAGCACGACGCCCGCGTAGTCGACCCGGCCCTCGGCCCGCCGCTTCGGCAGGTGCAGCACCGTGCTGATCATGAACAGGGCGAGCGCGCCGAGCGGCAGGTTCACATAGAAGCACCAGCGCCAGCCCAGATGGTCGGTGATCGCGCCGCCGGCCAGCGGGCCGGCGATCATGGTCAGCCCCATCACCCCGGCCATCATGCCCTGGTAGCGGCCCTGCTCGCGGGGCGGGACCAGGCTGCCGATGATGGCGATCGCACCGGTCATCAGGCCGCCCGCGCCGAGGCCCTGCAGCGCCCGGAACCCGATGAGCTGGGTCATGTCCTGCGACATCCCGGCCAGCGTGGAGCCGACCAGGAACACGCCGATGGAGGTGAGGAAGGCGCCCTTGCGCCCGTACATGTCGCCGAGCTTGCCCCACACGGGAGTGGAGACGGCGGTGGTGAGGGTGTAGGCCGTCACGACCCACGACAGGTGGCCCAGGCCGCCGAGGTCGCCGACGATGCTGGGCATCGCGGTGCCGAGGATCAGGTTGTCCAGCGCGGCCAGCATCATCGCGATCAGCACGGCCAGGATCACGAGATAGAGGCTGCGGCCGCGTTCCGCGCCGTCCTGCGCGGAGGTCTCGGTCATGAGGGGTCCTTTCGCAACGACATACTTACTTGCCGACCGGCTAGTTCGCGCTCCGAGTCTGCGGGCCGTACTAGCCGGTCGTCAAGTAAATTGAGGCGGTACCTTGGGCCTAGGCCGAGCGGAGGAGGCGACGTGACCGAGGAGCGCAGGCGGGGCCGCGGGGGCGACACCCGGCAGCGGATCCAGGACGTCGCGCTGGAGCTGTTCCTGGAGCGCGGCTACGACCAGACGTCCCTCCGCGAGATCGCCGAGCGGCTCGACGTCACCAAGGCCGCGCTGTACTACCACTTCCGCACCAAGGAGGACATCGTCTCCGGCCTGCTGGAGCGGATCGGGCGGCCGGTCGAGGAGCTCATCGCCTGGGGCCGGGCGCAGCCCCGCACCCTGGAGACCCGCCGCGAGGTGCTGCGCCGGCTGAACGAGGCCCTGCAGGACAGCGCCCCCGTCTTCCGGTTCCTCCAGGAGAACCAGGCGGCCCTGCGGAACCGTGAGGGCTCCGGCTACTTCCGCGATCGCATGCGCGAGCTCGGCGAGCTGCTCGCCGAGCCCGGCGCCACCGTCCTGGAGCAGGTCCGCTCCGTCAGCTCGCTGTTCATCGTCTACTTCGGCACGTTCGCGCTGGACGCCATGGAGGGCAGCGCCGAGGAGAAGCGCGCGGCGCTGCTCCAGGTCGCCTGGGAGCAGATCGACGCCGCCCACGCCGGCCGGGCCCCGATCCCCGGCGGCGCGTAGCGCGGACGGTCAGGGCCCCGGTCCAGCGGAAGGGGCCGGGCCCCTGGGGGGTCGCGGGCCCCGGAGCAGGAAGTCGGGGTCACGCGGTCGGGGTCACGGGTTCAGGGCGGCGGCGCGGGCCAGGAGGGCGCGGCGTTGGGGGGCGTTGTCGGTGAGCGCGGCGGCCCGCTCGAACTCGGCGCGGGCCTCGTCCCGGCGGCCGAGCCGCGCGAGCAGGTCGGCGCGGACGCCCGGCAGCAGGTGGTAGCCCCGCAGCGACGGCTCGGACGTCAGGGCGTCGGCGAGCGCCAGGCCCCGCTCCGGGCCCTCGGCCATGCCGACCGCGACGGCCCGGTTGAGGTCGACGACCGGGGACGGGGCGACCCGCGCGAGGACGCCGTAGAGCTCGGCGATCCGGTGCCAGTCGGTCTCCTCGGCCGTCCGGGCCCGCGCGTGGCACGCGGCGATCGTGCCCTGCAGGACGTAGGGTCCGGGCGGCCCGCCGATCTCCCCGGCGCGCAGCAGCGCGGCGAAGCCGCGGTGGATCAGCAGCCGGTCCCAGCGGCCGCGGTCCTGCTCGGCGATCGGGACGGGCTCGCCGGACGGCCCGGTGCGCGCCCGGGTGCGGGACGCCTGGATCTCCATGAGCGCGACGAGGCCGTGCACCTCCGCCTCGCCCGGCGCCAGCTCGGCCAGGATCCGGCCGAGGCGCAGCGCCTCCAGGCACAGGTCGGTGCGCACCCAGTCGTCCCCGGCGGTGGCCGCGTACCCCTCGTTGAAGATGAGGTAGAGGACCTCCAGGACGGACGAGAGCCGCGCGGCGCGGTCCGGGCCCTCGGGCACCTCGAACGGCACCTTCGCCTCGGCGAGGGTGCGCTTGGCCCGCACGATCCGCTGCGCGACGGTCGCCTCCGGGACGAGGAACGCCCGCGCGATCTCCACGGTGGTCAGCCCGCCCAGCATCCGCAGCGTCAGCGCGATCCTGGCCGGGGTGGGCAGGACCGGGTGGCAGGCGGTGAACACCAGCCGGAGCACGTCGTCCTCGATGTGCTCGTCGTCGGGCGGCTCGATCCCGGGCGTCTCGGTGTCCAGCCCGTGCCCGAGCTCGGCGAGCCTGTGCTCGAACCGTTCCCGGCGCCGGATCCGGTCGATGGCGCGGCGCTTGCCGACGGCCATCAGCCACGCGCCCGGGTTGTCCGGGACGCCCGACTCGGGCCACTGTTCCAGGGCGGCGACCAGGGCGTCCTGCGCGAGTTCCTCGGCCACGCCCACGTCGTTCATCATGCGGGCGAGACCGGCGATGATGCGGGCCGACTCCAGCCGCCACACCGCGTCGATCCGCGCGTGCACGGCCGAGCGTTCGCGAGTCGTCACGGTCCCGATGACAACATCGGCGCCGGCCGGCGCGCAAGCGGGCCGCCGGACGGCCCCCGGTCCGGGGGCCGTCCGGCTGGCGATCACTGGCCGTGGGCGTCGTCGCCGGGGCCGAACACCTGCTGGATGACGCCCTCGCCGTCGCCGACGATGCTCCAGAAGCGCCGGGACAGCTCGATCGCCTCCTCCTTGCTGCGCACCTCGACCAGCGCGAACCCGACCACCGCCTCCTTGGCCTCGGTGTACGGGCCGTCGGTGACGGTGATCTTCCCGCCGGACGAGGTGATCGTGATGGCCCGCGGGTCCAGCCCCCCGGTCGCCAGCAGCACCCCGGACTTCGACGTCTCCTCGATGAACCGGCCCATCTCGGCCATCATGGCCTCGTCCGGCGGGGTGGCGGCCGAGTCTCCGGTGGTGTCCTTGGTCATCATCATGAACCGCATCGTGTGCCTCCTCGCGTCCCGATGCCGGAGCCGGCGCCCGCGGCGCCGTCCTCCCCGGCCTCTCACTGACGCGTCGAACGGGCCGCCGCCGGATCGACAGTCTCGCCGACATTTTCCGGGACTTTTTCTTCGTGACCGTATCGCCGCAGCTCAGCGGGCTGGAAGGGCCGGGCGGACGGCCGGGGCCGGGGCGGGGGCGGCGAGCGTCACGGCGGCGGCCATTGGGCAACTCGCTCGTCGGCGAGTAACTTTGCCCCGTAGGCACGGCTCGTGCGTCCGAGGAGGCGTTCGTGGGAGACCCACCGTCAGTGATCGGCCCGGCCCGCCGGGCCGCGGGCGGGTTCCGCATCGGCGGACGCGGGGCGGCATGAGCACCGGCGAGCACCTCGGCGACGCGGCCGGGCTGGTCCCCGCCGCGTCCGGCCGGGCCGCCGCGCAGGGCCGCGAGCAGTCCGGGCCGACCGTCCTGCGGATGCTGGTCGGCGCCCAGCTGCGCCGGCTGCGCGAGGCCGCCGGGATCTCCACCGAGGCCGCGGGGTATGAGATCCGCGGCTCACACTCCAAGATCAGCCGGATGGAGCTCGGCCGCGTCGGTTTCAAGGAACGTGACATCGCCGACCTGCTGACCTTGTACGGCGTCACCGACCCCGGCTGCCGCGAACCGGTGCTGGAGCTGGCCGAGCAGGCCAACCAGCCCGGCTGGTGGCAGCGGTACGGCGACGTGGTGGCCCCCTGGTTCGAGCCCTACCTGGGGCTGGAGCAGGGCGCCGTGCTGATCCGCGCCTACGAGGTGCAGTCGGTCCCCGACCTGCTGCAGACCGACGACTACGCGCGGGCCCTCGTCCAGGCCCGCCATCCCGAGGCGGGCATCGACGAGGTCGAGCGGCGGGTCGAGCTGCGCGCGCACCGCCGCCGCGTCCTGGAGCGCCCCGACCCGGTGCGGCTGTGGGCGGTGCTGGACGAGGCGGTGCTGCGCCGCATGGTCGGCGGCACCGAGACCATGCGGGCGCAGATCGCCCACCTGGCCGAGGCGGCGGCGCTGCCGCACGTCACCGTCCAGGTACTGCCGTTCACCGCGGGCGGCCACGCGGGCGAGGGCGGCCCGGTGAGCATGCTGCGGTTCGCCGAGCCGGAGCTTCCGGACGTCGTGTACCTGGAGCAGCTCGCCGGGGCGCTGTACCCCGACCGGCCCGCCGACCTCGTCCGCTACCGGGACGTGCTGAACCGGCTGGGCGTCCAGGCCGAGCCGCCGGCGCGCACGGGCGCGATCCTGCGCGGGATCCTCGACCGGCTCTGACGGCCCCTCCGCCGCCGCGCCCGCGGCTCAGCCGCCACGGCGGAAGAGCCGCGCGCCGCCGGTGACCGCCACCGCGGCGAACGCCAGCGTCACCGCGGTGCCCGTGGCGACGGTCCCGTTCGCGTAGTGGCCGAGGTAGACCTGCCGGACGGCGTCGGCGGTGTACCGGAACGGGACGGCGCGGGACGCGCCGTCCAGCCAGCCCGGCGCCAGGCTCATCGGCAGCAGCAGCCCCGACAGGAGCATCAGCGGCATCACGGCGGTGTTGGCGATGGCGCCGAACTCCGGCGTCGTCCGGACGTTCATCGCCAGCCCGTAGGACAGCGCGGCCAGTCCCGCCGCGACCAGGGCGACGAGCGCGAGCCCGAGCAGGATCCCGGCGAGCGGGGCGCGCAGCCCGAACGCGGTGCCCACCAGCACCAGCAGCGCGGCCTGGGCGGTGAGCTGGACGGTGTCGCGCAGCGTGCGGCCGAGCAGCAGCGCGACCGGCCGCACCGCGGTGACCCGCATCCGGTCGATCACGCCGGTGCCGCGCTCGAAGATGACGCCGAGGCCGACGAAGGTGCCGCCGAGCAGGGCGAGCTGGACGAGCAGCCCCGGCACGAACGCCTGCCAGGACGAGCCGTCCACGCCGAGCCGGAGCCCGGTGAGCAGCGGCCCGAAGAAGGCGAGGAACAGCAGCGGCTGCAGCATGCCGAACAGCAGGTTCGTCTTCGAGCGCAGGGTGGTGCGCATGGAACGGGCGAAGATGACGCCTGTGTCGGCCAGAAGATGGCGCATGGGGGGTCTCCGGATCAGATCGCGATGGGGGCGTTCTCGGTCACGGCGCCGCGCCCGGTGATCGCCAGGAACGCGTCCTGGAGACCGGCCGCGGGGTCGCCGGCGTAGCGCTCCTTGAGCTCGGCGGGGGAGCCCTCGGCGACGATCGTCCCGCCGTCGACGATCACCACCCGGTCGGCGAGCGCGTCCGCCTCGTCCAGGTAGTGGGTGGTGAGGAAGACGGTGGTGCCCCGCTCGTCGCGGACGCGGCGGACGAGGTCCCACAGGTCGGCGCGGGCCGCGGGGTCGAGACCGGTGGTCGGCTCGTCCAGGAACAGCACGTCGGGCCGGTTGACCAGGCCGAGCGCGATCTCGACGCGGCGGCGCTGCCCGCCCGACAGCGCGGCGGTGGGCCGTTCCATGAGGCCGGTGAGATCGAGGTCGGCGGCCAGCTCGGCGGCGCGCTCGCGGGCCTGCGCGCGGGGCAGCCGGTGCAGCCGGCCCTGGGTGACCAGCTCCTCGCCGACGGGGCATGCCGGGTCGAGGCCGCCGCTCTGCGCGACGTACCCGATGCGGCGCCGTACCCCGGCCGGATCGCGGCGCAGGTCGTGGCCGGCGATCTCCGCCTCGCCGCCGGTCGGGGGGAGCAGGGTGGTGAGCATCCGGAGGGTGGTGGTCTTCCCCGCCCCGTTGGGGCCGAGGAGGCCGAGGATCTCGCCGGGCGCGACGGACAGGTCGATCCCGCGGACGGCGTGCACGGGCCCGGTCCTGGCGGTGAACGTCCGGGTCAGGCCGCGCGTGCTGATGACTGGCGTGGACATGCCGCCGATGAAATCACAGTGGGCTCCAAATTTGCAATCGACTCCAAATTTGGAGGACGGTAGAGTGATCGCCATGGAGGCGGAGGGGCTGCGGGAACGCAAGAAGCGGCGGACGCGGCGGCACATCACCGAGGTCGCGGCCGGGCTCTTCGTGGAGCACGGGTTCGACCACGTGACGATCGCCGAGGTCGCCGCCGCCGCGGACGTCTCGGTCAACACCGTCTACAACTACTTCGAGACCAAGGAGGACCTCGTCCTCCCGCTGCACCAGGAGCAGCGGCTCGCCGACATCGTCCGCGCGCGCGAGCCCGGGGAGTCCGCCGCCGCGGCCGTGCTGGCGCACCTGCGCGCGGAGGTGCGCCGCCGCGACCGCGCGCTCGGCCTGACCGCCGGTTACGCCGGCGTGCACGCGATGATGCTGGCCGCCCCGACGCTCCTCGCCCGGTTGTACGACCTGGCGGTGCGGATGAACGCGCGGCTGGCCGAGCTGCTGGCCGCCGAGACCGGAGCCGCCCCCGGCGACCCGCTGCCCGAGCTGGTCGCGAGCCAGATCGGCTGGCTGCACGGCCACCTGCTGACCGAGATCGGCCGGGGCACCGAGGCCGGCCGGACACCGGACGACCTGGCCGAGGACGTGCTGGCCCTGCTGGACGTCCTGGAGAGCCTGCTGGGTGAGCGCGTCCTCACCTACGCGGTCCGCTGACGCGCCCTCCTCGTCCGCCGGCGCGGGTTCACGCCTTGACCGGGCGGTAGCTGGCGACGATGACGCCCGTCTTGAACGCCTGGGTGCCCGCCAGCTCGAAGGACGCCGCGAAGTCCGCGCGGTTGAGCAGGTCCTTCGGTTTCCCGCCGCCGACGATGACGGGGTGGATCCACAGCCGCAGCTCGTCCAGCAGGCCCTTCCGGACGAGCGTACGGGTCACGGGACCGAACCCGTACTGCAGGAGGTTGAGGCCCGGTTCCTCCTTCAGCTTCGCGATCCGGGCGGCGGCCTCGTTCCGCCTGAGGATCGTGGTGTCGTTCCAGCCGGCCTTCTTCAGCGAGTCGGAGACGACGTAGTGGGCGATGCCGTTCATCCGGACGCCGAAGTCGCCGGTCGCCCGCTCCATCGCGGGCCACGCCTCGGCGAAGCCGTCGTAGGTGCGGCGGCCCATGAGCAGGGCGTCGCAGGAGAACAGCAGGTCGCGGGCATGGTCCGCGGCCTCCTCCCGGAAGTAGGCGGAGGTCCAGTCCTGCGGGTTCTCGATGACGCCGTCGAGCGAGATGTACGTCGAGTTGATGATCTTGCGCATGTTCCCCTCCAGGGACCGATGGTCGGCCCCCCGGCGGCGCGGGACCGCGATGCGCCGGATGCTTTGCCGGATCCTTGCGTCCCCTTTCCGCCATGGCCTGCGACGCCTGCGGCGGGCCGACGGCCGCCCGGCAAGATCGGGGATATTGGAGGAATGTCACACCTCTACAGCCGTCCCGGCTTCTTCTACCGCGACCACTTCCTCGACGTCCCGCTCGACCACGCCGACCCGTCGGGCCCGGTGATCCAGGTGTACGGACGGGAGGTCGTCGCGCCCGGCAAGCAGGACGACGACCTGCCGTGGCTGCTGTTCCTGCAGGGCGGACCGGGGTACAAGGCGCCGCGTCCGGGCGGGTCCCAGGCGTGGCTCGCCCCGGCCCTGCGGGAGTACCGGGTGCTCCTGCTGGACCAGCGCGGCACCGGCCGCAGCACGCCCGCCGACCGGCGGACGCTGCCGCGGGATCCCGCGAAGGCCGCCGGGTACCTGCGGCACTTCCGCGCCGACTCGATCGTCCGGGACGCGGAGCTGCTGCGCCGGCACCTGGCCGGGGACCGCCCGTGGAGCGTTCTCGGCCAGAGCTTCGGCGGATTCTGCGCGGTGGCGTACCTGTCCATCGCGCCGGAGGGGCTCAGCGAGGTGTTCGTCACCGGCGGGCTGCCGCCGCTGACCGCGTCACCGGAGGACTGGTACCGCGCCTCCTACCGCAGGGTCGCGGCCGAGAACGAGCGCTACTTCGCGCGCTACCCGGGGGACCGGGACGTGGCGCGGCGGATCGCGGCCCACCTGGAGGCCGCCGACGAGCGCCTGCCCGGCGGCGAACGGCTGACCGCGCGGCGTTTCCAGACCCTCGGTCTCGGGCTCGGGAGCTCCAGCCGCTTCCACGATCTGCACTTCCTGCTGGAGGAGGCGTTCCTGCCGGGCGGCGGCCTGTCGGACACGTTCCTGCGCCAGGTCGACGAGGTCGTGTCGTACGCCGCGAAGCCGCTCTACGCGCTCGTCCACGAGGCGTGCCTGTGCGACGGCGGCGCGTCGAACTGGGCGGCGGAGCGTGTGCTGGCGGAGTTTCCGGAGTTCGCCCCGCAGGCCGATCCGTTCCTTTTCCTGGGGGAGACGATCCACCCGTGGTTCTTCGAGGAGGACCCGGCGCTCGTCCCGCTGCGCGAGTGCGCCGACCTGCTCGCCGCGCACGAGTGGCCGGCCCTGTACGACGCGGAGCGGCTGGCGGCCACGACCGTCCCGGTGACGGCGGCCGTCTACTACGACGACATGTACGTGGACCGCGAGATGTCGATGGAGACGGCCCGCGCGATCCCCGGCCTCCGCACGTGGGTGACCGACGAGTACGCCCACAACGGCCTGTCGGCGGACCCGCGGGTCCTGGAGCGCCTGCTCGCCCTGCGGCGCGGGGACGCCTGACCCGGCTCAGGGCTTGCGGGCGACCCCGCACAGCGTGGACGTCCGCCTGACCTCCCCGTGCGGGCCGGGCTCGGACCGCCAGTCCTCGCACGGCACGACGCCCGGCCTGATCAGGTCCAGGCCGTCGAAGTAGGCGATGATCTGCTCGGCCGGGCGCAGCCGGTACGGGACGGCGCCGGTGTCGTCGTAGTTCTGCTGCGCCCGGTTGTGGTCCTCGTCGGCGTCGGTGTCGTCGTAGATCGCCAGGTAGCTGCCCGAGGGCAGCCCGCCCATCAGCCGCCGGATGATCGCGAGCGTCTCGCCGTGGTCGGCGATGTGGCCGAGCACACCCATGAGCATCAGGGCGACGGGCTCGTCGAGGTCCAGCTCGCCGGAGGCGATCCGCAGGATCCGGTCCGGGTTCCTCAGGTCGGCCTCGACGTAGCTGGTGGAACCCTCGGGCGTGCTGGTCAGCAGGGAGTTGGCGTGCGCGAGGACCAGCGGGTCGTTGTCGACGTAGACGATGTGGGACTCCGGGGCGACCCGCTGGGCGACCTCGTGGGTGTTGTCGGCCGTCGGCAGGCCCGTCCCGCAGTCCAGGAACTGCCGGACGCCCGCCTCGCCCGCCAGGAAGCGGACGGCGCGGACGAGGAAGCCCCGCCCCGCGCGGGCGATGTCGATGATTCCCGGAAACGCCTCGACGTACTGGTCGCCGGCGGTCCGGTCGACGGGATAGTTGTCCCGTCCGCCGAGCCAGTAGTTCCAGATGCGCGCCGAATGCGGGACCGTCGTGTCGATCGGCGGCGAGTCGGGTGCGGAAGTGTCGTCGGCCACGGGCCACCTCTGATCCGGTCGATTCCGGCCGTGACCTCGAACCCGCCCGCGGTGCGGGCCCGGCGCGGACGGCCGCTGCCTTGTCCTCTTCCCCTGTACCCCGCGATGTACCGCGCGCAATTCGGTGCGGACAGTTGATCCCGCTATCGGGTGAAATGTTGCGATAAGTAAAAGAAAGATAGACCGACCTTGTCAGGCGGGTCACGGCTCGTTGATCATCGGCGTCTATGTGGGACCGGGGGCTCGTGGTCCGCCGGATGGCCGGCGACCGGACGCTGGTGCTGGCCGCCTGCGCGACCGCGCTGTTCGCGACGACCGTGCTGGCCGCGCTGGTGGGCTACGCCGGGTCGGTGACGCGCGAGGGGCTGCGGCGCACCCTGGCCGAGGCCACCTTCGAGACGGCCGGGACGCGGATCGCCGCGCACGTGCCGGGGGGCGGGCTCGACACCGCGCAGCGGCAGGTCGGCACCGCGCTGCGGCAGATCTACCGCGACCTGCCGCTGACGACCTCGGTGGCGGTGCGCAGCGACTCGTTCACGCTCCCGGGGCAGGAGCGCGCCGCCCATCCCGAGCTGACGGCGTTCGCGACCTACACCGGCATCGAGGGCCACGCGCGGCTCGCGGCGGCCGTCCCGGCGGGCCGGGCGGTGGGCACGGCGGTGGGCACGGGGGCGGTCACGGGGGCGGGCACGGGCAGGGGGGTGACCGGGGATGACCG
>NZ_CAACVB010000208.1 GCF_900659635.1 Actinomadura roseirufa | reverse complement strand
TTCCAGGACGCGCAGCGAACCCTCCGCCCGGCGCTCCTCGAACGCGCCGCTGGCCAGGGCCCGCAGGTAGACGTCGTACGGAGGGCGGCCGCCGTCGCGGGCGGTGATCCCGCGGGTGCGGGTGAACGTGGCGCCCACGGGAGGCGGGAATCCGCTGCGGCGAGGAGGTCCGCGCCGGTTCCGCGGCCGTTCCTGACCCCCCGGAGGAGACGCGCATGCACACGCCCGACGCCCCCACCGACCTGCCCGCGCCGTCGTGGAGACGGGCGGTCAAAGGCGCGGCTGCCGAGTTCAAGAAGGACGCCTTGTCCGACTGGGCGGCGGCGCTCACCTACTACGCCGTCCTGTCGATCTTCCCGGCGATGCTGGTGGTGGTGTCGCTGGTGGGCCTGGCCGGGACGTCGGTGTCGCAGGACCTCATCGACAACCTGGGCGGGCTGGCGCCGGGGCCGGTGAAGCAGCTGCTGGTCAGCGCGCTCACCGAGCTGCAGGGCAACCGGGGCGGGGCGGGGCTGGTGGCCCTGGCGGGGCTGGTGACGGCGGTGTGGTCGGCGTCGGGGTACGTGGGGGCGTTCATGCGGGCGTCCAACATCGTCTACGACGTTCCCGAGGGGCGCCCGATCTGGAAGACGATCCCGATCCGGATCGGCGTCACGCTGGTCACGCTGGTGCTGCTGTCGGCGTCGGCGGTCGCGGTGGTGGTGTCGGGTCCGCTGGCGCGCAAGGCCGGGGACGCGCTGGGGCTGGGCTCGGCGGCGGTCACGGCGTGGAACATCGCCAAGTGGCCGGTGCTGCTGCTCATCGTTAGTTTCCTGTTCGCGCTGCTGTACTGGGCGTCCCCGAACGCCAAGCGGGGTTTCCGGTGGGTGACGCCCGGCGGGGTGCTGGCCATCGTGCTGTGGCTGGTGGCCTCGGCGCTGTTCGCGCTGTATGTGGCCGGGTTCTCCTCCTACAACAAGACCTACGGCAGCCTGGCCGGGGTCATCGTTTTCCTGGTGTGGCTGTGGATCAGCAACCTGGCGATCCTGCTGGGCGCGGAGATGAACGCCGAGCTGGAGAGGTCCCGTGCGATCGCGGCGGGGCGGCCTCCCGGCGAGGAGCCCTACGTGGAGTTGCGCGACACGCGTGCGGCCGATCCGGAGGACCTTCCCGGCGATCGCGGGTCGCCCCGCGGGGAGCACCGTGAATAGGATCACCGTGTGCTGCGTCCCACATACCCGATTGAGACCGAGCGGCTGCTGCTCAGGCCGTTCAGCGAAGGCGACCTGGAGGGCCTGTACGCCTACCAGTCCCTGTCCGAGGTGGCGCGTTTCCTGTATTGGGAGCCGCGCAACCTCGATGAGTCCAGATCGTTCCTGCAGCAGAAGATGAGCGCGTCCACCGTGGAGAAGGAGGGCGACTGGCTCGTCCTGGCGGTGGTGTGGCGCGAGAGCGGGGCGCTGGCCGGCGAGGTGAACCTGCAGTGGCGCAGCCGGGAGCACCGGCAGGGCGAGATCGGGTACATCCTCAATCCCGCCTTTCACGGGCGGGGCATCGCGACCGAGGCCGCCGCGGTGGTGCTGCGGCTGGGTTTCGAGGGCCTGGGGCTGCACCGGATGGTGGGGCGGCTGGACGGCCGCAACGCCGCGTCCGCGCGGGTGCTGGAGCGGCTGGGGATGCGCCGGGAGGCGCACCTGCTGCAGAACGAGATCGTCAAGGGCGAGTGGACCGACGAGGTCGTGTACGCGATGCTCGAGCACGAGTGGGCGGCGCGGGCCGCCAAGGGCGCCGGCCGCTAGCCCGGGTCACGGCGCGGGGCCGGCGGGGGGCCGGCGGTCGGCCTGTGCCTCCAGGGTGCGGGCGAGGGCGCGCAGGTGGTCGCGCAGTTCGTCGGGGCGGTGGACGACGAAGGGGTGGCCGAGGCCGGCGAGCATGCGGGCCATGCCGTCCAGGTGCTGGGCGCGGGTGGTCATCAGCACGGCGCCGTCGTGGCCGGTGAGCGTGGCGGTGGAGGCGGGGACGCGGCGCCGGGCCTCGGCGAGGGTCGTCTCCAGCAACACCTCCACCTCGTGGGCGTAGGGGACGCGGGCCAGTGACCGGGTGACGTGCTGGACGGGGTCGGCGTCGTCGGGGATCTCGTAGCGGTCGGTGCCGGGTTCGGCGGACACGACGCGGTCGACGCGGAAGGTGCGGACCTCGCCGCTGCGGTGATCGTGGCCGGTGACGTACCAGCGGCCGGAGTGGAACACCAGCCCGTGGGCGTCGAGGTCGCGTTCGCTGTCGGCGCCCTGGAAGGACCGGTAGCGCAGCCGCACGCGCCGCCGGTCGCGGGCGGCGGCGGCGAGGGTGAGCAGGGCCTGAGTGGCGGGGGCGGCGGCGTCGCGGGCGGCGAGGGTGAACCCGAGGGTGTCCTGCAGGGCCTGGACGCGTTCGCGCAGGGCGGCGGGCAGGACGCGCTGGACCTTGGCCAGGGCGCTCTCGGTGGCCTGGCCGGGCAGGCCGAGGCGGCGGCCGGCGAGCAGGCCGAGGACGACGGCGGTGGCCTCGTCGTCGGTGAGCATGAGCGGCGGCAGCTTGTAGCCGGGGCGCAGCCGGTAGCCGCCGTGGCGGCCGCGTGCGGCGGTGACGGGGACGCCGAGGTCGTCCAGGCGGGTGGCGTAGCGGCGGACGGTGCGCTCGTCGACGCCGAGGCGCCGGGCCAGTTCCGCGCCGCTCATGTGGTGGTTGGCCTGCAGGAGTTCGAGCATGGCCAGGATGCGGGTGGTGGGATGCGACGGCACTGGATGTGACACGGGTCACCCACTTGATCCGGGCGGTTTCTGTCCGGTTTCGATCCTACGGTGGGCGCGCATCCACGAGGAGAGGAAACGTGATGGCGACGTTCGTACTGGTTCCCGGTTACTGGCTCGGCGGATGGGCGTGGGAGGAGGTGGCGTCGGTGCTGCGCGCGGGCGGGCACGTGGTGCACGCGGTGACGCCGCCGGGGGTGGCCGAGCGGGCGGGCGAGGCGGCATCGGACGTCGATGTGGACGCGCAGGTCGCCGACCTCGTCCAGGTCATCGAGGGCGCCGGGCCGGAGCGGGTGGTGCTGGTCGCGCACAGCGGCGCGGGCCTGCCGGCGACCGGCGCGGCCGACCGCGTCCCCGGGCGGATCGCGCGGCTCGTCTACGTCGACAGCGGGCCGATGCCCTCGGGCCTGGCGGGGATCGACTTCTACGGGCCGGACGAGCGCGCCGAGCTGGAGGAGCGGGTGGCGCGGGACGGGCGGGGCCGGATGCTTCCGCCGCCGCCGTTCGACCCGTCGGCCGACCCGGTGAACCTGGCGGGGCTTTCGGAGGAGCACCTGGCCGCGATGCGCGGGCGTGGCACGCCGCAGCCGTTCGGGACGGTGACCCAGCCGCTGGTGCGGCCGGTGCCGCCGCCGGACGTCCCCCGCACGCTGATCGTGTCGACGTTCCCGCTCGAGGCGGTCCGGCGGATGGCCGAGGGCGGCGATCCGGTCTTCGCGGAGATGACGGGGCCGGGGTGGACCCACCGGGAGCTGCCGACCGGTCACTGGCCGATGTTCTCCCGTCCCGATGAGCTGGCCGCGCTGCTGGAGGAGGCCGCGCGGGACTGACCGGCGGCGCTTCGGGCGCCGCGGCGGCCGGGCGGGGCGGGGACGACGAGGGCGCGGGCGGCGCAGGCCATGAGGACGCCGGTGCCCCAGCCGGCGAGGGCGTCGGTGGGCCAGTGGTAGCCGAGCGCGACGACGGCGACGGCGACCGCGGCGGCCAGGGCGTGCGCGGCGATGGTCGCGCGGCGGGACGCGCCGGTGATCGCGGCGATGAACAGCAGGCAGGCGGCGGCGTTGGCGGCGTGGCCGGAGGGGTAGGACAGGTGCCCGCCGTCCAGCAGCGCGTCGCGTCCGGCCAGGGGCGGGGTGCGGGCCAGGGCCGTCTGCGCGGCGCGGACCACCAGTTCGGTGGCGGCGAGCCAGATCCCGGCGCGGGCCAGCAGCGGCAGGCTGCGGCGGTGCCAGGCGACGGCGGCGGAGGCGACGGCGGCCAGGGACCCGACGATCCAGTACTGGCCGCCGTTGACCACCGTCCGCCAGGTCCAGTACCAGGCGCCCGAGCGGGGCGGCAGGCCGCCGGAGAACACCTGGTGGTCCAGGTGCCGCAGCGGTCCCCCGGCCAGCACGTCGAGGGTGGCCGCCGCCGTGACCAGGGCGGCGGCCACCGGCAGCGCGCGGGACGGCGCCCCGCCGGGGAGGCGCCCGTCCCCCGGTCGAGGCACCCGCATCCCTCGATCCTGCCCGATGCCCGGCTCGCGCGGCCCCCGGGGCGGGCCGAGAGGTGGGTCACACGCCCAACGGGTCACACGCCGGGGCGGGTGGCGCGGCGGGGGGTCAGCGGCGCCGGCGGATCCGGCGCCACCAGCGTCGTGGGGGCCAGGGGCGGGGCGCGGGGGCCTTGGTGAGGGTGAGGGGGTGTTCCTCGATGTCGTAGCGGCGCACGTAGGCGCCGGCGAACGCCTGGACGCTCGCGCCGAGGGGCAGGGCCAGCAGCGCGCCGAGGGGCCCGGCGACGGCGGCTCCGGCCAGGACGAGCCCGAACGCGACGGCGGGGTGCATGTCGAGGGTCCTGGCGGTGATGCGGGGTTGCAGCAGGTAGTTCTCCAGCTGCTGGTAGGCGGTGATGAACAGCAGCAGCCACAGCGCGGTGGAGGGCGCCTTGGTGAGGGCGATGAGGACGGGCACGGCGCCGGCGAGGTAGGTGCCGACGGCGGGGATGAACTGGGACACCACCCCGACCCACAGGGCGAGGGTCAGCGCGTAGGGCACGCCGAGCCCGGCCATGGCGATGAAGTGCGCGACGGCGGAGATCATGGCGAGCAGCGCGCGGGAGTAGATGTAGCCGCCGGTCTTGTCGATGGCGATCTCCCAAGCCGACAGGACCTGCCGCTGGCGGTGGGGCGGCAGGACCGAGCAGACGGTGCGGCGGAACTGGGGGCCCTGGGCGGACAGGTAGAAGGTGAACAGCAGCATGCCGAGGAGCTTGAAGACGACACCGAGGGCGGTGGCGCCGATGCCCACGACGTTCCCGGCGAGCTGGGACAGGTGCCGGGAGAGCTGCTCGGTGACGGTCGGCAGGCGCTGGAAGACGGTGTCGCGGGACAGGTGGGTGCCGAAGGTGGCGTTGGTCCAGTCGATGGAGCGGCGGACGTAGTCGGGGAAGGCGTCGATGAGGCGGGTGGTCTGCCCGGCCAGCAGGGACCCGATCCCGCCGATGAACGCGACGGCGAACACGGCGATGATCGCGAACATCACCCCGGTCGCGGCGCCGCGGCGCCAGCCGCGGGCGGCCAGCCAGTTCACCGCGGGTTCGATGGCGAACGCCAGGAACAGGGAGGTCAGCAGGACCAGCAGCAGGTCGCGGAGCCGTTCGGCGAGCCACAGTCCCACCACGAACAGCAGGACGGTCGCGCCGGCGAGCAGGAACGCGCGGGGCAGCCAGGGCGGCATGGACGCGGCGGGAGGCGCCGCGGGAGGCGCTGCGGGAGGCGCTGCGGGAGGCGCTGCGGGAGTGGGGGTGGGAGCCGGGGCCGGAGGCGGGCCGGGTGCGCCGGGTCCGTCGGGCGGGACGTCGGCGGGCGGGTCGCCGGGCGTCTGCGGCATGTACCGCACGGTAACCGGGGGTGCGCGTCCGGCTCGCCGTTCCTTCCGTCCGGCGGCGCAACCTTTGCCGACTCTTCAGCCGCGGTGCCGCCGGCCGGGCCGCTCTTGGGGTGCGCGGCCGGGCGAGGTGGGCGGGTTCGTTCGTGACGCCGCACCGCGGCCGGGTGTCCGGCGTGCCCGGTGGACGCCCGGGGCGGGGTTCGCCGGGTGGGCGCGGTCCGGTGGGGCCGGGCTCGGGTGGGCGGGACAGGTGGCCGGCGCCTCGTCGGGCTCAAGGATCGTTTAGCAGACGATTATCCCAGACTTGGAATCAGGGTTCTGCCTGACGTGCCCGGCTCAGTTCCCGCACCTCCGATTGAAGTGGGTCGGGGTCCCCCGGGGCAACCCTTTTACGGGATCGCCCCGGGGTCAGCGGGCGAAGAGGGAGGCGTAGACGGTGCGGTCGCCGTCGGTGACGATCTGCCCGGCCAGGTGCGGGGCGGTGAGGGTGGACAGGCGCAGGCCGAGGTAGCGGTCCTCCTCCTGGAGTTCGGCGGGCCCGGTGGGGGCGGCGGCGAGCCAGCCGGTGACCTGGGCGAGGCGCGCGGCGCGGTCGCGGGCCAGGGCGCCGCGCAGTCCGGCGAGGTCGGACGCCTCGTAGGGGGCGGCGGGCCCGGGCGGGGCGGGTTCGGCCCGCCAGGCGGCGACGCCGTAGGCGAAGCACACCAGCGCGGTCCACATCTCGGCGAAGTAGCGGGGGTCGGGGGCGATCTCCAGGCCGGTGAAGCGCCCGGCGACGAAGAACAGCGCGCCGACCTGCCCGGGTTGCAGTTCCAGGCGGCTCTGGAACTGGGTGAGGACGGGCCGTTTGCGGGACAGGATCTGTTCCAGGTGGCCGCGGCGCGCGAGGCCGCAGCGGGCGTTGAGGTCGGCGATGTCGGCCCACAGCTTGTCGTAGCCGTGGACGCCGCGCAGTTCCAGGGCGCGGGCGCGCAGTTCGGCGGGCAGGACGAAGAACCACTGGTCGCGTTCGGTGAGGTAGCCGCCCTGGCTCTGCTGGACGCAGCAGGCGTCCTCGAACATCAGGCTCTGCCCGGCGGCCAGGAACGCCGAGCGGCACAGGGCGTGGTTCTGGGCGGCGTCCTGGATGTAGCCGATGTGCAGGGGGACGATGGCCACGCCGGTGGGGGCGCCGTTGTGCAGTTCGACGCGGCCGTAGCCGGCGACGCGGGTGAGTTTGAGGCCGGTGCGCGGCGGCGTGAAGCCGGGGTGGGCGGGTCCGGCGATCGGGACCATGGTCAGCGCGCCCGCCTGCTGGGGGGTGCCGAGGCGGTGCCCGGCGAGGCCGAGGGGGCCGGGCAGGAGCGTCTCGAGCGCCGTCGCGGGGGTCGGCGTGCGGGTCATGGTGCTCCTTTCGGTGCGGGTCAGGCGGCGAGCGCGGCGGCGCGGCGGTCCAGGTCGTCCAGGCGGGCGTGCAGGGCGGCGCGCAGCCAGGGCGCGCCGGCGGCGCAGTGCCCGAACATCCAGGGCAGCAGGTCGGCGAAGTCGTCCTGGTGCCAGAACCCGCGCTGGGGCAGGGCGGGGTCGGGGCGGCGCAGCCGCAGGTCGTCGCTGCCGGTGAACATGGCGTGGCAGAACACGACGGGGGTGGTGACGCCGGCGCGCGGGAGGGTGGCCACGACGCGGGCGAGGTCGCCGGGGAACAGGTTCTCATAGCCGTCGGAGACGACGGCGACGAGGTCGGGGGCGTGGCCGGGGGCGCCGAGGGCGTCCAGGACGCCGGTGGCCAGGTCGGTGGCGCCGCCGGGGTCGCGTTCGCCGCCGCCGACCTCGATGACGTCCAGGCGGGCGCAGACGCGGGCCAGGAGCATCCGCAGTGCCGCGGCCTGGGACAGGACCGCCCATTCGCGTTCGCCGTAGCCGCGCATGGACGCCGAGGCGTCCAGGACGAGCGCGACGGTGCCCTCGAAGCGGGGGAAGGCGGCGACGGCGGCGCCCAGGTGGCGGCCGAGCGCGGCGTGCAGGTCGGCGGCGGGCCCGCCCCGGTACAGGTGGACGAGGGTGGCGGCGATGTCGCCGCGGTTGGTGGCGGTGACGGTGGGCGGCCGGTGGCGGGCGTCGTCGACGGCCAGGGCGGGTTCGGCGGGGACGGGGGCGGCGGCGCCGTCGCGTCCCGCGGCCTGTCCAGCGGTGTGCCCTGCCGGGTGCCCGGCGGCGTACAGGGCCTGGACGCGGGCGGGCGCGGCGTGCGGGTCGGTGAGGAAGCGCA
Source organism: Actinomadura roseirufa (assembly GCF_900659635.1). Classification (GTDB taxonomy): domain Bacteria; phylum Actinomycetota; class Actinomycetes; order Streptosporangiales; family Streptosporangiaceae; genus Spirillospora; species Spirillospora roseirufa. The sequence goes on along the minus strand of NZ_CAACVB010000208.1, from coordinate 6,276 downwards.
GCAGGCGGCGCCGCAGGTAGTCCGAGCCGGTGTCGCCGCCGTCGATGCGGCGGGCGCAGCCGCGGGCGGCGGCCGTGCCGAGGGCGTGTTCGAAGCAGTCCCGCAGGGCGGGGCGGCGGGCGGCGATGAGCGCGTCGGCGTGGGGGTGCTCCAGGACGAACCGCAGCGCGGTGCGGGTGGTGTGCTTGTGGTTGGCGCGCAGCCGCCGCAGGGCCAGCAGGACGGTGATGACGTGGGCGGGCGGCAGCGCCAGGGTCAGGATCCGCGCGACGCGGGCCAGGACGGCGCGGGTGGGCTCGTCCAGTCCGGCCTGGGAGGCGGCGAGGATCTGCAGCAGGACGCGGGCGCGCTGCCGGGCCAGGACGCCGGGTGCGAGGCCGAGCAGGGCGTAGCCCTCGGGGTCGCGGGTGTGGGCGGCGCGGTGCAGGTCCGCGTCGTCCCAGGTGAGGTCGCCTCCCCTGGGCAGGGTGAGGGCGGTGTCGTGGGTCTCCAGGTGGGCCAGGAACGTGGGGGTGTCGTCCATGATTGTTCGCCTCCGCAATCATGGATCTTAGGAAGGCCGGGGAGCGCCCCGACACTCATTTTCCGTCGGGCGGTGCGGGCCGGGCGGGGGCGGCGGCGTAGTCGCCGAGGCCCCGTTCGAGGAGGGTGAAGACGCGGTCGGCGGCGGCGTAGACGTCGGCGCTCATCTCCTGGAGGGTCTCGCCGGCGCGTTTGCGTTCGGCGATCTCCTCGATGAGCGTGCTCTGCGCCGCGAAGATCATCGCCGCGGCGGCGCGCGGGGTGGGGTCGTCGGGGCCGGCGCCGGTCTCCTCGGCGAGCAGGCCGGCGAGCACCTCCTGCGCCTGCCGGCCGATCTCGCGCTGGCGGGCGGTGAGGGCGGGGCTGTCGTGGACGGTGCGGACCCATTGCTCGACGCCCTCGTGGAAGCCGGTCCGGTAGGCGCGGGCGTCCAGGCCCTCGAGGAACCGGCGGCGGAACAGCGCGACGACGCCCTCGCCGGGGAGGCGGTCGCGGAAGTCGCGGGCGGCCTGCTCGATGTGCTCGCCCTGCCGGTCGAAGAACAGGTCCTCCTTGGTCCTGAAGTAGTTGAAGACGGTGTTGACCGAGACGTCGGCGGCGCGGGCGACGTCGGCGACGGTGACGTTGTCGAAGCCGCGCATGAGGAACAGGCCGGTGGCGATGTCGGCGATGCGGCGGCGCGTCTCGCGTTTCTTGCGTTCGCGCAGGCCGAGCGCGGCGGGCTCGGGGCGTCCTCCCTCGTCTCCCATGCCCGGATCCTACCTTTGATGGGGCGACTTAAAATTTGGTGTGACTTAAAATTTGTGGTTACTCTATCGGCGTCGTTCCCCCGTTCCCCCTGTTCCCCGGAGGTAGTCGTGATCGAAGCGCGCGGGCTGGCCCGTTCCTTCACCACCAGGCACGGCACGGTCGAGGCCGTGCGAGGCGTGGACCTGTCGGTCGCGGCGGGCGAGATCGTCGGTTTCCTCGGCCCGAACGGCGCGGGCAAGACCACCACCGTGCGGATGCTGACGACGCTGCTGGCGCCGACCGCGGGCACGGCCACCGTCGCCGGGTGCGACCTGCGCGCCGACCCGGCGGGCGTGCGGCGCGGCATCGGCCATGTGGCGCAGGGCGGCGGCACCGACCCGTCGGTCCCGGTCGGCGAGGAGCTGGACCTGCAGGCCCGCCTGCACGGCGTGCCGGACCGGCGGGCGCGGATCGCCGAGCTGTGCGAGCTGCTGGAGCTGACGGTGCCGGCGTCGCGGCCGTCGGCGGCGCTGTCGGGCGGCCAGCGGCGGCGGCTGGACATCGCGCTGGGGCTCGTGCACCGTCCGCGGCTGCTGTTCCTGGACGAGCCGACCACGGGCCTGGACCCGCAGAGCCGCGGCAACCTGTGGGAGCACGTCCGCTCGATGCGCGACCGGGACGGCACGACCGTCTTCCTCACCACCCACTACCTGGACGAGGCCGATGCCCTGTGCGACCGGCTGCTGATCATCGACCGGGGCGGGATCGTGGCGCGGGGCACGCCCGCCGAGCTCAAGCGCCGCGTCGCCGGCGACGTGGTGACCCTGGAGCTGTCGGGCGCCGGCGAACCGGGTCCGGCGGGCGGGGAGGGGGCCGCGTCCTCGCCCGCCTCGGCCGCCTCGCCCGCCTCGGCCGCGGAGCGGGCCCGGTCGGCGCTGGCGCGGCATCCGGCGGTGCGGGAGGCGACGGTCACGGGCCGTACGGTGCGCCTCACGGTCCAGGACGGCGAGCGGGAGCTGATGGGCCTGGTCCGGTCGCTGGACGCGGCGGGGGTGGTGCTGGCGTCGGTGAGCCTGGCCCGTCCGACGCTCGACGACGTGTTCCTGGCCGTCACCGGCCGGTCCCTGCGCGACGCCGCCGCCTGAGCCGCCCCGGAACGGCGGCGCTGTTCCTCTGCGGCCCCACCGGGGCCGTTTCTGGCATGAGCTCGTCCCTCTCACATGAAGGAGAACCGGTATGTCCATGGCGCGGACGGTGTCCGACACCCGCCTGATCTTCGGGCGGTACCTGCGGCAGACGCTGCGCAGCAAGGTCGCGGTGGTGTTCGGGCTGACGCAGCCGCTGCTGTACCTGCTGCTGTTCGGCCCGCTGCTCACGCGGCTGGGCGGGGTGCGCGGGTTCGGGTCCGGGGACGCCTGGCAGGTGTTCGTGCCGGGTGTGCTGGTGCAGCTCGCGCTGTTCGGCGCCGCGTTCGTCGGCTTCGGGCTGATCGGTGACCTGCGGTCGGGCGTGGTGGAGCGGCTGCGGGTGACGCCGGTGAGCCGGACGGCGCTGCTGCTGGGCCGGGTCCTGCGCGACACCGTGGTCCTGGTGGCGCAGGCGGTGGTGCTGCTGGGGGCGGCGTTCGCGCTGGGGCTGCGCGCGCCGGCCGCCGGCGTCGCGGTGGGCCTGCTGTTCGTGGTGGGGCTGGCGGTGAGCGTCGCGTCGCTGTCGTACGTGCTGGCGATGCGCACGCGCAGCGAGGACGCGTTCGCGCCGCTGCTGTCGGCGGTGACGCTGCCGCTGATGCTGCTGTCGGGGATCCTGCTGCCGATGGGATTGGCGCCGGGGTGGCTGGACGCGGTGTCGCGGTGCACGCCGTTCCGGTACGTGGTGGACGCGGCGCGGGCGGCGTTCCGGGGGGATTACGCGACGGCGGCGGTCGGTGAGGGCGCGCTGGTCACGGTGGTGCTGCTGGTGGTGTCGGTGGCGCTGGGGGCGCGCCGGTTCCGCGCGGAGAACGCCTGAGGCGTCCCCGTGGGGGCGCGGGGCGGGCGGGGTCAGGTGTCGTGGTCAGGTGTCGTGGTCAGGTGCCGAAGGCGGGGGCGATGTCGCCGGGCGCGTCGCCCGCGGCGCCGGGCTCGGTCCCCGCGGGTTCGTCCCCCGCCCGGCCCGCGGTCCCGCCCGTTCGGTGGGCGGGCTCCGCCGTGGGCGTGGCTGCGTGGGCCCCGGCGGTGACCGAGCCGATGACCGGGAAGACATCGGAGCCGGTGACCGGGCCGTCCGTCGTGTCGGCGGCGTGCGGGGCGGCGTGCGGGGCGGCGTGCGGGGCGGCGGGCCCGGTGGCGTGCAGGGCGGGCGGGGGGCCGGTGGCGGCGCGCTGGGCGATGTAGGCGCCGGCCAGCACGATGGCGCCGCCGGTCAGCTGCGCCGGGGTGAGGTGCTCGCCGAGCGCGGCCCAGGCGATGAGGGTGGCGGCGACGGCCTCGGTGTAGCAGATCGCCCCGCCGACCTGGGCCGACAGCCGGTGCAGGCCGGCGACGCCGGTGATGTAGGCCAGCACGGTGCTGACGAGCGCGATCCAGGCGATGAGCGCCCAGCCGGGCGCGGTGTGGGCGCCGACGGGGACGCGGGCGGGCAGCACGTCCCAGGGCAGCGCCCAGGGCGCGGCCGCGGCGGTCAGCGCGGCGGCGGCGACGAGCATCCCCCCGGTGGTGATCACGAGCGGGTCGACCTCGCCGGCGAGCCGGTCGACGAGCAGGAAGTAGCTGGCCTGGCAGGCGGCGGCGCCGAGTCCGGCGGCCAGGCCGAGCGGGTCCAGGCTCAGGCCCGTCCACACCTGGACGACCAGCGCGAGCCCGGCCATGGCGACCGCGATCCCGGCGACGGCGGTGCGGTGGACGTGGGCGCGGCGCACGAACCGCAGCCACACCAGCACCAGGACGGGCCCGCAGAACTCCAGCAGGATCGCCACGCCGACCGGGAGCCGGGAGGCGGCCAGGTAGTAGCAGGCCTGGCAGCCGGCGACGCCGGTGAGGCCGTTGAGGACCAGGCGGCCGAGGTGCGGGCGCAGGCCGCGGGCGGCGGACCGGCCGCGCAGGACCGCCACGAGGGGGACCAGCACCAGCGCCGACACGGTCAGGCGCAGCCACACCGCCTGCAGCGGGCCGAGGCCGGCCTCGATGAGGGCCTTGCCGAACGGGCCGGAGGCGCCGAAGCAGATCGAGGAGAACACCGCCAGGCCGAGGCCCCAGGCGCGTGTGCGCGCCGCACCGTCCGTTGTCACTGCCCGAGCCCTCCGCCCGTCCCGTTCCCGCGCGCGGCCACGCGCGGGCCCGTTTCCCCGGCCCGCGCGCTGGACTCGTCGTGTGGACCGGTGTCGCGGCGCCGCGCCGTGGCCGCCCGTCCCGGCCCATGTTCATGAGCATCCTGCCATAACACTCCTTACCGGTCGATGGCGGGGAGTGGTCGGGCGATCGCGTGAATGCCGGGCGTACCGCCCGGGAGGACTACTATTCGCCGGGTGAGCTGGCAGGCGGCCGGGGGCGGACCCGGTGGAACCGGAGGCGGGCCGAGCGGGGACCTGTTCGCGGCGGTCGAGGGCAACGTGCGGGAGCTGGTGGCCTCCCCGTGGTGGCGGACGGCGCAGCCGCAGGACCGCGCCGCGCAGATCGCCGCGCGGATGCTGTGGGGCGCCGGGGAGTGGTGGCTGTTCGGCGCGTGGGGCCGCTGGTACCGGTGCGGCCTGGACGGCACGTGGCATCCCTGTCCTCCCCCGGCCTCGTTCGAGGACCGCGGGGTCGCGGTGCCCGCGCCGCACGGCGCGGGGACGCCGCCGGTGCCGCCGCAGCTGTACCCGACCGGCCCGGACCTGGCGGCGGGGCGGGTGGCGCCGCTGGGGTTCCTCGGCCCGGTCCCCGACACGGCGGTGGTGGCGCGGATCTCGCAGGCCCTCACCACCGCGCTGGCGGTGAACCCGGCGCAGTTCGCCCAGCGCGACCCGATGTTCCAGCCGGGCACGCCCAGCACGGTCGCGGCGGCGTGGGGGGCGCTGCTGTGGTGCGCGGGGTCGCCGGTGGTGCTGACCGAGCATCCGCTGATCGAGTCGTTCATCCCGTTCCTGACGACGCCGGCCGAGCGGCTGCACTGGATGATGCCGCCCGACTTCGGCACGCTCGCCGGGTACTACGTGCACCGGCTCGGCGCGGGCGACGGCGGCGGCGCCGCGCACATCGCGCGGGTGATGTACGAGGTCGCGGCGGGGCTGCAGGCCGACCCGCGGTTCCGTCCGGGCGCCGACGCGCTGGCCGCGGTGACGGCGGCGTCGCTGCGGATGGTCAACCAGGACCTGGCGACCGTCCGGTACGGGCCGGAGGCGATCGTGCAGGAGTGGCGGCGCCGCTGCCCGGCCGAGTACGCCACGCCGATGGTGCGCGACACCGCGCCCGGGGAGTACCTGCGGCTGGCGCTGTACGACCTGCAGCAGATCGTGGCCGGGCTGACCGGGCCGCGGCCGGCCGCGGCGGGCGGCCGCGGGCACGACGAGGTGCGCCGCGCGGGCGTGGCGGTGCTGGCCGCCGACCTGCAGGCGGCGCCGAACGCGCTGTCGGCGCTGCAGCGCTGGCTGGATCCCGACAGCGCGCGGACGCTGCAGGCGGTGCTGGCCGAGCCCGGCCATCCGCTGCGGGCGCTGTGGCCGCGCGAGGGGCGGCTGCCCGAGGCGCTGCGCGGCGACGACGCCGACGCGCTGGGCGCGCTGCTGGCCACCACCTACACGCTGGGGCTGACGTGGTGCCGGCTGGCGCAGGTCCCGCCGCCGTCGACGGGGTTCGCGGTGCCGCAGGCCGTCGCGGCGGAGCTGACGTCCCCGGCGATGCACACCCCGCCGTCCACCGATGAGCTGAGCGCCTGGGACATCATCAAGGCGGCGCGGGCGCACATGGCGGCCGAGCGCGCCACGACGGGCGCCGACCAGCCGGTGGCGCCGCTGCCCAGATCGGAAGAGCACACGTCTGAACTCCAGTCACTCCAGCCAATCTCGTATGC
>NZ_CAACVB010000207.1 GCF_900659635.1 Actinomadura roseirufa | reverse complement strand
GTGCGGCGGCGACGCGCAGGCGCGGCCCGGGCGCCGGCTCGCCCGGCTCGACCAGCCTGATCGTCCCGGCCCGCTCCGCCAGCGCGGCGCGGACGGCCGCGACGGCGTCCGGGTCGTCATCGGGCCGCCCGCCCACCTCGACGGCGACGAGGGGGACGGGCCGCTCGGCGACCAGGACCGGATAGCCGCGGTCCTTCCGCGGTGTCCAGCCGACCGGCCGGACGTCGCAGTCGCCGGGACGCAGCCCGGTCACGACCATGCGCCGTCCGGCGGCCTCCGGATCCCGCGCGTCCACGGCCAGGACGACCTCACCTTCGGGGATCCCATGACAGGCCCCGGCGTCCACGCGCCACCGGCCCCTCACGTGCCCGAGCGTGAAGGACGGGGAGGGAACGATCACGCCCCCGAGGAACGGCTCGTCGGCGATGCCGCCGGGACGCACGGGGTACAGGACGGGCGTCTGCCGGGCGACCCGGTTCTCCACCAGGTTCCTGGCGGCCATGTGCAGCGCCCGGTAGCCGGCGCGCGGTCCGAGGGACCGGAGCGCGGTCAGCAGGGACGCCGAGAACACCCCGCGCGCCGTGCCCGCGATCCGCTGTTCCACGGTGGTCTCGAAGGAACGGCAGGCGGACAGGGCCACATGCCAGAGGGGCGCCGGGGACGGCCCGGCCTCGCGTTCCGCGTGCTCGTGGGCGGGCTCGTCGTCCTCCCCGGCGGGGCGGGCCCCGCTCGCGGAGGTGGCGGGCGGGACGCCGCGCACGCGGACCGACGGGTCCCGCGTCCCGCCGCCGGAGTGGCAGCAGTCGAGCACCACCGCCATGTGCGCGCCCCGCGCCGCCACCCCGTCGATCAGGGCCGACAGCTCCTTGTCGGTCAGATCTCCGGCGCCGTGCCTGCTGTCCGCGCACACCAATGTCTGGTGCATGCCGGTCGGCTCCAGGTGCCAGTACCGCTCGGGGACGGGCGCCTGCGACCCGTGGCCGCTGAACCAGAACAGCCCCGCGTCGCCGGGGCCGGCCTTCCCCAGGTGGTCGCGGAACGCGTCCCGGACGGCGCCGACGGTCGCCGCCGCGTCGCGCAGCGTCAGCAGCCGCAGCCGGTCCCCCAGCAGCGTGCGCAGGAAGATCGCCGCCTCGGTGACGTCGTTGCCGCACCCCGCCAGCGCCGGGACGGGCGGCCGGTAGGCGTCGATGCCGACGAGCAGGGCGTGGACGAGGCCCGCCCCCTCGTGCCGGGGTGGTTCGGTGATGGCCGTCTCCTAAGGGGTCATTGGCGGGTGCTGTGGAGGACGGCGCTCGCCGAGCCGAACAGGCCCGCCCTGTGGCAGGCGACCTGGATCCGCTCCAGGAAACGGTCGTCGGGCTCGCCGCCCTCGGCGAGCCAGGACTCCAGGTGACCGGCCAGGACGTCGAAGGCGGCGTCCAGGTCGTGGTGCGCGGGGTCGGGCGCGTTCTGGCCCCTTGTCGCGGACGAAGGAGACCAGCGTGCCGCACTCCCGGCGCAGCTCGTCCCGGTACCGTCCGGCCAGGCCCGGCCAGTGCTCGCCGACCCAGTCCGGTAGCCCTGGGGCGGTCCGGATCATCACCGCCCGCGTGGTGATCTGGCGGAGCATGACACCGAAGTCGTAGTAGCGGCGATGGAGGGGCGGCACGTGCGCGCGGGTGAGCTGCGTCAGCAGCTCGAAGGTCTGGCCGACGGCACGGCGCCGGCGCCACCGCTCATGGTCCGTGATCACTGAAGGGGCCGTCAGCGGCCGGACGTCGGCCATCGCGTCGTCCACGGCGTCGACGAGGACGTCGGGGAGACGCAACTGGCGCAACTGGTGCACCGTCCATCTGCGGACGGTGGCGAGCTGGTCCAGGACCTCGTCGGGAAATTCGCCGGACGCCACATAGTGGATCTCGGTGAAGAACCCGAAGTACTGCTCCAGGTCGTGGCCGAGCCACAGTTCCCAGGGTGGTTCGGGCGGCGCGACGCCCTCCGGCGGGTCGATGTCGCGTGCCGGTCCGCCGGTCATGACGCCCCGAAGAGCTGGAAGGCGTGCACCGAACCGGTCCTGTCGGGCGAATCCGCGTCGAACGTCCGCTGAGCCTCGCGCAGTGCCGTGGCCGGAGAGCGCGTGTCGGCGTAGGCGGCGTGGAAGGACTCCAGCAGGCGAGCCGTGACCTGGTCGTCCACCGCCCACAGCGGCGCCAGGACGCTCCGCGCGCCCGCGGCGAGCAGCGCGCCGGGGATGCCCGCGTACTCCGCCCCCGACAGCACCTCGCCCGTGCCGGCGTGGCAGGCGCCGAGCACCACCAGCGACGCGGTGAGGCGCGTCCGGATGATGTCGGAGTACCACAGCATCGCCGGCGCCGGCCGCGGGCCGGCCAGCCGCAGGGCCGTGAAGTCGGGGTAGCCGGGCAGATGGAACCCGTGGCAGGCGAGATGGATCACGTCGGATCCCGCGACGGCGGCGCGGTAGCCGTCGACCGTCGCGTCACCGCCGGCCCGCACCCGCGCCCGCCGGTACCGCGCGGCGGCGGCGTCCACCTCGGCGCGGGCGTACGGCAACGTCCCGTCGGGATCGGCGAACCCGGAGAACACCGGCCCGTCCGGTCCGCCGGGCTCGGGAACGGTGCGCAGTAACTCGGCCAGCACGCTCAGACTCGGAACGGCGGAAAACTTGTAATCGTCCGACAGACGCCGCTCACCCAAGTTTCCCAAGGGGACTCGCCATAACCTGCCGTACGGGACGACGAACAGCCGGGAGTCCTCCGCGAGGGATTCGCGGATCCGGGGAAGCAGCGCGTCGAGAATCGAAAGGCCCGTCCCCGGACCGGGCGTGCCCTTCGACAGGTTCTGGAACAGCGCGTCGGCCTCGCGGTCCACTGCGGCAGGCGCGAACGCGGCGATCCGCTCCTGTCCGCTCGCGGTGATCAGGACGACGTGGCCCATCCCCCCGAAGAACAGGACGGCGTCGTCGCCGAGCAGTTCCCGCAGGCCCGCGACGGTCACCGGTTCGGGCCCCTTCCCCGGCCCGGCCACGCCCCTCAGGACGCCGCGTTCGGTGTGACGTTCCATCTCGCGCTCCTTGTCGAAGGCGAGAGTCAGCAATCGGCGGTGATGCGGGGTCGGGTCGCGGAGATAGGTGCCCACCTGCTCGTCCAGCTGCGCCGTCCGCACCGTCTGCGCCAGGGCGTCGTCCGCTCCCCCGGCCATGCGCATGAGCAGCGTCCGGCTGGAATTGCGCTCCAGCACGTCGACGCTCGCCTCCATCGCACCGGGATCGCCGGGATCCGACGCGACGCAAAGCGAGAGGGCCCGGTAGGCGGGCGTATAGACCGCGGAAAGTCCGCGCTGGACGGTGGCGGACTGAGCGTGGGAGCGCATGCGCTCGACCCTTTCGAGCGCGGCGGTGAGGCGCTCGCCGTCCTCGCTGTTCGGTCCCCGCCGCTCGACGCTCTCGACCAGGGCGGCCAGGTCTCCTGGAAGAGCGAGGTCCTCCGTCGCGGCCTGCCCGTCGAGGAACGCCAGCTTCCGCTCGCACACGGCCCGGTAGTGCGCCGCGTCCGGACCGAGCCGCCAGGCGCGGTCCACGCACCACTGGAGCTGAGCACGGCGGTATTGAAGGTCATCGCTCCCGATGGCGCTCATATAGGTGTTCCACCACACTCCGCCATACGGGTCGAGCCCAAGGAGGCGCATCATCACGTCCTGGGCCATCGGGCCGTCTTGGAATTGAACGGCCACGGCCATCCGGCGGCGCAGGGCGGCGAGCAGGCCATGACGGTCGCCCGCCTTGCGGAACGCCTGCTGGGCGTTTCCGGCGTGGCGGTCCAGCCGTTGCACGCTCCCGGGGGCGAGGTAGAGCGAATCGAAGACCAGGTCGTGCAGGGCGAGTTCGGCGTGTCCCTCGGCGTGCGGGTCGGCGTCGCGTTGAGCCCGCTCGGCCGCCTCTCGCAGCAGCGACGCGGCTTCGTCTATTCGCCCCTCGGCCGACAACGTCCGGGCCTCGGCCACCCACGGCGGGGCGGCGGACGGAGCGATCGCCGAGGTCCCACCGGCCGAGGATGGCTCCTCGGGGCCGCCTTCCTGGAGACTCACCAGAATCTTCCGGTGCACCTGAAGCGACGGAACCGACAACGGGGACTCGTCGCCGAGCGCCTCGGCGTCCTCGATCAGGTCGTCCAGGACCTTGAGCGCGAGGCGGTCCCGCAGTTCCGGCGAACGCTCGATGACCTGCTTCTTCCGGTCCAGGCCGGGTGCGTTGATCAGCTCGCACACCGCGTACACCGCCGTGATGCTGCGCGTCCGATGACTTTCCCACGGGGCCAGTTCGTCGAAGGAGAAGTCCGTGTGCGCCGCGCGGACGCGATAGGCCTCGCCGAGCGCCGCGTACGTGTCCTGGCGACCCGGATCGTCCTCGGGCGCGCTGTCCAACGCCTGCTGAAAGCGCTTGATCGCCTCGTCGAGATCGGTCACATCACCGGTGGAGTCGAAGATCCGCCGCCGGGCCACGCCGAGGTTGAACAACCGCTGCGCCCGCCCCTCGAAATCCTCGGGCGTGGCGTCCACGACCTCCTCGAGGAGGTGGACGACTTCACGGTCGTCCTCCGCGGACTCGTTCACCGCTCCCCGAGCCTGGAGCACGACCGCCAGGTTGGTGAGCAGGGCGGGACGATGAGGATGGGTTTCCCGGCACGCCGCCGCGATCAGCCTCCACAGCCCCACGATCTCCTCGATGGTCGAGGGATCCCTCGTGCGGACGGCCTCCCTCAGCCAGGGAAGCGCGTCCTGCCCGGCCCGGTTGACGATCTCGTCCAGCAGCTCGCCGGGCAGTTCGCCGGCCGTCACCCCCGCGAGCAGGCACCGCGCGAACAGAGCGACGGCCGTGTCCCTCTCGGCCACTCCCCGCGGGCCGGGCGACATTCGTGACCGATAGACCAAGGCCCATCCCACAGGATGCAGGGAGAGGACGTCATCAGGCGCGATACGGGCCAGCCGCTGAATCTCGGCCGCTGCGTCATCGGACATCAGGGCCGCCGGATCATCCGCTTCCGACGCCGCGACCAACCGGGCGTGAATCGCCGCCCTCAATCGCTCCCGCTCGCCATCGCCCTCCGGCAACCGCGCCACCCCCGGCATCCATCATGCCGTCCAGGGGAGAAGCGGCCCCACCGTGTCCGCCCCTGGCCACGATCGCGCATTGTCGTTTTCGGCGGCCATTGGGACGAGATCCGGATAGTGCCCCCGCGGCGCCGGGCCGGAGTCAGATCTCCTTGTAACTGAATTCGTTCGCCGGGCTCGCCGCGGACGAGTAGCCGTTCGAGTGCACGGTCACGTTCACGAATTGGACTTGCCCACACCGACGCTGTGCGCGGGCGCCTTCGCGACGATCGTGCCGGGCGGGATGAACTGGACGGGCTCGGTCCGGGTGTCGCCGAAGTAGACCGTGGGCGGTGGTGCGCAGGGAACGTTGGAGCCGAAGTTCACCCCGGTGATGGTGACCTTGGTGTCCTTCGATCCGCTGTCGGGGCTGATGCCGGTGACCACAAGGGGAGGGGGGCCGCCGTAGGCGAACTGGCCGAGCGGGACGGCCGGCGATGTGCCCACGTTGGTGGTGACGCGGACGCCGACGACGCCGGCGCCCTCCGGCGCGTAGGCGGTGATCTGGGTGCCGTCGGTGTTGACGCTGAACCGGGAGCAGGCCACCGGGCCGAAGTCCACCGCCGTCCCGGCGTCGAAGCCGCCGCCCGTGATGATGATCTTTGTGTTCGTCGTGCCGACGTTGGGACTGATGGCGGTCACCACGGGTCCAGGCGGAACGTCGGGTGCGCCGAGCAGGCTCAGGTAGGTGGAGTTGGCGTGCTGGAAGGCGACCTGGCCCATGAAGTCCTGGAGCGACTTCCTGACCACGTTCGGGTCGTAGGACCCAGGCGGCCCGTATTTGCAGTTCAGCGAGAAGGGCTTGCCCGGCTGCGCGTAGACGTTGGGGCCGGGAAGACCGGCGATCGCCGAGAGGACCCCTTTGACGTCGAGGTTCGCAGCCGGGCCGGGCGGGTCGGGGTAGTACTTCTGCTTGACGCAGTCGAGGTCGGTCCAGGCCTGTGGCACCACGTCCCACATGTTGAAGTAGCGCTCGTTGGCGTCCCAGTCCACGGAGTCGACGTAGTCCGCGAAGTCCGGGCCGCCGGCGCTGGGCGCGGCGAAGGTGTAGAGCGCGAACCGCGGGGTCGCGCCGGACCAGGACAGCGACTGGAAGTAGGGCGCGACCATGGTCGCGACGCAACCGCCGAGGCTGTGGCCGATCACGTAGACCGTCGGGTCGGGCGGCGCCACCCGCAGGGCCTCGGCGAGCACCTCCACCAGGGTGGCGCCTCCCGGCCTCATGGTGATGACCTGGGTGAAGGCGTCCATCGCCCCCTTGGAGACCGTGACCGGGACGGCCCTCGGCGGCGATTCGGCGGCGGTGAACGGCACCATCGTGCCCACGTCGAGGTCCTCCAGGAGGTCGGTCACGTTGGCGACCGTTCCGCGGATGACCACGGCGAACTCGTTGGACCCGTCGTTGTTCATCGCGAGAAAGGCCATGTTCGCGTTGTCAACGCTCAGCCCGGCCCACTCCAGGCTCCAGGTGCCCTGGGTGGCGAGCGAGGAGTCCTGGAGACGCTGTTCGATGCCCAGGAAGACCCGCTCGCCCTGCTGCTCCGGCGTCTCCCCCGACGGCCGGGGCGCGGCCGCGGTCGCCGCGAGAGCCGCGAGCGTCATGGCCACCTGCTGAACCGTCGGCTGGACGGGATCGTCCGACATGATCACTCCCCCTGGCCCGCACGAATGAGCCGAAGCAGGTCCGTATCCGCGAAATACGAGCGGACCTGGAACTACAGTACGCAGCGTCCCCGATACCCACAGCGACAAACGACGGGGAGTCCGCGGGCGGCGAGCAGCGACCACCACTTCGTCCTCCAAGTGACGGGAAGTACCTTTTTCTGGCCATACAGTGTTCGCATGGGCGACTTTGTCAACGGCTTGGATCGGGACACCCGCAAGCTGGCGGCGATCAAGGCCATCACCGACGAGGCGTTCACCCACCTGAACGTCGAGGAGCTCTTGGACGTCCTGCTCGATCGGCTGCGCGAGGTGCTGGAGGTCGACACCGCCGTCGTGCTGATGCTGGACCGCCAGGAGCGGTTCCTCGTGGCGACCGCCGCCAAGGGCATCGAGGAGGAGGTCAGCCAGGCCGCGCACGTCCCGGTGGGCCAGGGCTTCGCCGGACGGATCGCCGCCGAACGGCGCCCGGTCTACATCGAGGACGTCGCCACGGCCGAGGTGTTCAACCCCCTCCTGATGAAACGGGGACTGCGCTCCCTGTTCGGCGTCCCGCTGATCGCCGGTGGCACGCTCCTGGGGGTCCTGCACGTCGGGTCCTTCACCACCCGGCATTTCACCGCCGATGAGACCGAGCTGGTGCAGATGGCGGCCGCCCGCGCCGCGATGGCGGCGCAGGTGCTGCTCAGCCAGGCCGAGCGCGCCGGAGCGCTGGAGTTGCAGCGCAGCCTGGTTCCCGCGGCGCTCCCGGCCATCCCCGGCATGGACCTGGCCGCCCGCTATCGCCCGGGCAAGGACAGCGTCGGCGGCGACTGGTACGACGTCTTCACCCTCCCCACCGGGCGGATCGGCATCGTCATGGGAGATGTGGCCGGCCACGGGCTCGGGGCCGCGGTGGTGATGGGGCGCATGCGCAGCGCGCTACGCGCCTACGCGCTGGAGAGCGGCGACCCCGCCGAGGTGCTGCGCAGGCTCGATCGCAAGATGCAGCACTTCGAGCCCGGTGCGACGGCGACCGTCCTGTACGCGGTCGTCGAACCCGGCCTGGACCAAGTGCGGGCGTCCTCGGCGGGTCACTGGCCTCCGGTCCTGGCCCTGCCCGGGGAGCCGGCCCGTTCCGCCGACGTCAAGCCCGACCTCCTGATCGGATTCGGCGAGGACGACTCGCGCCGCACGACCTCCATCGACTTTCCCCCCGGAGCACTCTTGTGCCTTTACACCGACGGGCTGATAGAGCGGCGGGACAGCCCCATCGACCGCGAGATCGGGCGGCTCTGCGAAGCGATGTACGCCGGCCCCACCGAAAAGGTCAGCGCCGCGGTGATGGCGGAGCTCATCGGCCGCCGGACACAGGACGACGACGTCGCCCTCCTCATGATCCGCCGCAATCCCTGACCAGCCCGGCCCGATGACGCGGTGAGGCGAGAGCGGCCAGCGCCTCGGCGCGTTCGCGCAGCGACAGCCCGGTGAGCCGAGGCGACGCCGTACTCGGTGACGACCACGTCGACCAGGTGCCGGCTGGCCGGACAGGTCCACGGCCGGCGCCGAGTTCACCGACATGAACGGCCCGCCGCCGGCGAGCCTGCGGCGGGCGTCCGCACCGGGGTCCCAGCCGACCCGACCATGGTGATCGCCGGGTTGCGATCGGCGACCTCCATGCGCGCGGTCTCGGTCACCGGCGCCGAGACGTACTCGCACATCGGCTCGCTCGCCTCGACCACCGCGTCGAAGCGGCTCACGTGCACGCTGGTGTCACCGTACGTCCGGGGCAGCGCCGGATCGATCTCGGCGATCACGGCCCGGGACGCGGCGACGGCCTCCCGCGTGTACGCCAGCGACGGCCCGTAGCTGCAGTACCCGCGGCGATCGGGGGCGGAGACACGGACGAGCGCGCAGTCGAATCCGGAGCGCAGGCTCAGCGGCACCTCCGAGGCGCGCATCGGCACGTAGTCGACCAGCCCGTCCGCCGCCGCCCTCCTGGCGGCCTTGGGGAGCTGCCAGGTGCGGAAGCGCAGCGCCCCGGCCCGCACCGCGTCCAGGAACGGAAGATCCCCGAGCAGCAGTCCCGCGCTCAGCGTGTGCCCCGGCCTGTCCCGCGCGTGGTCACCGAGCGCGGTCAGCAGGGTCTGGGGAGTCGCGCACCCGGGTGAGGCGATCAGCCTGCCGTTCTCGGGCAGCAGGCGGAGGGCGCGCTCCGGCGCGACCGGCCCGATCATCCGTCGATCGCCTCCAGGACCATGGCGCTCGCCATGCCGCCGCCCTCGCACATGGTCTGCAGGCCGTAGCGCACGCCGCCGGCCCGCATGTGATGGACCATGGTGGTCGCCGGCCGGGCGCCGGAACCGCCGAGCGGGTGCCCCAGGGCGATCGCCCCGCCGCGCGGGTTGAGCAGGCCGGGGTCGGCACCGGTCTCGGCAAGCCACGCGCAGGCGACGCTCGCGAACGCCTCGTTCACCTCGAACACGCCGATGTCGCCGAGGGTCGGCCCCGCCTTGCCGAGGACGGCGGCCGTCGCCGGGATCGGGCCGGTCAGCATGAGCACGGGGTCCACGCCGACGGTCACCGCCGAGTGCACCCGGGCGAGCGGCCTCAGGCCGAGCTCCGCCGCGCGCTCACGGCTGGCGATCAGCACCGCCGCGGAGCCGTCGGAGATCTGCGAGGCGTTGCCGGCCGTGACCCGCCCGTCCTCCCGGAACGGGGTCTTCAGCGTCGCGAGCCGCTCGATCGTGCCGCCGCGGCGTGCGAGCCCAGGCTGAACTCGTCCAGCCGCCGCCGGGACGGTCCCCACCGCGTCGCGATGAGCTCCGCGGCCTCGCCCTGGCTGAACTCCCGCGTGCCCGCGAGCCGGCCGGGACAGCGCTCGCGCAGGACCGGGCCGTAGGGCAGGCCCGGCCCCGAGCGCCGGGCCGCGCCCATCGGGACACGGCTCATCGACTCGACGCCATCGGCGACGACGAGATCGTCCGCGAGCCGCGGACGTTCACAGGCCCATCTCCTTGCTGATGATGGACTTCATGACCTCGCTCGTCCCGGCGTAGATGCGCGTGACCCGGGCATCGGCGTACAGCCGCGCGATCGGGTACTCCCGCGTGTACCCGTACCCGCCGAACAACTGCAGGCATTTGTCGATCACCCGCCCCTGCATCTCGGTGCAGAAGAGCTTGACCATGGCGGCGACGGCCGGGGTGAGCTCGCCGGCGTCGTGGTGGGCGATCGCCCGGTCGCACAGCGTCTGACCGGCGGCCACCTCGGTCGCGCACTCGGCGAGGACGAACTTGGTGTTCTGGAAGCCGGCGAGCGGCCTGCCGAACACCGATCGCTCCCGGACGTAGCGGGAGGTGATCCGCACCGCCGACGCGGCCGCGGCCTGCGCGCCGACCGCGACCGTGAGCCGCTCCTGCGGCAGGTTGGAGGTGAGGTAACCGAAGGCCGCGCCCTCCTCACCGAGGAGGTTGCGGGCGGGCACGCGGACCTCGTCGAAGAACAGCTCCAGCGTGTCCTGGGTCAGCAGGCCGAGCTTGGACAGCTTCCGGCCGCGGCCGAAGCCCGCCATGCCCTCCTCCACGACCAGGATGCTCAGGCCCGCCCGGCGGTCCCGGTCGTCCAGCGGCGAGGTGCGGGCCACGACGAGCACGAGACCGGCCTGCGCTCCCCCGCTGATGAACGTCTTCGCCCCGGACAGGACGTAGTCGTCTCCGTCGCGCACCGCGGCGGTCGTGATCCCGGCCATGTCCGACCCGGTGCCGGGCTCGGTGATGGCGATCGCGGTCATCAGCGTGCCGTCGCAGATGCCCGGGAACCAGCGCTCGCGCTGCTCATCGGTGGCGTACCGCAGAAAGTACGGCACGGTCACGTCCAGGTGGACGCGCAGCGAGCCCAGGCTGACCTGGGCCGCCTGCGCCTCCTCGTTGACCACGCAGTTGAACTTGAACGTGCTCTGCCCGCCACCGCCGTACTGCTCGGGAATCTGGAGACCGGTGATTCCTAGCGCGCCCGCCGCCTCGTAGAAAGAGCGCGGCGCCATGCCGTTCTCCTCCCACTCGGCGTGGTGAGGGACGACTTCGGCCGCGATGAAGTCCCGCACCACCGCGCGGAACGCCTCCTGGTCGGCGTCGTAGACCGTCCGTCTCATGGCTCGACCCTCGCTTTCCGTGCCGCCGCCCGGCCGGCCCGGGCGACGGCCGTCACCTCATCGCGCATGTTCACGAGATCCTTCGTTCGGGGGATGCGATGAGTTAAGGACACGTGACGGCGCGCGGTCCAATACGAAGATCGCCGCCCCGCGTTGCCCCCGGCTTATGGAGCGCGCGCTAGGGGTGCCGTGTGGCGGCCTCGACGAAGGCGGCCCCGGCGGGCGTGAGGCCGGACGCGGCGTGGACGAGGCCGAAGCGCTGCACCCACGGCTCGTCGAACTCCATGACGCGCACGCCCGCGGCCCGCGCGATGCGGGCGGACCACTCCGGGAGCACCGCCGAGCCCGCCCCCGCGGCCACCAGCTCACCGATGCGCTCCTCGCGGCGGACCTCGACCACGACGCGCGGCTCGCGCCCGGCGGCGGCGAGCCGGTCGTCGACGAGGTCGCGGATCGCCGTGCCCGGAGGTCCGCTCACGAGATCGACGTCCGCCAGGCCGCCGACGGTGACCGGGCCGCGGCCGGGCCGCGAGTCCCCCGGTACGACGAGCTGAAGCCGGCGCGCGCCCAGCTCCACCGTCACAGCGCCCGGCGCGTCGACGGGCAGGAAGGCGAGCACGACCTCACGGCTCCGGCCGCGCACCAGGTCGGCGACGGGGCGGTCGATGTCGGAGATCTCGATCTGCACGCCGGGGTGCGCGCTCCGGAACGCGGCGCAGAGCCGCACCAGCGGGTCGACGGCCAGCTCGGGCGGTGCGGCGATGGTCACGACGCCGCGTTCGACGGCGGCCACCGCGGCGACCGCGGCGGCGGCCGCGGCGAGATCCGCGCCGACCTGGCGCGCGGGCCCGACCAGCGCCAGCCCGGCGGCGGTGAGCCGGACCTCGCGCGCCGAGTGGTCGAACAGCGCCGTCCCCATCGTCCGCTCCAGCAACTGGACGGCCTGCGAGAGCGCGGGCTGGGTGACATAGAGGGACGCGGCCGCCGGCCTCGCCCTCACCGACCACCCCACCCTGGCGGACGCCGGCGCGGCGGCCGGGGTGTCGGCCACGGCGATGTCACGGGCCCTGAACCGGCTGGAACGCGAGCTCCGGACCGCCCTGTTCCACCGCACCGCCCAGGGGCTGCGGCCCACCCCCGCCGGGCGCGCCCTGGTCCGCCCGGCGCGCGAGGTCCTGCACAGCGCGGCCGTCGCCCGCTCGGTGGTGGCGAACGTCGGCGGAGAGGTCACCGGCCGTCTCGTCATCGCCACCTCCGGGGGCGCGTTCGGGCACCTGCCCGGCGCGCTCGGCGCCTTCAGGCGGCGCCACCCGGCCGTGCGCATCACGATCGACGAGGCGACCGGCGAGAGCGACGTCCTGCACCGGCTGCGGACGAGCCGGGCCGAACTGGGATTCGGGTACTTCTACGCCGAGGGCCCCGACGCCGTGAGCCGTGAGTTCGTCTGCCACCGGATCGGCTATGACGAGATCGGGCTGCTCGTCCCCGCGGAGTGGACGGGGGAGCTCACCCTCGACTCCCTTCCCGACCTGCCGACGATCGTCCCGCCCGCGCACGCCTGGGCGCGCACCGCGGTCGAGACGAGCCTGCGCGGCGTCGGCGCGCAGACCCGCCTAGGGGTGACCACCGTGCACCAGCACATGCGGGCTCCGCTGGTGGAGCACGGGTTCGGCATGGCGTGGGTGTCCCGCGGATCCCGCATCGACGCCGCGTATCCGGGCGCGACCTTCCGCGGCTTGACTCCGCCGCTCGTCCTGCCCGCCGATCTCGTCCACTCACGGCGCCGGCTGACCGCCGCGGCCACGGCGTTCGTCAGCGCCCTTCGCTCGGCGCCGCCGCCCCGGCTGACCGCGACACCGGCGGACGGCGGGTGACGACGCCCGCCGCCCGGCCCGTGGCGGTCAGGACGCGTCGTCCTCGCCGACGACGGTCCAGGTGAAGCCGAACCTGGTCACGCGGTGAGGTTTCCAGAACCCAGCAGCGCCAGAAGAAGCGCTCCGATGATGATCCGGTAGATGACGAAGGCGTTGAAGGTGTGCCGGGCGACGAACTTCAGCAGCCAGGCGATCGAGGCGTAGGCGACGACGAAGGACACGACGGTGCCGACGATGAGGGGCACGGCGCCGACTCCGGCGCCGACGGCGTCCTTGAGCTCGTACAGTCCCGCGCCGGTGAGGGCCGGGATGCCGAGGAAGAAGGAGAGCCGGGTGGCCGCCACCCGGTCGAGGCCGAGGATGACGGCGGTGGACATGGTGGCACCGGAGCGGGAGAAACCGGGGAAGAGCAGGGCGAGGATCTGCGAGGAGCCGACGAGCATCGCGTCCTTGAGCGTGGTGTCGTCCTCGCCGCGCTCGTGCCGGCCCACCCGGTCCGCCGCCCACATCACGCCGCTGCCGACGATCAGCGATCCGGCCACCACCCACAGCGAGGCGAGCGGCCCGTCGATCAGCGGTTTGGCCGCCACGCCGACGACGACGATCGGGATGGTGGCGTAGATGATCCACCAGGCGAACTTGTAGTCGTGGTGGTGGCGCTCGTTTCGGTCGACCAGGCCACGGCCCCAGGCGGAGACGATCCGCAGGATGTCCTTGAGAAAGTAGACCAGCACCGCCGCGATCGCGCCGACCTGGATGACGGCGGTGAAGCCGACCACGGAGGTGTCGTCGACCGGGATGCCCATCAGACCTTCGGCGATCTTCAGGTGGCCGGTGGAGGATACGGGCAGGAACTCGGTCGTTCCCTCCACGATCCCGAGAACAATGGCCTGGCCGATACTGATGGCGCTCATAGGGGGTCCATTTCTGCGCAGGGTCCGCGGGTGAGGAGGCGCGTCCCGCGACGACGCGGTGGTGGCTGTGACGTCGCGGCCGGGCGTCCACAGCGCGAGCGGTGCGGGGGTCCGATGCCGAGCCCGATGACGGGCGCGAGGCAGGCGGTGAAAGACGATGGCTTCTACAGTCGAGTAGAAGTTCTACACGACTGTAGAAGACGGCGCGGGCGAACGACAACTCCGGACGGTCGCGTGCGATCCGGCGGACGGTGGGCTATCCACCGTGGTGGGCGGCGGCGAGCAGAGCGTGAAGGTCGTGGACCGCCTCCAGGCTGCACCCTCCGGCCAGGATCAGCACCGCCACGGGCAGGACGACCAGCATCGACATCGCCCAACCCTCGGGTGGCGGGGCGAGCAGCGCCGCGACCCGGCGCGGCAGCGGACCGGCCGCCCGGACCGGATCGGCGCGGCGCCGCCGCGGG
>NZ_CAACVB010000206.1 GCF_900659635.1 Actinomadura roseirufa | reverse complement strand
CAAAACGCTCGGCTGGGAAACCCCAGCCGAGCGTCTCGCTAAGCTCCTCACACCAGCCAGTTGATCAACCGGTGTTGCGATCACCCCTAGAACCCAAGCGGTTCGACAGGGGGGAACAGTCATGCCGGGCCCGAAGGCCGGCGGCCCTCTTGCAGGACCACGAAGAACATAACGGGGGGCGTGCTGTTGCCCTTGGTCGATCGGGGTTGGTAGCGCGCTGCGGTGCGCTCGTTGGTTTGTCTCATGCGCGGCGGGGTGCTGGTCGGAGCGTTGTTGGCGACCTGCGTTCGCTTGGGCTGGGCGGGCGGTGTGGTGCCGGGTGTTGCGACGTCCGTCGCATCTGTGGCATGCGACACCTTGCGCCGGTTTTAGCTCGTAAGCTGCCGAGGTGCGCAATGTGATCATGAAGGCTGACTTGCTCCTGTACGGCCTATCTGGGGTGAAGTGTACGGGTGGTGTCGGTCGTGCGCGCCTGCGTCATGTGCGGCGTGGTGGGGTTTCGGCCTCGCTGCGGCACGACGCGTTGTTCGTTCTCCTGCTGGCTGGTGGCACCGCGCTGCGGTCGCTGGCGATGGCGGGATACCGACCCGCTTTGTGGTTCAACGACGCTTTCGACTACGTGCGGATCGGGCTTTCGCCGTTCTCCCATCCCCTTCGCCCCCAGGGGTACGGGCTGTTTCTGTGGATCCTCAAGCCAATGCACAGCTTCGCGCTGGTCATCGCTTTGCAGCACCTCATGGTGCTGTGTTTGGCGATAGCGGCGTACCGCATCATGGTGCACTCGTTCGACGTCGGGAGGTCGTGGGCGGCCGTGGCGACGGCCCCGGTTCTACTGGACCCCTTTCAGGTTCAGTTGGAGCACATGCCGCTGTCCGACACATTGTTCACCGTCCTGGTCTTTAGCGCGATGATGCTCCTTGTTCGAGCGGATTCGTCGTTGTGGCGGCCTGCGGCGGCGGGAGCCTTTCTGGGGATGGCGACGGTCACACGTACCGTCGGGCTGCCCCTGGTGATCTTGGCGGTGCTCTACCTGCTGGTGTGCGATCGCGCGTGGCGTCCCCGGCGGGCCCTGGCTGCCGCGCCCGCAGTGCTGGCGACCCTGGCGGCGTTCGCGCTGCCCGTCGGGGCGTGCATGGTCTGGTTCCATTCCTCGCACGGGCGTTTCGCGCTCGCTGGATCCGATGGCGTTTTTCTGTGGGGCCGGACCGCGGCGTTCGCCGATTGCGCCGATCATGCTCCGCCCAGAAATCTGGCCTCGATGTGTCCCCGCAAGCCACCGGGGCAGCGGAAAGCCTCCTCTACCCAGATCTGGGAAGCCGGGTCGCCGACCGGATGGCGCCATGGTCATGCTTTTTCGGCGGAGACCAATGACCGCGCCATGGAGTTCGCGCTATGGGCGATGGTCACTCAGCCTGGTGATTACGCCAAGACGGTCTCGTACGACTTCTTCGTCCGGACTTTCTCCTGGAAGAGGGAGGGTTACCCGCACCCATGGACTGAGTCGTTCTATCATTTTCCCAGCGAACTTCAGCAGCCGATCTCCGACGTTCCGGTCATCGGCGGCGGCACTGCGGCCAGTGTCACCCGTGAGTACGAAGAAGGCCCTGCCGAAACCCAGATCGACGAGACGTACGCCGCCCCACTTCGCTGGTACCAACGCCACGTCCGCCTCCCCGGCACGGTTCTCGGGCTGGTCGTGGTCGCGGGCGCTGCCGGACTGCTGCGCCGGCGCCCAGGCGGATTGAGCCCCCAGGCCGCGCTGCTTTGGGGCACCGGGGTCGCACTCCTCCTCATCCCGCCGTTGACCACGGACTTCGACTATCGCTACCTCCTGCCCGCCACGCCCTTCCTCGCCATGGCCGCCGTCATGGCATGGCGGCCTCCCGCAGAAGGCTCGTCCTTCCTCGTCCTCACACTCGATCCAAGACGCGTGCCGTAGTGCGAGTTGCGCTGGCCAACGCCCGGAGCGACGTTCTCGGGGTGGGTCGCTTGCTCGATCAGGGCTTGGGTGAGCGTCGTGATGTGGGGACGGTCGCTGCGGTTGATCGCGGCGACGCCGATATGGCGGATCGGTCCCGGTGGCTCGATGGAGACGGTGCGCAGGCCCGGAATCTCCGGGGTGAGGGCGATCGAGGGGATCAGGGAGATGCCCATGCCCGCGGCGACGAGTGAGCGGGCGAAGAAGTAGTCGGTGGTGGTCCCTCGCACTTCAGGATCGAATCCGGCGCGCTCGGCGTAGCGGCGGAGGTACTCCTCGGTCTTGAGGAAGCCGAGCACCCAGGGTTCGGCCGCCAGTTCGGCGAGGTCGAGCGTGTCGCGGTCGGCGAGGCGGTGTTCTCGCGGCAGGACGACGTGCAGGGGATCCGCCAGGAGCGGCGTCCACTGCAGGTTGGAGCGGGTTGCCGGGCCAAGGGGCAGCGGCCGTCGAAGTGGTAGGCGAGGGCGAGGGCGGCCACCTGCTGGGAGACGGCCGCGGGGGTGAGGCGGAGAGCCGTGGCCGCCTGGTTGAAGCTGCCATGCTCCGCATCGGCCTCTACCAGTTGCACAAGCCGGACCCGGCCGTGCCCTGGGCGGAGTCTGTCGGTGCGCTGCGCGAACTGCTCGACGCCGGGACGATCCGCGCCTCGGGAATCTCCAACGTCACCACCGATCAGATCCGCGAGGCGCGTCAGATCCTCGGCGACGGACTCGTCTCCGTGCAGAATCGGTACTCGCCCGCCGTGCGCGACAGTGAGTCCGAGCTGCGGCTGAGCACGGAGCTGGGCCTGGCCTTTCTGCCGTGGAGCCCACTCGGCGGCATCTCGCGCAGCTCGCTCGACGGCCCTTCCACCTCGGCCGGTACCGCCTTCCACCACATCGCGGCCGAACGCGGCGTCAGTCCGCAGCGGATCGTCCTGGCCTGGCTGCTCGCACGCTCTCCGGTGGTGATCCCGGTGCCGGGAGCCAGCCGTCCGGCCTCCATCGCCGACTCGGCCGGGGCCGCGGAGCTCGTACTGAGCACGGAGGAGCTGGCGCGGCTTGAGCATGCTCTGCCGGGCTGAGACCACGGCCTGTTACTGGCTGGGACGTCGTTCGTAGAGGCTGAGCAGGAGACGGCGGACCTGGCGGCGCTCCACGAGGACGTACGCGCTTCCGTCGGGGTGGAGCGCCTCGGCTCGGGCGGCGACTTTCCGCTCGTCTTCGGGGGCGGCGGGGCCCTTGTGTCCCAGGCCGGTCAGCAACCATACGCGGGACGTGGTCTTCAGCCGGTATCTGAGCTCGGAGTCGGGAACCGACAGCCCGTCGATGGTGGCCGAGGCGCGTGGGGAACGTGCCAGGCCGACGTCGCGCAGCCGTGAGAACCCGGTCGGATAGGCCATGGACATGCTCCGGCCGAAACCTTCGAGGTACACCACGGCATCGCCGGGCCTGCCCAGGGCTCTCAGTACTTTCTCCGTGGTGCGCAGATCGTCCAGGTGCCCCTCGGGACGGCGCACCGCCAGCTGGGACGGCATGGCGATCGCCACGACGGCCACCAGCGCGACGACCTGGACCGGAAGGCGGAACCGGGCAAGCCCGGCCCCGGCGAGCAGGGCCGCGGCGGGCAGGCAGAAGAGCAGATACCGGACGTTGTAGAACGGGTGGACCAGCGAGACGGTCAGCAGGACCACGGGCGGCAGGACCAGCCATGGAAGCGCCAGCACCACCACGGGCGCGGTGCCCCTGGAGCGGATCAGCAGCGTGATCGGGACGATCAACGTGAACGAGCCCGTCAGCGCGGTGACGACCTCATCGAGCTCGGCCGTGCCGGGAGGCCGCATCCAGCTGATCGCGGTCTGCTGTGTGCTCGCGAGGACGGCCAGGGGGGCGATGACGGTCAGGGCGGCACCGGCCGCCGCGAGCCAGCGAACGAGGACGGCCCGGCGGGCGTGGACGAGCAACGTCGCACCGTGCGCCGCCAGCAGCAGCGCCGCGATCAGGTGCGCGATTCCTAACAGGGCCGTCATCGCGGCGTACGCGACGAACCAGCGCCCGGATCCGGTCTGCGCCGCCACCACCAGCAGGAGGCTCGCCAGTACCGCGAGCGCCATGACCAGCGCGTACGACCGGGCGTCCTGCCCCGCTCGGGAGAACATCGGCGCCACCGTGCAGAGCGACCCGGCCAGCACGCCGGCGCGCGCCGAGCAGAGCCGGGCGCCGATCGCGGCGACGCCGCCCGCCGCCACCGCTCCGGCCAGCGCCGATGGCAGCCTCAACGCCCACTCGTTCGTGCCGAAAACGGCGATGATCGGGTGCATCATCAGGTAGTACATGCCGTGGACGGCGTCGATGTTGCCGAGCAGCCGGAGGATGTCCGGGAGGGGCCGCCGGGCGACCGAGATGGTCGCGGCCTCGTCACGCCACAGGGACGGTGTGCCCAGCCCGGTCAGCAGGACGGCCAGTGCCAGCCCGCCGGGGACCAGCCATGTCCAGCGGGGCGGCCGCGTCGGTTCCGGCCTGGGCTCGGCCACCACGAGCGGATCGGCCAGCTCATCATTCCCGACCACCATCGCGCTGGCTCCCCCGAGCTTGATACGCCCCGTCCTCGTCACGCGCCCTGGGCGGCCGAGGACGGATCATGATCCGCGAACGCGATTGTGGCATAAAGATCAGTAACAAGCTTGGAATGTCACGATTTCTAGACAAAGTTCAGACGATTGGGGACGGCCTGTCGCGCCATCGTCAGCATGAGAACGAACGAACTTCACCTTGGACGGGCCGTTAATGAGCTGTTCGGGGACGCGCGGAGGTGGGACGACCCGTCCGGCGCCGGTTCGGATTCCTGAACTGTCGAGCGTGTGCTGGCCGGAAACGGCCTACTCGCGTGCCCTCGTCCATGTGCCGTTAGGACGGTGCTGAACTACCTTCCGTGCCTATTCGTCCACGGATCGAAATCGGCTTCGGGTGGCATGGTGATGGCCGGCTTCGACGCCCACGCATCTCGGTACACCCCGGGTGGATGCGCCTTGCGGTCCGAATGTGCAGGTCAACGCCATTAGTTGCCGGGGGCGCTCACGTTCACCCGACGTGCGAGTGAACGCCACATCGTGGGATTACGATGGTTCTCAAGCTGGCAGACCAGATGGGATTCCCGTCGTCCGCTCGCCCTGGCCGTCGTCATCCTTGCCGCCCCGGCGCCGCCTCTCTTGGACAGGGTGCCAAGCCAGTCGGCGATGACTCGGTCACTTTTGTGTGGACTTTTCCTCTGAGTGGCTGCGCGGTGAGCTCTGGCCGCGCTTGCGTTTCTCTAGGCGAGAGAAAACTGTGGCGGGGGCGGTGCGTGACAGGCGGCGTTGAGGCGGCTTCGCTGATCGTCGGTCAGGCGTATGCCGGCGGCGGCGACGTTCTCCTCCAGGTGTGCGATCGAGGCCGTGCCCGGGATCGGCAGGACGACCGGCGAGCGGTCGAGCAGCCATGCGAGCGCGACCTGGGCCGCGGTGGCGCCGAGTTCGGCCGCCACCGCGGCGATCTCCGTCCCGGGCTCCGCGGTCGCGGGATGGACGGGCCGCCAGGGCAGGAAGGCGATCCCCGCCTCGGCGCAGGCGTCAAGGACCGCCTGGTGCTCGCGATCGAGCACGTTGTAGCGGTTCTGCACACTGGCGATGTCGACGATCGCCCGAGCCCGGTCGAGTTCGGCGACACCGACCTCCGACGGACCGATGTGGCCGATCTTGCCCTCGACGCGCAGCTCACCGAGTGTTCCCACCTGGTCGGCGAGTGGTACCCGCGGGTCGACGCGGTGGAGTTGGAGCAGGTCGAGCCGGTCGACCCGAAGTCGGCGCAGAGCCCGCTCGACCTGGTCGCGTAGGACCGCTGGGCGTCCGCACAGGGCGGCCTCACGCGGCGGGTCCGGCGGTACGACCCCCACCTTCATGGCGATGAGCAGCTCGTCGGGATAGGGATGCAATGCCTCGGCGATGAGTTCCTCGTTCGCGCCCCAGCCGTAGAGGTACGCGGTGTCGATCAGCGTGACGCCCAGGTCGACGGCGCGCCGGGCCACCGCGATGGCGTTCTGGCGATCCCGGTCGGGCTCGGCCGGCAGGTGCATGGCTCCGAATCCGAGCCGGCGCACGACGATGTCGCCGCCGATGGCGAAAGTGGCGGCCGTCATGTGTCGATCTCCCCTTCGCCGCCACGGTACAGCCGTCCCGTCTCAAGATCGTCGCTTGCGCGGGCAGGACGCCGCCGGGCGGGCCTGGGGTCGGTCAGGTCGTGCGGCTTTCGGCGGCCTTGGCCTCCAGTGGGATCCGCGTAAGGGCCTGTTCGTCGGGAGTGCCGCATGCCGAAGTACCACAGCATGCGTCGCTTTTGCCGAGGTCCTCAGTGTGCCCCTTGACTGTGTAGACCTCCCAGGGTTCGCTGCCAGGGCCGTGGACCCAGACCTTGTCCTGGAGGGTGTAGCAGCAGGACGTGTCGTTCTCCTCCAGCGTCGCCAGGCCGGAGTCCCTGAGCCGTTCGGCCGCCTCGTGGACGAGGCCGGAGTCTTCGACTTCGACGCCGAGGTGGTCGAGGTGGGTCGGGTCGCCGCCCTCGTCCTCGATCAGGACGAGCTTGAGCGGCGGGTCGGCGATGGCGAAGTTGGCGTAGCCGGGACGGAGCTTGGCCGGACCGGTACCGAACAGCCTGGAGTAGAAGGCGATCGAGCCTTCCAGGTCGGGCACGCGCAGGGCGAGTTGGACGCGGGACATGCGGTTCCTCCTCGGGTCGCTACTTAGATGGATGTCGAAGTAGCCCATGCGTCGAGCTTGCGCCGCTGGATAGATGGATGTCAAATTAGATACATGTCTAAGCAGATCCTGCCGATCGTGGATCCCTGTGACGGTGAGGCGGCGTGCCGTACGCCGCTGGTGCGCGAGCCGTTGAGCGAGGCCGAGGCGACCGAGCTGGCGCCGCTGTTCAAGGCGATCGCCGATCCGGTGCGCCTGAGGCTGCTGTCGCTGATCGCGTCCCATGAGGGCGGTGAGGTGTGCGTCTGCGACCTGACCGGGGCGTTCGAGCTGACGGCTCCGACGATCAGCCACCACCTGAAGGTGCTCCGGCGGGTGGGACTGATCGACTCCGAGCGGCGCGGCACCTGGGTCTACTACTGGCTCAACCCCGGGGTGCTGGACCGGCTGTCGGCGGTCCTGGGGCCGCGCGTCGTCGCCGCCGTCTCATGAAGGGCGCCGGGCAGGAGCTGCGGACGGCACCCGTTCGTCCCCGAGCCGGACGGACGGTGGCGGCGCGGCTCTCGACTTTGGACCGGTTCCTCCCGGTGTGGATCGGCGCGGCGATGGCGCTCGGGCTGCTCGGGGGACGCGCCGTCCCCGGCCTGGACGGCGCGCTGGAGTCGGTGAAGGTCGGTGGGATCTCGCTGCCGATCGCGCTGGGCCTTCTGGTGATGATGTATCCGGTGCTGGCGAAGGTCCGTTATGACCGGGTCGGTGCGGTGGTGGGGGATCGCCGCCTGGTGATCCCGTCGCTCGTGGCGAACTGGGTCGTCGGCCCCGCCGTGATGTTCGCGCTCGCGTGGATCTTCCTGCCCGATCTGCCGGAGTACCGCACCGGGCTGATCATCGTCGGGCTCGCCCGCTGTATCGCGATGGTGATCATCTGGAACGATCTGGCGGGCGGGGACCGCGAGGCCGCCGCCGTGCTGGTCGCGCTGAACTCGGTGTTCCAGGTGATCGCGTTCGCTGCGCTCGGCTGGTTCTACCTCGACGTCCTCCCCGGGTGGCTCGGCCTCGACCAGGCCCGGCTGGCCGTCTCCACCTGGGACATCGCGCGCAGCGTGCTCGTCTTCCTCGGCGTCCCGCTGGTCGCCGGGTACCTCACCCGCCTGCTCGGGGAGCGCGCCCGCGGCCGGGCCTGGTACGAGGAGCGGTGCCTGCCGCGCCTCGGCCCGGCCGCGCTGTACGGGCTGCTGTTCACGATCGTGATCCTTTTCGCGCTGCAGGGGGACGCGATCACCTCGCGTCCGTGGGACGTGGCGCGCGTCGCGGTGCCGCTGCTGGTCTACTTCACGCTCATGTGGGCCGGGTCGTTCGCCCTCGGCCGCGCCGCCGGGCTCGGCCATCCCCGTACCGTGACCTTGGCCTTCACCGCGGCGGGCAACAACTTCGAACTCGCGATCGCGGTGGCGGTCGCCACCTTCGGCGTCACCTCCGGCGAGGCCCTCGCGGGCGTCGTCGGTCCCTTGATCGAGGTCCCCGTCCTGGTCGGCCTCGTGTACGTCTCGCTGGCGCTGCGGCGCCGCCTCACCCCGGAGGGGACGCCATGACCACGGCCGCCGACAAGCCCGAGGTGCTGTTCGTGTGCGTGCACAACGCCGGGCGCTCCCAGATGGCCGCGGCACTGCTGGACCATCACGCGGGCGGCCGCGTCCGCGTCCGCTCGGCCGGATCCGCGCCCGCCGACGCCGTCAATCCCGCCGTCGCCGAGGTGATGGCCGAAGTGGGGCTCGACCTTTCGAAGGAGTTCCCGAAGCCGCTGACGGGCGAGGCCGTCCAGGCCGCCGACGTGGTCGTGACCATGGGGTGCGGCGACGCCTGCCCCGTCTTCCCGGGCAAGCGGTATCTGGACTGGCGGCTTCCCGACCCCGCCGGACGGCCCGCCGAGCAGATCCGCCCCATCCGCGACGAGATCGACGCCCGCGTACGCGCCCTGCTCGCCGAGCTCCTGCCCGCCGGCTCCTGAAGGTCCGCGAGGACGGTTCCGGCGGGATCGTTCCAACGTTCTAGGTGACCAGGATCGTCCAGCCTTGGTTCAGGAGCAGGCAGGCCTGCTCGACCGCGGCGAGGGGATCGGCCTGGGACGGGGCGAACGTCAGGATCTCCAGGGTGAAGTGGGCGTAGGCGGCGCACAGTAGGTCGTCCTCCGGCCGGCCGGTCTGGCCGGCCAGGGCGCGCGCCAGGGCGTGTTCGTGGCGCATCCACATGGAGCGGGAGTACTCGCTCAGGGCGGGGGTCTCCCGGATCAGCCGCTGGTAGGCGCCGAGGCGGGGGTCGAGGGCGTTGGCCGAGGTGAGGAACTCCGTGAGGTGGACGCGCAGGGCCTCCGGGACCGACCGGCCGGGCGGCCGGTCGGTGACCGCCCGGACCAGGGCGGCCTCATGGTCGGCGTCCTCGTCGAAGACCAGTGCTTCCTTGCCGCCGGGGAAGTGGTTGAACAGGGTCGAGACCGACACGTCGGCGGCCTCCGCTATCTCCCGGACCCCGACCTGCTCGTAGCCGCGTTCCAGGAACAGCTCAAGCGCCGTGTCGGCGATCGCCTTGCGGGTCGCCGCCTTCTTGCGTTCGCGCCGTCCGCCCGCGTCCGCGCCGTCGGTCTTCATGCCCGCATCCTAGTCCGGGACGCCAGAACTGAGACAAAGTTGGATCTGTTGTAATTTCAGACTGATTCTAGCTATCGTGAGTCGCGTTCGCCGGGCGCGGTCGGTTCCCCGATCCGTGGCAAGAGGAGACCTCGATGACTGCTCATCACCCCATCGCGATCGTCGGAGGCGGGCTCGGCGGGCTGACCCTGGCGCGCGTCCTGCACACGCGCGGCGTCCAGGCCGCCGTTTTCGAGCTGGAGGCGGGCCGGCTCACCCGGACGCAGGGCGGCATGCTCGACATCCACGCCGAGTCCGGGCAGACGGCACTGCGCGCCGCGCGCCTGTACGAGCCGTTCCGCGCGATCGTCCACCCCGGCGGGGAGGCGATGCGGCTGGTGGCGCCGGACGGGACGGTCCGTCTGGAGGAGGCGGACGAGGGCGACGGCGACCGTCCGGAGGTCGATCGCGGGGAACTGCGCGACCTGCTGCTGGACTCGCTGCCGGACGGCACGGTCCGCTGGGGCGCCAGGGTGACCGGTGCCCGCGGGCTGGGCGGAGGCCGGCACGAGGTGGCCTTCGCCGACGGGAGCGTCATCACCACCGACCTGCTGGTCGGCGCCGATGGCGCGTGGTCGCGGATCCGGCCGCTGGTCTCGGCGGACGTCCCCGCCTACACCGGCGTCTCGTTCGTCGAGTGCGACCTGCTGGACGCCGACGCCCGCCATCCCGGCTGCGCCGACCTGGTCGGCGGCGGCTTCTTCATCGCCGTGGACGGGCACAGGGGCGTCCTCGCCCATCGCGAGACCGACGGCAGCCTGCACGTCTACGCCGCCCTGCGCGCCGACGAGGACTGGCTGGACGGCATCGACTTCACCGACGCCGCCGCCAAGGCCGCGCTCGCCGAGCTCTACACCGGATGGGATCCGCGGCTGCGCGCGCTGATCTCCGACGCCGACGGTGCCCCGGTGCCGCGGCGGATCAACGCCCTGCCCGTCCGGCACCGCTGGGAGCGGGTGCCCGGCGTGACGCTGCTGGGCGACGCCGCCCACCTGATGTCGCCGTTCGCCGGTGAGGGCGCCAACCTCGCCATGCTGGACGGCGCCGAACTCGGCACGGCCGTCGCCGACCACGCCGGCGACATCGAGACCGCCCTGGCCGTCTACGAGGGACGGCTCTTCCCGCGCGGCGAGTCCGCGGCGGTCCTGTCGGCCGCGCAGCTCGACCTGATGTTCGGCCCGGACGCCCTGGACCGCGTGGTCGCCCAGTTCACCGCCTGACCGCCGTTCGCCCCCACCGACGGGAGTTCCCCATGACCACGATCGCCGTCATCCTGGCCAGCACCCGCCCCGGTCGCCGCGGCGAGGCCGTCGCCCGCTGGGCCCTCGATCTGGCGTCCCGGCGCGACGACGCCGCGTTCGAACTGGTCGATCTCGCCGCGAACGCCCTTCCCCACGTCGACGAGCCGGTGCCGCCCGCCATGGGCCGCTACACCCACCCCCACACCCGTGGGTGGGCCCGGACCGTCGCCCGCTACGACGGATTCGTGTTCGTCACCCCTGAGTACAACCACTCTGTCCCCGGCGCTCTGAAGGACGCCCTCGACCGCGTCTACGCCGAGTGGAACAACAAGGCGGCCGCGTTCATCTCCTACGGAATGGACGGCGGCGTCCGCGCGGTCGAGGCCCTCCGCCCGATCATGGCCGCCCTGCAGATGGCCGACGTGTCCGCACAGGTCGCGCTCAACATGCACACCGACTTCACCGGCTTCCGCGAATTCACCCCCGCCCCGCACCAGGCGGACGCGCTCGCCACCCTGCTCGACCAGGTCGTCACCTGGTCCAAGGCCCTGGAACCCCTGCGCGCACCGCGTCCCACTGTGTCGTCCCGGCGGTCCTGATAACGGCGCATCCACCGCTCGGCTCTGGAGTGGTACGGCTACCTAGGCCAGGGTACTTTCAGCGTGTTGCCCGGCAGCTTCGTCGCGACCTCCGTCATCAAGGGGGTTGTCCGTCTTGGCAGAGTCGCGGGGGGAGGGCCGTGGCGGCGTCGGCGCGGGTTATCGGGCCGGAGGGCCAGGCGGCGACGAGGGCGGCTCCGCCGATGACCGCCGCCGCGAGCAGGAACGACCAGGGGATCCCTCCGGGCCGGTCGACGATCAGGCCGGCGACGGCGCCGCCGGCGGCGTTGGCCGCGACCGGGACCGTCACCAGCCAGGTACCGGCCTCGTTGCGCATGCCGGACGGCACGATGCGGCCGACGATGGCGGTGTAGACGGTCAGCGTGGGCGCGATGGCGGCGCCGCCGATCGCGAGGGCGAGGCCGAGCGTCAGCGGATCCCGCATGATCGCCAGTGCCGCCGTGCTCAGCGCGACCGCGCCGAGCGTCCATGCGAACTGCCGGGCGAGCGCGGCGCGCGGACGCGCCAGGCCGTACGCGAAGCCGCCCAGAGCCGATCCCAGGCCCCATTCCGCGAGCAGGACGCCCGCCAGCCCGTCCGCTCCGGCGCCCGCGTGCGAGGTCGCGTACGCCGGGACGGTGACGCTGACCGCACCGAACGCCATGCCGAGGGCGCCGACGCACACCAGCACCACGGCGAACCCCGGGACCCGCAACGGGCCCAGCCCCCGGGTCCTGCCGTCCGCCGGGGCCGGGCGCTGCTCGCGCACCGCGGAGCCGCGTGCCAGGACCAGCGTGCCGAGCATGGTCACGCAGGCCGTCACGGCGATGGCCGTGGCCGGTGAGCCGACCAGCACGAGCACCGCCACCAGCAGCGGACCGGCCACGAACACCAGCTCGAACAGCGAGGTCTCCACGGCCAGGGCCGCGTTGCGGAGATGGTCCCGGCCGGTGCCGTCCTCGGTGAGGCCGATCCACGCGCCGCGGATCGCCGCCGTCAGCGGCGGGTAGGTTCCACCCGCCAGCACCGCGGCGCCGCAGATCAGCGGCAGTGAATCGGCGCGGGCCGCGAGCAGGAGCGCGACCAGGCCGAGCGGATGGGCGACGGCGGACGCGCGGAGCACCGGCGTGGATCCGACTCGGTCGGCGAGGCGTCCGACGACCGGGCCCGCGAGCGCCCCCGACAACGCGTAGCCGCCGGCCGCCAGGCCCGCCGGCGCGTAGCGTCCCGTGGCCTGCTCGACCAGCAGCAGCAACGCGAGCGGGGTCACGCCCATGCCCAGCCGCGCGAGGACGCCGGCCACCAGCAGCAACGGTGCCCCCGGCATCCGCCACACCGCCACGTACTGCCGCACTGCAGATACCTCCGCGCCGTCCCGCCCATGACCAACCGCGGGCAGGACGACCTTGTTCCGGAGGCCGCCGCCGTCAGTGGCTTTGTGCTGGGGAAGAGTGCTCGGGGTCCGGGGCGCGGTGGGTGGTCGCGGTGGGGGCGCGGAGGACGAGCAGGTGGCGGACGAGGGCGAGGGTCGCCAGTGCCGCGACCAGGGCGCAGACGCCCCACCAGCCCAGGGCGGTGTAGGCGCGGACGCCGAGCCAGGAGCCGACGCTGCCGCCGAGGAACGCGCACGTCATGTAGGCGGTGTTGAGGCGGCTGCGGACCTCGGGGCGCAGCGCGAAGACACGCGCCTGGTTGGCGACCTGGCCGGACTGCACCGCGACGTCGAGCAGGAGCATGCCGGCGGTGACGCCGGCCAGCCCGGCGGTGCCGCCGAGGGAGCCGGTGAGCAGCAGGGCGGCGGCGGCGATGACGCCGAGCAGGCAGGCGAGGCTCACCCGGTCGGGGCCGCGGGCGTCCACCGCGCGGCCCGCGAGCGGGGTGGCGAACATGCTGGCCGCGCCGACGAGGGCGATCAGGCCGACCGCCGCCGCGCCGAGCCCGTAGTCCGGGCCGGTGACGAGCAGGGCGAGGCTCGTCCAGGCGGCGCTGAAGCCCGCGAACACCAGCGTCTGGTACAGGCTGGAGCGGCGCAGCGCGGGTTCGGTGCGCAGCAGGCGCACCGAGGTGGCCAGCAGCGCGCCGTACCGTTCGCGGGACGGCGGGGTCGTGACGGGGAGCACGAGCGCCAGCACGGCCGCGAGCGCGAGGACGATCACGGCGGCGGTCAGGTAGGGGCCGCGCCAGCCCAGCCACTCGCCGAGGCCGCCGCCGAAGGTGCGGGCCAGCAGGATGCCGCCGATCAGGCCGCTGAGCAGGGTGCCGGTGACGGCGCCGCGCCGGTCCGGGGGGACGAGGCCGGCGGTCATCGGGATGATGATCTGCGGGACCACGGTCGCGCCGCCGGTGAGGGCGCCGGCGGCCAGCAGGACGGGCAGCGACGGGGCCAGCCCGGCGGCCAGCAGCCCGGCCCCGGTGATCGCCAGCAGGGTGGGGATCAGCCTGCGGTGCGCCAGCCGGTCGCCGAGCGGGACGAGCAGGAAGACGCCCGCCGCGTACCCGAACTGCGCGGCGGTCACCACCGTCGCGGCGAGGGCGGGCGAGACGTGCAGGTCCGCCGCGACGAGCGGGCTGATGGCCTGTGGGAAGTAGATGTCGGCGACGGCGACGCCGCAGGCGAGCGACAGCGTGAGGATCAGCCGGCGTCCGGGCGCGGTGGGAGTGCCGCCGGGCCGCGAGGGGGCGTCGGGCATGGGCGACCTTCCCTGGAGAACCATTATGACCGGTTCGAGACGGTACCAGTCATACAGGTTCTCGCCTAGCCCGGACGGCGGTAGGGTCGGGCCATGACGTCGGCTCGGAGCGGCCCCTTCCGCAGCGGATCGGGACGGATGTGCCTGGACTTCGTCCGCACGCTGCGCCATCGGGGCGGCGCGGCCGAGACCGAGGAACTGCCCGACCGGCGTGCGCTGGACGCGTGGATCGACCAGTTCGGGCCGTGGGAGCGGGCGCCGCGCCGGGCCGCGCCCGGCCAGGACGCGCTCGCCCGGGACCTGCGCGAGGCCGTCCACCGGATGATCGTCGCGGCGCGCGGGCCGGACGGGGTCGCCGCG
>NZ_CAACVB010000205.1 GCF_900659635.1 Actinomadura roseirufa | reverse complement strand
CCGCTCGGCGCCACCGGAGCGCGGGGGGCGCCGCCCGGCCGCGGCCGGGCCGTCCCCGTCCCGCCGCAGGCCGCACCGCCCGAGAACGCCCCGCCAGGACCGTCAGGACTGCCAGAACCGGCCATGGGGACCGCCTCCGCCGCGTCCCGCCCCGGGTCCGATGGAGCCGTCTCCGCGGCGGGACGGGACGGAGCCCCTCCGGATGGGGACCTCCCCGCCGGGGACGCCGCGGAGTGGGAGCGGCCCGAGCCGCTCGCGGCGGCGGCCAGCCATCCCGACCTGGCCGAGGTCATCGACCGGCAGCTGTCCCGCGGCCGCGGCCCGATCTTCGACGTGGTGCTGGACCGCCGGACGCTGGGCTCGGACGACATCCTCGCCGAGACCCGCTGGCCGGAGGCCATGTCGGACATGCTCCGCCGCGGGGTCCGGTGCTTCAGCACGTCCCCGCACCTGAACCCGCCCGTCCTGGTCACCCTCACGCTGTTCGGGGTGACGCCGAAGTCGCTCGGGGACGGCCGGCACGCGCTCGCGGCGCTGCTGATGGCGCAGGGCAGCGCGGCGGTCTCGAACTCCCAGCAGTACGACGACGTGCACCGCACCGCCGTCCAGCTCCAGGAGGCCGTCGAGGCGCGCGCCGTGGTCGACCAGGCGAAGGGGATCATCATGCACGCGCTCGGCTGCGACGCCGACGAGGCGTTCGCCGAGATGCGCCGGATCTCCCAGACTCGCCATGTGAAACTCACCGCACTGGCACAGCGCATCGTCGGCGACCAGGGCCTCACCTGACTCCGGCATTAGGTCGCACGTCGGGAGGCCGATTAGGCTTCGCATCAGCGGCCCGAGATCACGGGCCGCCGGAGCCGAGCACGAGCCCGATCTGGTTTCGCCGTGTTCAGCGGACGAGAGGGAGACCAGGTGCACGACCAGTCCGACCAGCTCGAACCGGAGACCCTGATGCGGGAGATCTCCGATCTCGAGGGGCGCATCGGCGAGTTGCGCCAGGCCGCCGGCATGCCGGAGCCGGACCTGCGGGCGACGCTGGACGCGGCGCTGGTCGAGCTGGAGCTCGCGCTCACCGCGCTGCGGACTCTCGGCGGCGAGCAGGGCGGGGAGCCCGGCGGGTCGGCCGCGGCCGAGAACGAGCGGCGGGTGCTGCGCACCGTCTTCCAGGACGCGCCGGTCCCGCTGTTCCTGCTGGACCGCAACAGCAGCGTCCGGCGGGTGAACCGGCAGGCGGCGGCGCTGCTCGGCACGTCCTCGGGCTATGTGTCCGGCAAGCAGTTCACGGCGTTCTGCGACCTCGCGACCAGGGCGGCGGTGCGCTCGCAGCTCGCCGCGGCCGTCCGGACGGGGCGGCGGCGGCGCGTCCCGGTGCGCTTCCTCGGCCGCGACCGCCCGATCGACGCGGTGGTGACGCTGGCCCGGGTGTGGATCCGCGGCGAGCCCGACCCGATGGTCGTGGTGGCGGCGGGCCCGACGAACACCCCCGTCGACAACGCGGCGCCCGCCCAGGCCGGAACGCGGCCGGGCGCCGCCGGCACTCCCGCCGGCGTGGGCGGGGCCCGCGACGGCGCCGCCGAGCAGGCCAAGGCGCCCGGCGCGGCGCCGGCGCCGGGCGACGACGAGACCGTCGCGACGATCGTGCACCGGATGGACGTCCTCGCCACCGCCAGCGAGCTGCTGCTGGACGAGCCGGTCTTCAACGAGACCGTGGCGGTGCGGCGCTGCGCGCGGCTGCTGGCCGCGGAGCTGGCCGACTGGGCGTTCATCGACCTCACCGGGGCGGACGGCCCGGGGACGCCCCCGCAGGGCGGCGGCGGGTACGCCGCGGGCTCGGCGCCGCCGCTGCGCCGGCAGGTCGTGATGGGCCCGTCCGACGAGCACTCCGTCGCGGCCGTCGGGATGCTGGAGGAGCTGGAGCCGGCGCCCGGGACGCTGCCCCGCACGGTGTTCACGACGCGGCAGAGCGCGCTGCGGCCGCACGTGGAGAACCTCGACCTGCTCGGTTCCTGCCCGGACGGCCAGCCGGTCTGCGCCAAGATCGGCGCGACGTCGGTCCTGTGCGTGCCGGTGGAGGACGGCGACCGCTGCATCGGCGCGATCACGCTGGCGGCCAGCGGCGAGTACGGGCCGTTCGACCTGCTGGACCTCGGCGTCGTGCAGCGCCTCGGCCGCTACCTGGCGCTGGTCATCCGCGCGGCGCGGCTGTACCGGCGGCGCGCGGAGGTCGCCGAGACGCTGCAGGCGGGGCTGCTGCCCAAGTCGCTGCCGGCGATCCCCGGGGTGAGCGTCGCCGCCCGGTACATGACCGCGACGCGCGGCGCCGAGGTGGGCGGCGACTTCTACGACGTGTTCCGCGTCCAGGGCGGCGGCTGGGGGCTGGTGCTCGGCGACGTGTGCGGCAAGGGCGAGGACGCCGCGGCGGTGACGTCCGCCGCCCGGCACGGCGTGCGGCTGGCGGCGCGCTGGCGGACCCGGCCGGCCGAGATCCTCAGCCTGGTGAACGAGGCGCTGCTGGACGAGGACCGCTTCGTCACCGCGGTGCTGGCGGGGCTGGAGCTGGACACCGAGCGCGTCACGGTCTCCCTCGGCATCGCGGGGCATCCCCCGGCGATCGTCGTGCGGGCCGACGGGGTGATCAGGTCGGCGTCGCGGGGCGGTACCCCGCTCGGACTGTTCGAGGACTTCGAGGCCGGGCTGGACACCATCGACCTCGGGGTGGGCGACACGCTCGTCCTGCACTCGGACGGGGCGCTGGAGGCGTGCGACCTGCACCGGCAGGAGTTCGGGCAGGAGCGGCTGCTGGAGGCGCTGGCGGCGCACGCGGGCGGGCCGCCGGAGGCGATGCTGGCGGGGGTCGAGCGGACACTGCTGGAGTTCTGCGACGGCGACCTGCGCGATGACGTGTCGATGCTCGTGCTGCGGGTCGAGGCGCCGACGCTGGACTGACGCCGGAAGCCGCCGGAGCCCGCCCCTGGCCTGAATTTTGGGCTTTTTGTCGGGTAAAGGAACTCCATGAGCGTCGGTCCTGAATCCAAGCCCCGGC
This sequence comes from Actinomadura roseirufa, assembly GCF_900659635.1. Lineage (GTDB taxonomy): Bacteria > Actinomycetota > Actinomycetes > Streptosporangiales > Streptosporangiaceae > Spirillospora > Spirillospora roseirufa. The sequence continues at coordinate 11,242 of NZ_CAACVB010000205.1, read as the reverse complement.
ACGAGACCGAGCACGAGCGGCTCGACCGTCAGCTGATGGAACTGCTCCAGGGGTTCCGTGTCGCCGTCACCGGCGTGCAGGTGATGTTCGCGTTCCTGCTGACGGTGCCGTTCGCCACCGGTTTCCGCAGCGTGAACGGCAACGGCAAGATCATGTTCTATATCGCGCTGTTCGGCGCGGCACTCGCCTCGATCTGCTTCATCGCCCCGGTGTTCCAGCACCGGATCCTCTTCCGGCAGGACCGCAAGGCGCTGCTGATCAGGCGCGCCAACCAGTTCGGGATCATCGGCGCGTACGCGCTGGCGGCCTCGATCGCCGCGTCCACGACGCTGATCGTCCACACGCTGACCGACCGCACGGCGGCGACCGCCGCCACCGCCGCGGCGATCGTGGCCGTGGCGGCGTGGGCGTGGTTCGTCCAGCCCTATCTGACCCGGATATCGGGGGGCGGCCGCACGGGCGACGGCGAGAGGCCGTGACCCGGCGGGCCGCCCCGCCCGTCAGTACGCCTTACCGAAGATCACGCGCTTGCCGTAGGCGGACGGCTCGCCGCACTTCACGCAGGCGCCCTCCTCCCGCGGCGCGTCCGCGGCGATCACCCGCGGCGTCGCGGCGGTCTCCGCCTTGATCTCGTCCTCGCAGGCCGGGCGGCCGCAGTGGAACGCGCGGGCCCACCCGCCGGACACCTGGGCGCCGAAGGCGTCCCAGCCGTCGACGTCGGCGGTGTTGCCCTCGCGGAACGCCTCCGCCCTGGCCAGCAGGAACGACTGGAAGTCGGCGAGGATCCCGGGCAGCAGCTCGGGCACCTTCTCCAGCGGGATCTGCTCCTTGCCCTGACCCTCCACCGTCGGCAGGCGCCGCACGACGGTCGCGACCCCGGCCTCCAGGTCGCGCGCGCCGAGCTCGACCCGGACGGGGACGCCGCGCATCTCCCACTCGTTGAACTTGAAGCCCGGCGACAGCTGCGGCCGGTTGTCGTCCACGTGGACGCGGATGCCCATCGACTTGATCGCCGCGCCGAGCCGGCGGGCCTCGGCGGCGGTCCGCTCGCCCTGCTCCTTGCGCCCGATCGGGACGATCACGACCTGGTGGGGCGCGAGCCGCGGCGGCAGCACCAGGCCCTGGTCATCGCCGTGCGTCATGATGACGCCGCCGATCATCCGGGTGCTCATGCCCCAGGACGTGGTGTGGGCGAGGGTGAGCTTCCCGTCCTCGTCCTGGTACTGGATCTCGAACGCCTTGGCGAAGTTCGTGCCGAGGTAGTGGGACGTCCCCGACTGCAGGGCCCGCCCGTCCCGCATCATGCCCTCGATCGTGTAGGTGCGGACGGCTCCGGCGAACCGCTCGCCGGGCGTCTTCTCCCCCGCCACGACCGGGATCGCGCCGAGCTCGCGGGCGACGGCGGCGTAGGTGTCCAGGGCCCACATCGTCTCGCGCATCGCCTCGTCCTCGTCGGCGTGCGCGGTGTGGCCCTCCTGCCACAGGAACTCGGTGGTCCGCAGGAACATCCGGGGCCGCATCTCCCAGCGGACGACGTTCGCCCACTGGTTGAGCAGCAGCGGCAGGTCGCGGTGCGAGTCGATCCACTTGGCCATGTACTCGCCGATGACGGTCTCGGAGGTCGGCCGCACGACCAGCGGCTCCTCCAGCTCCTTGCCGCCCGCGATCGTCACGACCGCCAGCTCCGGGGAGAAGCCCTCGACGTGCTCGGCCTCGCGCTTGAGGTAGGACTCCGGGATGAACATCGGGAAGCAGGCGTTGTCGTGCCCCGCGTCCTTGATCCGCCGGTCCAGGTCGGCCTGGAGCAGCTCCCACACCCGGTAACCGTACGGGCGGATGACCATCGTGCCGCGAACCGGACCGCGGTCCACCAGCTGGGCGCGGACGACCAGCTCGTTGTACCAGGCGGAGAAATCCTCGCTCTGCGGCGTCACACCTTCTCGACTCACGGGATTCAGAGTACTGACTGCCGATGGGCCCCACGGACGCATCACCCGTTCGGCACCCCGTCGTTACCGGTGCGCCCCCGCTGGTCGCGGGGCTGCGCGGGCGGTCTCCCGGCCCGTTCCGCCGGCACCGTCCAGGGGCCGGGCGAAATTGATTTGACTGCCTCGCCGTCCCCTCCGGAGACTCGACGGCGGGATCCGTCGCCGAAAGGCACCTCAGGGGGCACCGTGGGACACGTGGAGGTCGGCCACATCGGCCACGCGCTGCCGGACGGCCGCGTCCTGCTCGACGACGTCTCGTTCCGCGTCGGCGAGGGCCTCACCGCCGCGCTCGTCGGACCCAACGGCGCCGGGAAGACCACTCTCCTCCGGCTGATCTCCGGCGATCTCACCCCGCAGGACGGCACCGTCGCGCACAGCGGCGGGCTGGGCGTGATGCGGCAGTTCATCGGGAACGTCCGGGACGAGTCGTCCGTCCATGACCTGCTGCTGTCGACCGCGCCGCCGCGGGTCCGCGCCGCGGCCGCCGCCGTCGAGGACGCCGAGCTGGCCATGATGGAGCGCGAGGACGAGCCCACCCAGCTCCGCTACGCGACCGCGCTCGCCGGGTGGGGCGACGCGGGCGGCTACGAGATCGAGGTCCTCTGGGACGCCTGCTGCGTCGCGGCCCTCGGCGTGTCCTACGACTCGTGCCGCTGGCGCGAGGTCAGGACGCTGTCCGGCGGTGAGCAGAAGCGCCTCGCGCTGGAGGCGCTGCTCCGCGGCCCCGACGAGGTCCTCCTGCTCGACGAGCCCGACAACTATCTCGACGTCCCCGGCAAACGCTGGCTGGAGGAACGGCTCCGCGAGACGCCCAAGACCGTCCTGCTCGTCTCGCACGACCGCGAGTTGCTCGACCGCGCCGCCGACCGCATCATCACCGTCGAGTCCGGGCAGGTCTGGGTGCACGGCGGGCGCTTCGCCACCTACGCCGAGGCCCGCCGCGAACGCAACGAACGCCTGGAGGAGCTGCGCCGCCGCTGGGACGAGGAGCACGCCAAGCTCAAGCAGCTCGTCCTCATGCTGCGGAACAAGGCGTCCTACAACGACGGCCTCGCGTCCCGCTACCAGGCCGCGCAGACCCGGCTGCGCAAGTTCGAGGAGGCCGGGCCGCCGGAGGTCCCGCCGCGCGACCAGAGCCTGCGGATGCGGCTGCGCGGCGGCCGCACCGGCAAGCGGGCCGTGATCTGCGAGGACCTGGAGCTGACCGGGCTGATGAAGCCGTTCGGCGCCGAGGTCTGGTTCGGCGAGCGCGTCGCCGTCCTCGGCTCGAACGGCTCGGGCAAGTCGCACTTCCTGCGGCTGCTCACCGCGATCGCCGAGGCCCTCCCGCGCGGCGCGGTGCCGGTCGAGCCCGTCGCGCACACCGGCACCGCCCGGCTCGGCGCCCGCGTCGTCCCCGGCCTGTTCGCGCAGACCCACGCCCGCCCCGACCTCGCCGGACGCACGCCCTGCGAGATCGTCATGACCGAGCACGCGCGCCTGCGCAACGACGCGATGAACGCCCTGGCCCGGTACGAGCTCCAGTTCTGTGCCGAGCAGCCGTTCGAGACCCTGTCGGGCGGCCAGCAGGCCCGCCTCCAGATCCTCCTCCTGGAACTGGGCGGTGCGACCCTCCTGCTCTTGGACGAGCCCACCGACAACCTCGACCTCGCCAGTGCCGAAGCCCTTCAGGAGGGCCTGGAGTCCTACGAGGGAACCGTCCTGTCCGTCACCCACGACCGCTGGTTCGCCCGTTCCTTCGACCGTTTCCTCGTCTTCGGCTCGGACGGCTCGGTCTACGAGTCCCCGACGCCGGTCTGGGACGAGGCTCGCGTCGCCCGGCCGCGCTAATGGAGCCGCCAATGGACGTCCTGCATCGAGTCCTGCTCGCGGGGCTCTTGCCACATGACGAGATCCGCCATCTCACGGTGCGCGAAGGCCAGTTCCACCGCGTGGTGCTCGGTTCGGACCGTGTCGTCCGTCTTCCCCGGACCCCTGCCGCCGCCGCCCGGCTCCCCGGGCACGCGGCCGTCCTGCGAGCGCTCTCCAGGCTCGATCTCGGTTTCGGTATCCCCGAACCACTGGCGGAAGGGGAAGAACACCTCGTCCTGAGCCGCATCCCAGGCGTGCCTTTGGACGACGTCCTCTTCGATGAGGAGTCCGTAGCGATCCAGTACACCGCCCTACTGGACGCACTCGCGCAGGCCGGAGGCGACGAGGAGATCCGGGCGGCGCTACCGCACTCCTCGCCTGACCATTGGCGGCATTTCGCGTCGGACGTCCGCGCGGAACTGTTTCCGCTCATGTCCCCGCACGGCCGTCTCCGCGCCGAACAAGAGCTCCAGGCCCTCGATGGCCTCCCCCATCTCACCGACGCGGTGGTCCACGGTGACCTCGGCCCCGAGAACGTCCTGTGGGAGACCAGGGACGGCCTTCCGCGGCTCACCGGCGTGGTCGACTGGGACGAGGCCGCGCTCGGCGACCCCGCCGAAGACCTCGCGGCCATCGGCGCCGGTCACGGCCCCGACCTCCTGAACCGCATCCGCGCCCTCGGCGGCTGGACGAGCACGGCCGTCACGGACCGCATCGCCGCCGTCCAGGGCACGTTCGCCCTGCAGCAGGCCCTCGCCGCCCTCCAGGACGGCGACGACGAGGAACTCGCGGACGGCCTGACCGGCTACCGCTGACCCGTCCCCAGGGCCACGCCGGGCCTCGTCCCTACGCGAGGTGGTGCGGTGCGAGGAGGTCGGCCAGGCCCACGCGGGTCAGGAACTCCGCGCGGATACGGTCGGCGACCATGCTCACCACCTCGGAACCGTCGTCGGCGGGGTCGACGTGCGTGCGGAAGGGACGCGTGCCATGGGGGGCGTCGACGATCCCGACGATCGCGTCGGCGACCAGAGAGACGTCGGCGCCGGGCGGCGTCAGCTCCGCGAGCCGCTCGGCCACCTGCGCGGACAGCCCGGCGTAGAGCTCGTCATAGGCCGTGGTGACGCTCTCGTCGGCGGGGTGGCCGGCGTTGGTGAAGTGGTCGGTGCCCGAGGTGAAAGCGCCGGGGACGACGATGGCCGTCTCGATGCCGAAGCGGGCCAGCTCCGCCGCGTAGAAGACGGCGAGGGCGTCGGCGGCCGCCTTCGCGGCGAAGTAGGGGCCGAGATAGGGCGGGGTGCCTCCCCGTGTGGAACTGGAGCCGATCCATACCAGCAGGCCGTTCCGCCGGTCGCGCATGTGCGGCAGGACCGCCCGGTTGAGCCGCTGGGCACCGAGCACGTTGGTGTCGTAGACGGCGGCGAGTTCCTCGGGAGTGAATGCCTCGGCGGGTCCGAGCACCATGTGCCCGGCGTTGTGCACGACCACGTCCACGGCGCCCGTCTCGGCGAGGACGGCCTCGACCGCCGCGTCGACCGACCCCTGTGACAGGACGTCCAGCTCCACGGTCCGCAGATCGACCCCGTGCCGCCTGGCGTAGGCGGTGGCCTCGGCGACACGGCCGGAGTTGCGGCCGGTGGTCGCGCGCAGCCCCGCGTAGACGGTGTGCCCGGCGCGGGCGAGCGCCCGCGCCGACAGCGCGCCGAACCCCGAACCGGCGCCGGTGATCAGGATGGTCATGCCCATGCGTGCCTCCCGCGTTCCGTGGGCGCCCGTCGAGAGCCGACTGAGAGCCGACAGGACGGCCCGCTCACCGTGCCGCCGCCGTCCACGATGCCGAGGCCGTGCCCGAGGGAACAGCGCGCAGACTGGGGTGGTCAACCCCAGGCCGCGTGGAGCCCGAACGCCGGGCCCGGCGTGCCGCGCCACACCTCGGCGGGATCGAGGGCGCGCAGCGCCGGCACGACGCCCGGGTCGTCGGAGGCGAACCAGAGCAGCCGCTGCGCGGCGTCGGCGGTGACGATGCTGTTGCAGGTGACCTTGAGAGTGCCGAGGACCGGGTTGACCACCCGCTTGTCCTCCTCGTGCCGCACCGTGACCTCGTGGGCCCGCCACAGCCTGGCGAACTCGCCGCTGGACGCCAGCAGATGGCCGACCAGATCGGCGGCGGCCCGGTCGCGCGGGCCCCGGCGGGCGACCGCCGCACGCAGGTCGGAGACCAGCAGCCGGGAGTGGCGATCGTGGTCCTCCGCCGGGTAGAGGTCACGGGTCGCCGGGGCGGTGAACCAGTGGAACAGGAAGCTGGCCCGGATCCCGGACAGTCCCGCCTGCGGCCCCACTAAGACCTGCGCCGCGTGGTTCTGCACCACGACCTCGTGCATGTCGGTGATCACCATGGCGGGGGTGTCCCCCAGGCGCTCCATGAGCCCACGCAGAGCGGACAGCATCTGGACCGGCTCCGCGCCGTACGGCGCGGGGTGTCCCGCCAGGTGGAGCAGGTGGCTGGTCTCGTCGGCGGCGCAGACCCGGCACCCTTCGTCTCGTCCCCGGTGGCAGGCCGACGGCTTCCGGGCCGAGCCGATCCCTCCGCGACTTCAGGAATGACCCCAGTTCACCGAGATTCACAGCACCCTCCCAGGCACCATCACCGTGCACCTCATCGCGGAGGGGACAACGCGTCGGGCACGGAAAAGATCTCGCGGGGAAGGCGCGGCGGTGCGGGACCTCGGGGGCGGAGTCGACCGCACCACCGCGCCGGTTTCTACGGTTCGGACGGTGCCTGGGCGGGTGGCAGGCCGAGCGTCCGTCCGATCGTCTCGGTGGCCTGTTCGGCGGTCGTGCCGAGTTGCGCGCCGTGGTCGGGCCCGCAGTACCAGAGGTAGGCCAGGCGGTGACGGGCCCAGACGACGTAATGGGGTCCCTTCCCCGAACGGATGAGATGAAGGATCTCCGTCCCGTGCGGCAGTATCGGCGCGATGCCGGAGAAGCGCCTGCGCACCAGCGAGGCCAGCTCCGTCAGCCGTTCGCCAGGTGAAGCGGACGCGGGGGGCTCTGCCGCACCACCCGTCCCCCCGCGTCCGCGCTCGGAATCACTCACCGGCGCCGCTCTGGTCCGTCGGCGCGCCGAGAGTGGTGGCCACGCTCAACGCCGCGTCCACGACGTGGTCGGCCTCGGCGATCGGCTCCTGCCAGGACGTGAAGTACCAGAGGCGCCCGCCGTCGTCCGGGCGCGGCTTGCACGTGATCGTGTCGGCGGGCTGCGGGGCGCCCTCACAGCACCCCGGCAGGTTCGGGTTGATCACGATCAAGCTCCGCCGCTGCAGAACCGTCTTCAACCCGTAGATCTGAAGACGCGACATCAACGCCCCAAGCCGCCCATAAGCATCCGGGTGCTCGGCATCATCGGGACGTTCACCCTCGTCTTCCTCGTCCCGCTTGGCTAGTCTGGCCATAGCCGGACCTCATTTCCGGTTAGGCCCCGGCCGGTGGTCGAGTCACCGCGTCCGGGGTCGCCTCTTTTCCACTCGGAGTCCGCGCCAAAGGCGAGTCGCAGAACCCCGCATCACCGAGTTAAGCCAACCCCGCTACGCGCCGCCAAAAGGTATGCAAATATGCGTGCACCGGCTCCGTCCACTCGAAGAGGGCTGCGAAATGACCGAATTGCACGAGTGCTCCGGATGCGGCAACACCCTCAACCGTTACAGCCCCGGCTACATTTGTGGATCATGCGCCTGGGAGGCCCGCGCCCGACTGGGCGAGCCACCACCCCTCCCGGAACGCTTCTGGACCGAACCACCCATGAGCGACGCCCTCACCAACCGCGACCTCCGAGCAGTACTGAAGATCTACATCCACGTCACACAACTCACCCAAGAAGCCCTGGCAAACCTGATCAACACCAACCAGGGCAACATATCCAAGATCTTAAACGGCCAGCGACGCCGCTACTCGATCAAAGAGTTCGAGTCACTCCGCGACGGCCTCCGCATCCCCGGCCCACTCCTCGGACTACAACCTGTTCCCCAAGCGACAGAAGACCCTTACCGGGGTGCACCAGACGAACACGCACACTTCACGCAGAGGCGCCCCGCCGTAGGCACATCCGAGATACCGAGCGGTACTGTGGATCGGAGTCCAGCTCCCGACCAGGAGGACGACGAAGTGAAGCGACGCGCCGCACTCCAGATCATCACCGCCGTAGCCACCGGAACCGCGATCCCGCCCGGCACCTTCGAAACCGTCCTTTCCAGCCTCGACGAAGTCCTGGACCAGCCCGTGGACATCGACCGCTGGCAACGCGCGATACGCGAATACGGCTACTTGACGCCACGAAAGCCGGCCGGGTTCCTTATCCGCGACCTGACCGCCGACCTTCTTGCGGTAAGTGAGCTCGCTCACCGCGAGAACACCCAATCCACCAAGAACGAGCTTCTGCGCACCAATGCCGCGCTTTCGACCTTGATGGCCGTTCAGCTCGAAAACACCGAAAACCGGCGCGAGGCTCGAATGTCATGGGACCTGGCACGGCGAGCCGCCGACACGTCCAACGACACCTCTCTTAGCGTTTGGATCCGGAGCAAGGAAGCCGAAGGCGGCCTTTATGCCGGAATGCCCGCCATCGACATCGAAGCGTTGACCAAGGAGGCAGTCGCAATCTCTAAGGGCACGCCCTCCGCAGGGCTGGTTCGCGCCTATGCGGTGCAGGCCGGACTGGCCGCTCTTCAAGGTGATGGAAACTCTGCATCGAAAGCAATGAACGAGATGACAGAGGTTTTCACCAAGCTTCCAGACTCGACAGTGGCCGACTCCACCTACTTTTGGGGGTGGCGTGAATCCATACACCACTGGGAGGAGGCATATATATTTACCGCCATCGGCGACTCGCGAGCCCAAAACGCGACGGATAAGTCTTTCGCTCTCATCCCCCCCGGAACCCTCGGGCCAACGGCAAATCTCCGCCTCATTCACAGCTTGAGAATGATCAGAACCGGAGACATCGACGAAGGGCTCGAAGAAACGCTGACCACTCTCCACGAGCACACTCAGAGCCGTACGCTCTTCCGTCAACACATGACAAGCCAGATCCTCGCCGCGCTGCCCCGGCAGGCACGAACCCTCCCGGCCGCGCGAGAGCTGCGTGCACTGACCTCCATATAAGGTCGCGCCCATCCCCCACGGACCCTTGTTCGCGGCCTCGTGCCATGTATGCGGAGGTAGCGGCAAGTATGTTCATACCTGACACGGTCTGGGTGTGGGGGGGACGAGGGATGGTTGGTTCCCCTCCGCCGACAGGACGCCCCCTCTGACTGGGCAGAACTCTGTCAGAGCGATGACCCGATCATCACTCAGGTGGATGACGGCGCCACGGACAGGGGCCTGGAACCCACGAGCTCCAGCAGCGCACCCTCACTCATGCAAGAAATGATCAGTATGCTCGACGTCGAAGCCGGGATGAAGATCCTTGAGATCGGCTCGGGCACCGGATACAACGCTGCACTGCTGGCGCAGCTCGCGGGCGCCGAGAATGTGACGACCGTCGAAGTCGATCCCAATATCGCAGACCACGCCCGTTCAGCCCAGCACAAGGCGGGCTTCCCCGTGACCGTGATCACCGGGGACGGCGCCTCTGGACATCCTGAGCACGCTCCGTACGACCGAGTTATCGCAACGGCCTCCGTGCGAGACATCCCATACACATGGGTTGCACAGTGTCGCGACTCAGGACGCATTCTCTTGCCCTGGGGCAGCAATCTCGATGAACCGACCCTCGCGGTCGCCGGGTGGAAGCCCTCCGCGCTCGATGTTGAGCCGGTACTGCTTGCAGGCGGGCGTGATCGTCACGCGTGCCCCCCGAAAACGCGGTCGTGAACAGCAGGCAGCCGTCAGCGCGCTCGCGACCACCTGCGCGCCGCCGCTCATCCTGGACCTCGCCGTGGACGGCTGGCGGCAGCTGGGACACGAGGTGGTGAAAGGCAGCGCGCCAGCCTGTCACCGGGATCCCCCGACGTGCACGCCCATCGAGCGCTCGGCGCGAGGGTCCGGCTCGCCTGCCGCGCCGTGCGGTGCCACCCCACCCACGCCGGTCAGACGCGTCGCCCCCGCTCATCGTTCACCGGCGCCGCAGCAAAGCCCGGATCCGGCCGCGAAACGCCCCGTTCAGCGTTGGTCCGGCGATCGTGAGGTGACAGCCCGGTAGCGGCCCGTGGGTCTCGCAGACGCTCGCCGGGGGCGCGGAGAAGCCGCACGCCCGGGCCGCCGTCGCCGCCGAGATCATCGGCATCGGAACGGCCAGTGACGGTAAGAGGCGCCCAGCCGGGCTCCCTAACACTTCCCGTGCGGTTACTAGCTCCGGCACCCCGACCCATGTAACAGTGAGTAATCATTCGATTACGAAGGGAGATCGGGATGAAGGGTAAAGCCACGGCCATCGCGCTCATGGTGGTCTCGGCAGGTACGGCCGTCCTTACGGCGCCCGCTGCGTCCGCGCAGCAACATGGGCCCAAGGACCACCGGTGCGATAACGGCGAGTTCTGTCTGTACGTCGGCTACTTTCAGCACGGCAGCGTAGCCGTCGACCGCCGCGAGTTCGAGGAGAACGTGCGCGCCTACACCAACATCGCTCGTTCCTGGAGAAATCTGACCGGCCGCGACTGGTACATCTACGACCAGCCGCATTGCAGGGGAAACAGCTATCCCCTGCTCGTCCGTGACGGCACCACCCACAATCTGGACACCTCCTGGCAGCACCGCATCCGCTCCATCGCGCGCAGGGACAAAGTCGGCCAGTGCCGGCGGTGATCGAGAGCAGAGATGCGAGCGCCTCGGCCCCGGAGCTTCTCCCCGCCGCTCCGGAGGGTCGCCGCCGCGCGGCTGCTTGAATTCACCAAGCCGAATGAGGGACTGATTGTGGTGGCGTACGGCAGGGTGAATATTTTCCAAGGGCGAGCTGTGTGCGCTCTGAGGGCTAGATTGAGGAGATGGCACAGGAGAAGCGGGCGGGTCTGCCTCGGGATGTTCGGCGGCAGATCGTCGCACTTCCCGCGCGAGGTCTTCGAAATCGGTTCCACTGCCCGCTTCGCGGTGGGCACGAGGCTTCCGGGGATTTCCCCAGAGATGGCAGCTACACTTACCGGATCTCGGAATACACATCCGACTCATGGGCTTCCCTCACCCCGGGACCTCACGGTAAGCATATCGTGCGGCAGCAGGGGGCTCGACGCCTCTGGGATTCCCTCGAAGCCGCCTATGATTGGTGGCTGCAAGCCGGAAGGCCAGAGTCCGACCGCTTCGGGATCACCGTGACTCCCGAAGGGCAGCGCATATGGCTCGACTCGCCGGACAACGATCTTCCTCCTCTCTAGGCTCGCCGGCGTTCCACGGTCAAGGGCCTGCCGCCACGGAATGAA
>NZ_CAACVB010000204.1 GCF_900659635.1 Actinomadura roseirufa | reverse complement strand
GGCGGGAGGCCGAGCGGACGGCGCGTCCGGCGGCCAGGCCCGCCGCGAAGAAGGCGGGCCGCAAGCCCGGTCGCGGCGGGCGGGCGGGGGACGCGTGAGCCCGCCGGCCGTCCTCATCCACGCCGACCAGGACCTGCTCGCCCAGGCGGTCGCGGCGCGGCTGGTGACGCGGATCGTGGACGTCCAGGCGGCGCGGGGCTCGGCGTCGGTCGTACTGACCGGCGGCGGGGTCGGCACGGCGGTGCTCGCCGCGCTGGCGGCGACGGCCGCGCGGGACGCGATCGACTGGGCGCACCTCGACCTGTGGTGGGGCGACGAGCGCTTCCTGCCGTCCGGGGACCCCGAGCGCAACGAGACCGGTGCCCGCGCGGCGCTGCTCGACCACGTCGGCCTCGATCCCGCGCGGGTGCACGCGATGCCGGCCTCCGACGGCCCGGACGCCGACCCGGAGTCGGCGGCCGAGCGGTACGCGGCGGAGCTGCGCGCCGCGTCCCGGCCGGAGGACCACGGGCCGGTGCCCTCGTTCGACGTGCTGATGCTGGGCGTCGGCCCGGACGCGCACGTGGCGTCGCTGTTCCCGGAGATGCCCGCCGTGTACGACGGGCGCGCGGTGGTGGCGGTGCGCGGTGCCCCCAAGCCGCCGCCGACCCGGATCTCGCTGACCTTCCCGTCGCTGCACGCCGCCCGCGAGGTGTGGGTGCTGGCGGCCGGGAAGTCGAAGTCCACGGCGGTCCGGCTCGGGCTCTCGGAGGCCGGTCCCGTCCAGGTTCCGGTCGCGGGGGCGCGCGGGCGCCAGCGCACCCTGTTCCTGCTGGACCGTGCCGCGGCGTCGGAGCTGCCGCCCGGCATCGAGCGGATCGCCTCCCCCTGAGGCGGGTCCCGCCACGCGAGACCGGCCACGCGGCGCGTCTTCCGCGCCGTGTGGCCGGCCCCGGCGCCCTCGCCGGGACGCGCGCCGCGCGCCGCGTCCCGGCGTGTCGCTCATCACGGCGCACCCCCGCTGACCTGGGATGATCTGAACGATCACGGCGCTTCGGAAGGCCCACGCCGAAACGGCGCATACCCTGACGGCGGAGGGACCCGCGTCGAGCGAGGGGAGTTCCGTGGTGCTGAGGGGCCGGGCAGGGGCGGCGGGAGCGGCGATCATCGCGGCGGTGGCCATCGCCGCCGCCGGGTGCTCCTCCGGAGGCGGAAAGGACGCGGACGGCGGCGAGGGCCCGGGCAAGGAGGGCGGCAAGGCCGAGGACGCCGCGCGGCTGGCCATCACCCCGGCGACCGGTACGAGCCAGGTCGCCCCCGATCAGCCGGTCACGGTCAAGGCCGACCACGGCAAGCTCACCGGCGTCACCCTCACCTACGGCAAGAACCTGAAGGCCGAAGGCACGCTGGCCCCCGACGGCGGCTCCTGGAAGTCCACCGGGAACCTGCGCCCGTCCACCAAGTACACCGTGACGGCGCAGGGCAGCGGCGAGGGCGGCAAGCAGGTCACCGCGACCTCCACGTTCACCACGCTGACGCCGCGCGTGAAGCTGGAGACGGGCATGTCACCGCTCGAGGGCGAGACGGTCGGCGTGGGGATGCCCGTGCAGCTCCTGCTGTCGAAGCCGGTGGCCACCAAGGCGGGCAGGGCGGCCGTCGAGCGCGCCCTGGAGGTGCGCATGTCCCGCCCCGTCGAGGGCGCCTGGTACTGGATCAGCGACCAGGAGGTCGACTTCCGTCCACGCGAGTACTGGCCGTCCGGCGAGAAGGTACGGGTCGTCGCGCGTCTGGGCGGCCTCAAGGTCGGGGACGGCATGTACGGGATGAAGGACCGCGTCCTCACCTTCACGGTGGGCCCGAAGCACGTCACGACCATCAACGCCAAGACCCACCGGGCCACGGTGACCAACGGCGGCTCCACCGTCCGGACGATGAAGGTCAGCCTCGGCAAGCCCGGCGACGACAGCTACACCGGCGTGATGATCGCCCAGGAGAAGGCCGCCAAGATGGTCATGGACTCGGCCACGACCGGCGACCCCGGAGCCTACCGCATCCCGACGCAGTGGAACGTCCGCATGACCTACAGCGGGACGTTCGTGCACGCCGCCCCCTGGTCGACCGGCGCGCAGGGCAACTCCAACGTCAGCCACGGCTGCGTGAACGCCTCCCCCGACGACGCCAAGTGGTTCTTCAACTTCACCAACAGGGGCGACGTCATCGAGGTCACCGGCACCTCGCGCAAGCTGAGGTTCGGCAACGGGCCGACGCCCTGGGCCAAGTCCTGGGACGAGTGGGTCCAGGGCAGCGCCCTGGGCGCGCCCGTCACAGGCGCGCCCCTGAACTGACGGTGGTTCACTGACGGTGCTCACCGCCCGGCCCGGGACGCGCGTCCCGGGCCGGGCGGCGGTTCTCCCCGGTCCCGCCGTCAGCTCCGCGCCGGGGCCTCCGGGGCGCAGGTGAGATCCCGCGCCGGGAGCCTGCCGGTCAGCAGGTAGTCGTTGACCCGGTCGCGCACGCACCTGTTCGGGTAACCGCGCTGGTAGGGCGCGTGGACGTTCGCCGGAAGCGTGATCATCCGCGAGTCGCCGAGCAGCCGGTGCAGCGCCTCGTTGGCCTCATAGGTGGTGCGGGTGTCGCCGGTCGCGGCCACCATCAGCGCCGGCAGCCTCCCGCCGACCTCCGTCGCCGGCTCGGCGGGCTTCACCGGCCAGAACGCGCACGGGTTGACGTTGTAGGTCAGCGGCCCGAAGACCGGGCTCTTCGCGCGGTGCCGCTGGACCGCACGCCAGTATCCCTCGACGTCGCCGTCCGCCGCCCGGTCGCCGCAGACGATGGCGCTCTGGCCGCTGCCGTAGAACCCCTCGACGCCGGTCAGCAGGAACGTCAGCTCCTCCTCCAGGTCCTTGGTCGGCTCGGCGGACCCCTCCGCCGCGGCCTTCCGGAACACCCCGGCGGACTCCGCGAGGCTCGCCCGCGCGGCGTCCTCGTCATCGCCGAGGTTGTCGAACAGCACGAGCGGGAGCGTCCCGTCGTCGACCTTGAAGCGGCCGACCGAGAGGGGCTCGCGGCCCGCCTTCGCCAGGAGGCCGCGCACGGTGGCGAGGACCGCCTCGCGGGTGTCCCCGAGCCCGTAGGACGCGTGCCGCCTCGCCGTCCAGGCGGCCCAGTCGCCGAGCGCGCGGTCGTTGGCGTCCTCGCCGCCCGCCAGCAGTCCGGGACCCCATTCTGCGGGGTCCACCGAACTGTCGAGGAGGACGCGGTCGAGGCGCCCCGGGAACATGGTCGCGTAGACCGAGCCGAGGTAGGTGCCGTAGGACGCGCCGTTGTAGGACACCTTCCGCTCTCCGAGCGCGCCGCGGACGACGTCGATGTCGCGGGCGATGTTACGGGTGCTGATGTGCCGCAGCAGCTCCTGGTCCTTCCCCGCGCACCGTGCGGCCAGATCCCTGGCGAACGCGACGGACCGGTCGAACGAGCGCCGGTCCTCCCCCGCCGACCTGATCCACGTTCCGGCGGGCCAGCCGCAGTCGACGGGCGCGCTCCGGCCGAGCGAGCGCGGGTCCAGGCCGACGAGATCGTATCGGGAGCCCGCCTCGCCCATGACGCCGCGCATGTACGGCGGCATGTCGATGGCGGGGCCGGGGCCGCCGCCGTTGATGATCATCGTGCCGAGCCGGGGTCCCGGGCCGGACGCCCTGAGCCGCGAGATCGCGACCGTCAGCGTGCGCCCGTCCGGCCGGGCGTAGTCGAGCGGCACGGTCACGTCCGCGCACCGCGCCCCGGCCTTGTCCAGGTCCTTGCCGACCTGGTCGTCCTCGCCGAGCGCGCACGCCTTCCAGCGCAGCGGCTGGTGGTAGAAGCGGCCGAGCCCGTCCTGCCGCGGCGCGGCGGCCGACGCCCCCGCGGCCGGCACCGCGGCGGCCGCCGTCACCATCGCCGCGCCCACCGCCATGCCAGCCGCCATGCCAGCCGCCATGCCAGCCGCCATGGCGGCTCTCCTGGTCCTCGTCAAGGTCCCTCTCCTTGTCGGTGCCGCGAGGCTCATCGTTCGCACAGGGCCGCCTGGGCGATGTTCAGCTCGTCGTCGAACGCCTCCTGCGTGGACGGGTTCTCGTTGAAGACGACGGAGACCCGGCGGCCGGAGGGCCCGGTGACGGCGAGCGTGGTGAAGCCCTCAAGGTCGCCGAGATGCCCCCACCAGTCGCCGCCGCAGCGCAGCGACGTCTGGAGCAGGCCCAGCCCCGCCCGCGCGCCCGGCCACGTGCGGTCGGGGTCGGCCGCGACGGTCGCCTTCATCTCGGCGAGCCGGGACGCCGAGAGGAGCCGCCCGCCCAGGAGCGCGCCGTAGAACCGGTTCATGTCCCGGAGGGTGGAGACCAGGGCGCCGCCGGCGCCGCCCACGGTCGTGTTCACCTCGGTGTAGTCGTCCCAGCGGACGGCGCCGTCCTTCTCCACGCGCACATAGCCGCGCGGGTGCGGACCCCTGATCCTCATCTCGTCGCCCGGCCAGTAGGTGTCGCGCAGGCCCAGCGGCTCGACGATCCCCCTCTGGACCTCGTCCGCCAGGCTGTGCCCGGTGACCTTCTCGACGATCAGCCCGGCGATGACGTAGTTGGTGGTGGAGTAGTGCCACGCCCCCTCCGGACGCGGCAGGTCCAGGGCCCGCGCGACCAGTTCCCCCGGCTCGAAGTGCCGGGACGTGTACTCCTCCGCGCTCGCGAAGCCGTCCATGTGGTCGGGCAGGCCGCTGGTGTGCCGCAGGAGGCTCCGGACGGTGATCTCGCGGCCGTCGAAGCCGTTGCGGTCGATCAGGCCGGGCAGGTAGCGGTCGACCGGCGCGTCCAGGGAGATCGCGCCCCGGTCGGCGAGCTGGAGGACCCGGGTGGCGGTGAAGCTCTTGGTGACGCTGCCGATCCGCCCCCGCAGGTCCGCCCGCATCGGCCGGCCCGTCCGGCGGTCCGCCACGCCGCTCGCGGCCGTCCAGGTCCCGCACGCCGGGTCGTCGATCCGGATCGCCGCGCCGGTCAGTTTGTGCACCCGTGTCATGCGCTCCAGGGCGCTCCGCGTGGCGGGGCGGTCGCCGCACCCGGCCCGCGCGGGCTCGGCCCGCGCGGGCACCGCGACGGCCGTCCCGCCCGCCACCGCCACCCCGGTGACGGCCGCCACGGCGGCCCGGCGCGCACGCGGGCGCCGTTCGAATGGTGTGTTGGTCATGTGCTCCGACGCTAGGCGGGGCACGCGGCCCGCCACATTACGGCGATCACCCCGGTCGGGCCTCGGGACAACGGCAGCCGGTGACTGGTGCTGCCCCCATGTACGCGAGGCGGCCGGACACCGCGCCGCACGCCCCCGGCCCACGCGGGCGACCAAAGTCGGTGCGGCGGCTACCGGTGCCCGCGTCCGGCGGCGGCCGGTGTCGGTAGCGTTGACCGGGTGGAACTCCGGCGACCGTGGCGCGACTGGGTCGGTGACGCGGCCGTCACCGCCGCCGCCGCGGCGCTCGGGCTGCTCGTCCTGCAGCAGTCGCGGCACGACCTGCCGGGCGGTGCGCAGGTGGTCGTGGCCCGGGACGTCGCGATCGGCGCGGTCACCTGGGTCGTGCTCCTGCTGCTGCGGCGCGCCCACCCGGTTCCCGTCGCGCTGGTGATGATCGCGGCGCAGTTCGCCGCGTCCACCGCGTTCGGCTCGGCGGCGCTCGCGGTGTTCTCCGTCGCGGTCCACCGGCCGTGGCGGGCGCCGGTGCTGGTCGGCGCCGTCAACATGGCGGTGCTGGTCGTGCTGTTCCGGATCGCGGCGCTCTCGGAGCGCGCGTTCCGGGAGGGCGTGGTCACCTTCGGGCTCCTGTACGCGGTGTTGGTGTCCACGGGCATGCTGGTGCGGTCCAGGCGGCAGCTCATCGCGTCGCTGAGGGAGCGGGCCCGCGCGGCGGAGGCCGAGCAGCGGCTGCGGGTCGAGGAGGGGCGGCTGCTGGAGCGCGAGCGGCTCGCCCGGGAGATGCACGACGTGCTCGCGCACCGCATCTCGCTGCTGGCCGTGCACGCGGGGGCGCTGGAGTTCCGCCCGGACGCGCCCGCCGACCAGCGCGAGGCCGCCGGGATCATCCGGCAGAGCGCCTACGAGGCGATGGAGGACCTGCGCGAGGTCATCGGGGTGCTGCTCGACGACTCCGCCGACCCCGCCCCCGAACGTCCCCAGCCCACGCTCGCCGACGTCGCCGCGCTGGTGGAGGAGTCGCGGCGGGCCGGGGCCCGGGTGAGCCTGGACGACCGGGTCGCCGATCCGGCGGCGGTCCCGGCCCGGGTCGGCCGGCACGCCTACCGGATCGTCCAGGAGGGGCTGACGAACGCCCGCAAGCACGCGCCGGGCGCCCTCGTCCGGGTCGTCCTGGACTCCCCCGGCGGGGCGGACCTGACGGTCGAGATCGTCAATCCCCTTCCGCCCGGCCCGCCGCCGGACCCGCTGCCCGGCGCCGGCGCGGGCCTGGTCGGGCTGGGCGAGCGCGTCGCCATGCTCGGCGGCGACCTGGAGCACGGCGGCACCGGCGACGGGCGATTCCGGCTGCGCGCACGCCTCCCCCTCCCCGGCTGATCCCCCGCGCCGGTCCTCCCGCCGGAACGCGCATGGCCGCCCGGACGGGGGGCATGGGGAGGGCATGGCAGACGAACCGGCGGCCAAGCCCATCCTGGAGGACCTCGACCGCGCCGAATGCATGCGCCTGATCGCCCCCGGCGGCGTCGGGCGGGTCGCCTACGACGACGGCGAGGGCCCCACGGTGGTGCCGGTGAACTACGCCGTCGACGGGGAGTCGGTCGTGTTCCGCACGTCGGTGTCCGGGCGGCTCAGCCGCAGCCTGCTGACGGCGATCACCGGCGGGAACGTCCGCGCCGCGTTCGAGGTCGACCGCCTCGACGAGGCGTCCCGCTCGGGCTGGAGCGTGCTGCTGCGCGGCGGCGCGCACCGGCTCAGCGACGAGGAGCGCGACGCGGCGGTCCGCGTCGACCCGTGGCCGGGCGACGAGCGCGAGGCGTGGTTCCGGCTGCCCGCCGCGGAGGTGAGCGGCCGCCGCCTGCGCTCCTCGCCATGACGGCCTCCGGGCGCCGGCCGGCACTCTAGAGTGGCGGCATGGACTCACCCCCCATCCGCGTGCTCATCGTCGACGACGACGCGCTCGTCCGGGCCGGTCTGTCGATGATGCTGGCGGGCGCCGGCGACCTCGAAGTGGTGGGGGACGTCGCCGACGGCGCCGAGGTGGTCCCCGCGGTGAACGCGCACCGCCCCGACGTCGTGCTGATGGACATCCGGATGCCGCGGCTGGACGGCCTGGCCGCCACCGAGCGGTTGCGCGCCCGCCGCGAGCCCCCCGAGATCATCATCCTGACGACGTTCGACACCGACGACCACATCCTGCGCGCCATGCGCGCGGGGGCGAGCGGGTTCCTGCTCAAGCACACCCCGCCGCCGGAGATCGTCCGGGCGATCCGGCAGGTCGCCTCGGGAGAGCCGATGGTGTCGCCCGCGGTGATGCGCAAGATGATGTCCTACGTCGCCGAGACCGGCGTCGACCCGCGCCGCGAGCGCGCCCGCGAGCTGCTCGGCCGGCTCAGCGAGGGCGAGCGGGCGGTCGCCGCGCTCGTCGGGCAGGGCCGCACCAACGGCGAGATCGGCCGCGAGCTGTCGCTCAGCGTCGCGACCGTCAAGGCGTACGTCTCACGCCTGCTGACCAAGCTCGAGCTCAACAACCGCGTCCAGATCGCCCTGCTCGTCCACGACTCCGAATAGACACCGGTCAGGGCGCGCGCTCGCGTGACGGCTGAGGACCACTGTTCGGACCGGGTGGGGGCTACTTCGGTCTCGGGTGATGTGGACCTTCGGCCGCTGCCGCGGGGCGGCCGGGCCCGCGAGGCTGGGCGCATGATCAACGTCGAGCATCTGACCAAGCGCTACGGGGACGTCGCGGCGGTGGAGGACGTGTCGTTCCATTGCGCGCCCGGCACCGTCACCGGGTTCCTCGGTCCGAACGGGGCGGGCAAGTCGACCACCATGAGGATGATCTGCGGGCTGACCCCGCCGACGTCGGGCTCGGCGACCGTCAAGGGCGTCCCGTTCCGGCGCATCGCCAACCCGGGCAGGCACGCCGGGATCCTGCTGGACGCCGCCGCGCAGCACCCCGGCCGCACCGGGCGCGAGACGCTGGCGCTCACCGCGCAGCTCACCGGCGCCGGCCGGCAGCGCGCCGGCGAGCTGCTCGAACTGGTCGGGCTCGCGGGCCGGCCGGCGCGGCGGCGCGTCGGCGGCTACTCGCTCGGCATGCGCCAGCGGCTCGGCCTCGCCCAGGCCCTGGTCGGCGACCCGAGCGTGCTGATCCTGGACGAGCCGGCGAACGGCCTGGACCCCGAGGGCATCTTCTGGATGCGCGGCCTGCTGCGCGACTTCGCCGACCGGGGCGGGACGGTGCTGCTGTCGTCCCATCTGCTGCACGAGGTCGAGGCCGTCGCGGACCGGTTCGTGGTCATCGCGAACGGCCGGGTCGCCGCGCAGGGCACCAAGGGGGAACTGCTCGCCGCCCCGGACGGCACGCGGGTCCGGGCGCTGGACCGGGCCGCGTTGGAGGCCGCGCTGGCGTCGGCCGGGCTGCGCTGGCGGCGCGAGAGCGACGGCGAGCTGGTCGTGCGGGGCGGCGCCGAGCCGGTCGGGCGGGCCGCCGCCGCGGCGGGCGTGGTGCTGCTGGAGCTCGGCCGGGCCGGCGGGGGCGGCCTGGAGGAGCTGTTCCTCACTCTCACCGGGGCCGCGTCCGCTCCCCCGGACCGGACCGCGGCCGGCGCGATGGCGCCCGGCCGTGAAGGAGCGCTGCGATGACCGCCGTCCACGACCGTCCCGCCGCGCTGCTGGAACCCGCGCGGCCTCCGCTCGCCCGGCTCGTCGCCGTGGAGCTGCGCAAGATGGTCGACACCCGGGCGGGCCGGTGGATGCTCGTCCTCATCGGGCTGACCGCGGTGGCGATGGTGCCCGTCGTGCTGTTCGCGGAGGACAAGGACGAGCAGTCGCTCGGGAGCTTCTTCATCGGGTCCCAGACGGGGGTGAACCTGCTCCTGCCGGTCCTCGGGATCCTGTCGGTGACGAGCGAGTGGTCACAGCGGACGGCGCTGGCCACCTTCACGCTCGTCCCCGAGCGCGGGCGGGTGCTGGCGGCCAAGCTCCTGGGCGGCGCGTGCCTGGCCGCCGGGTTCGCCGCCGTAGGCGTGGTGGTCGCCTTCCTCGGCCGGGTCACGGGCGCGACGCTCGGCCGGTCGGGCGGATCCTGGTCGCCGCCCCCGCAGCTCCTCGGCGGGACCCTGCTGTACGGCTTCGTCGTCGTGGCGATGGGGGTGGCCTACGGGATGCTGTTCATGAACTCGCCGCTGGCGATCGTCCTGTACTTCCTGCTGCCCACGCTCTGGAGCACGCTCGGGCCGATGGTGGAGAAGCTGGAGGGCCCGGCGGGCTGGTTCGACACCAACAAGACGCTCGCGACGCTGATGGACCCGGGCGTCACCCTGAACGAGTGGGCACGGATCGCCACGTCCCTCGCGGTGTGGCTGGTGCTCCCGCTCGTCTTCGGCGCGATGCGGCTGGCCCGCCGGGAGGTGAAGTAGTCACACGCCGGTGGTGGACCCCGGCCGCACGATCATGAGGACGGTCACGACCGCCCAGAGCAGGTTGAACACCCCGGTCTGGGCGGCCAGCCGCGCGGCGGGGGCCGTCGCCCCGGCCCCGCCGCCCGTGGCCAGCAGCCGCTGCTGGCCCGGCAGGATCGCCATCATCAGCACTCCGGCCGCGATCCCGGTCAGCACGATCGACGCGATCAGCCACGGGTCGCCGAGGACCCCGAGCCGCGCGCCGGTCAGGAACCCGAACAACGGCACCACGAGGCCGACCCCGCTGTAGACGCGGCAGACCCGGTGCAGCAGCACGGCCGTCCCGTCCCGCTCCGGCGCCCTGGCGTAACGGGGGAACATCGAGGCGGCCACGGCGACCGGGCCGATCGCCAGGATCGCGGCCAGGACGTGCACGGACAGCAGCAGCTTCGTCACCGTCGCTCCTTCGTCAATAGGTTGGCTGCCAATACGTACCATGCCGACGCTTATTTGTGTAGGCTGCCTACTCATGAGGGCGGACGCGGTACGAGGGCATCTGGACGGCCTGCTGCTGGCCGTCCTGGAGTCGGGCCCGCTGCACGGCTACGCGATCATCGCCGCGGTCCAGGACCGCAGCGGCGGGGCGCTGGAGCTGCGCACCGGCACGATCTATCCGGCGCTGAACCGGCTGGAGCGGCTCGGCCTGCTCACCAGCAGCTGGGAGGCGGCCGGGGAGCGGCAGCGGCGCCGCTACCGGCTCACCGACGCCGGCCGCCGGACCCTGGACGGTGAGCGCGCGGCCTGGCGCGAGTTCACCACGGTGATCGGCTCCGTGCTGAACCCCGCCGCACCACCGAGCCCGGCCACATGAGCGGCGCCGACCCGGCCGGCGACCCGATCGGCGACTACGTCGCCGACCTGTCGGCCGCGCTGCACGGGCCGGCCCGGGCCAAGGCCAGGCTGATCCGGGAGATCCACGAGGGCCTCACCGACGCGGTGGACGCGCACGCCGCCGAGGGCCTCCCCCGCCATCAGGCCGCCCGGCTTGCCATCCGGGAGTTCGGGACCGCCGCCGACCTCGTCCCCTGCTGCCAGCGGGAGCTGACGATCGCGCAGGCCCGGCACACCGCCCGCGCCGCGGCCCGCACCGTCCCGTTCCTCCTCGCCTGCTGGCTGCTGCTCTGGACGGCCGTCCCGGACGGCGGCTGGGCGCCGCGGCTGCTGACCGTCCACCTCGCCGGGGTCGCGGGCACCGTCGCGCTGCTCGCCGCGGCGACGCCGGCCGTCACCGGCGCGCTCGCCCGCCGGCTGCCGGTCCCCCGGCGGCTGCCGCTGGCCGTCGCCTGGACCGGCACCACCGCCGGCCTCGGCATGGCGGTCGCCGCGCTCGCCCTCATCACCTCGTCCCCGCTCGCCGCGGACTGGCCGCCGCTCGCCCTGGCCGGCGTCCTCGCCGCCGTCGCCCACGGCATGGTCGCCACCTCGGCGCGCGCCTGCCGCCGCTGCGCCCGGCTGAAAACCGCGTGACACCGCGCGCCCCGGTGGCGCACCCTGGAGCCCGCGGCGCCCGGCCGGCGCCGCCCGGCCACGGGGGGTTGCCATGATCGACGCCGAGACCGTCCAGCGGTACGGCCTGCCCGGTCACCTCAGGTCCGTGCCCGACGAGATCGAGGCCCGCGACCTGCCGGTCACCGGCGCGCTGCCGCCCGAACTGAACGGCCGGTACGTCCGCAACGGCCCCAACGCCCTGCCGGGGACCGCCACCGATCATCTCCAGGTCGGACCCGGCATGCTGCACGGCGTCCGGCTCCGCGACGGACGCGCCGAGTGGTACCGCAACCGCTGGGTCCGCACCGGCTGGTTCCACGGCCGGTCGTTCGTGCGGCCCGACGGCACGCTGGACCTGACCGCGCCGTCCGCGAACACCCACGTCCTGCGGCACGCCGGGCGCGTCCTCGCGCTCGTCGAGGTCGGCCTCCCCCACGAGGTCACCGCGGATCTCGACACCGTCGGCCCGTGCGACTTCGGCGGCCGGCTCACCACCGCGATGACCGCGCACCCCAAACGCCACCCCGGTACCGGTGACCTGCACTTCTTCGGCTACGGGATGCGCCCGCCCTTCCTCACCCACCATCGGCTCGACGCGCGGGGAGACCTCGTCCACAGCCGCGAGGTCACCGTCCCGGCCGGGACGATGATGCACGACTTCGCCATCACCGACCATTACGTCGTCTGGCTCGACCTTCCGGTCACCTTCCGGCGGGATCTCGTGGGCCGGGCCATGCCCTACCGCTGGGACGACGCCTACGGCGCCCGCCTCGGCCTCATGCGCCACGACGTCCCGGACGCCCCCGTCCGCTGGTTCGACATCGAGCCGTGCTTCGTCTTCCACGTCGGCAACGCCCACGAGGACGCCGCCGGGCGGATCGTCCTGGACGCCGTCCGCTACTCCCGCGCCGAGTTCACGGCCCTGTGGGAGCTGCTCGCCCGCATGGTCACGCTGCCGGACGCGTCCGCGCCCGCCGTCGGCCGCGCCCGCCTGCACCGATGGACGCTCGACCCGAGCACCGGCCGGGCCGCGGAGACCCCCCTGGACGACCGCGCGGTGGAGTTCCCCACCCTCGACGACGACCGGACCGGACTCCCGTCCAGGTACCTGTACACGGTCACCGGAACCGAGCCGCTCAGCCGCGACGCCTGCGCCGTGGTCAAGTACGACACCGCCACCGGCGCCGTGACCGCCTACGACCTGGATCCGGACACCATGGTCGGCGAGGCCGTCTTCGTCCCCGCCACCGCCGGTGACCGCGCCGAGGACGACGGCTGGCTCCTCACCATCGCCACCCGCCGCGACGGTGGCGCCTCGCGGCTCCTCGTCCTGGACGCCGCGAACCTCCCCGCGGGCCCGGTCGCCCACGTCGACCTGCCCCGCGGCGTCCCGTCCGGCTTCCACGGCTCCTGGATCCCCGAGGACGCCTGACCCGGGGAACGTCGGCGGCCGCGGCCGGGACGGCCTCCATGACCGTCCGGCCCGGCCGGCATCAGTGACCGGACACTTTGGACGCCAAGTCCTCACGTCGATGTGAAGGTCAAGCCGGAGCGAAGGGGGTGCACTGTTCCGGTCAGCCGGCCGCAGCGGGCCTCTGACGGCCCCCGACGCCGCCTCAGGAGCAGACCGGCCCCCGCCTCCGAAGAGCGTCGCAGGACCGCGTGCGGCGCGGCTCAAGGGGACGGCGGGACCCCGGGCCGGGGCGACCGGCCCGGGGCGGCGGTCAGGCGTTGGGCGGCAGGTCGGTTCCGGCGCCGCGGCGGCGGACGGCGACCAGATCGATGTGCGCGGGGACGGCGGCGGCCCCGGCGGGCTCGGGCGCGGGGGCCGGAGCGGGGGCCGGGGCGGGGGCACCGTCCGCGCGGCGGTGCTCGGGCATGGTCGCGACGTCGGCGCCCTCCACCTCGAAACCGGCATCGGCGATCATGTCGAGGTCGGCCTTGCCCGCCTGGCCCTCGCTGGTCAGGTAGTCGCCCAGGAAGATCGAGTTGACGATGTGCAGGGCCAGCGGCTGCAGGGTGCGCAGATGGATCTCCCGGCCGCCCGAGAGACGGACCTCGATGTCCGGGCAGACGAACCGGACCATCGCGAGAATGCGCAGGCACCGCTGCGGCGTCAGCGTCCACCGCCCCTCCAGCGGCGTGCCCTCGAACGGGATCAGGAAGTTCACCGGGACGGAATCGACGTCCAGCTCGCGGAGCGCGAACACCACGTCCACGAGGTCCTCGTCGGTCTCCCCCATCCCGGCGATCAGCCCGGAGCACGCCGACAGTCCCGCCTCGCGCGACTTGGCGACGGTGTCGGCGCGGTCCTCGAAGCCGTGGGTGGTGCAGATGTCGGCGTACTGGGCCTCGGAGGTGTTGAGGTTGTGGTTGTAGGCGTGGGCGCCCGCCTCGCGCAGCGCCTCGCCCTGCCCGTCGCGCAGCAGGCCGAGGCAGGCGCAGATCTCCACCTCGCCCCGCTCCTTGATCGCGGCGATGGTGTCGGCGACGCGCTTGACGTCCCGGTCGGTGGGTCCCCGGCCGCTGGCGACCAGGCACACCCGCTTGGCGCCCGCCGCCATCCCGGCGGCGGCGGCGTCCGCGGCCTCCTCCGGCTTCAACCAGGTGTAGGTGAGGATCTCCGCCTTGGACCCGAGCCGCTGGGAACAGTACGTGCAGTCCTCCGGGCACAGCCCGGACTTCAGGTTGACCAGATAGTTCAGCTTGACCCGGCGCCCGAACCAGTGGCGCCGGACGCGGCCCGCCGCGGCCACCACGTCGAGCAGGTCGTCGTCGGAGGTCGCCAGCAGGGCCAGCGCCTCGTCCCGCGTCGGCGGCTCACGCCGCAGTCCCTTGCCGGCCAGGGTCTCGAGAAGGCTCATGGTGCCCGATCCTGCCCGGTGCCCCACCCCCGGCCAAGAAGCGCCCCCCACAAAGCGACCGAATCCAATTTTGTACGGCCGCGCTCGTCCCCGCCGGTCGGTCCCGGATCCGCCCGCCGGGCACGGGAGACCACCGTGATGATCATGACCGGAACGGCCGGCCGTTCACGTCCGGCGCGGCGTCGCCCAGTTGTGCGCGATCTCCCGCGCGGCGTCGCGGACGAGGGGGCGGTACCGCCCGACCGCCGCGCGGGTGAAGCGGTGCCGGGGCCCGCACACGCTGATGGACCCGCGGACCTCGCCGTCCGGGCCGAACAGCGGCGCGGCGACGGCGCCCGCGTCGGCCTGCCGCTCGCCGACCGACGCCACCGCGCCGTCCCGCACCGTCGCGGCGAGCCTCGCGCGCAGTGCCGCGAGGT
>NZ_CAACVB010000203.1 GCF_900659635.1 Actinomadura roseirufa | reverse complement strand
CCAGGGGCCCCGGGCGGCCCGCGCGTGGCTGGAGGCGGAGGTCGAGGCGATCCGCGCCTGCGGCCTCGCGGGCCGGGTCGTGCGGGCCAGGGAGCGGCGCAACGGCGCCCTGCCAGCGGCCCGTGCGTCCGGCGACCCGCGGCTGCTCGCCCGGATCATCGTCAGCTTCGACGTGCCCACGCTCTGGACCAGCCGCGAGTACGGCACCCTCGACCTCGGCGTCATCGAGGCGGCCGAGGAGACGCTGGCCGTGCTGCCCGCGGACGAGCGGGAGCTGCGCGCGCGGCTGCTGACCAGCCTCGCCATCGAGCTGGAGGGCGAGCAGGACGACCGGGGCGCCGCCGCCGCCGCGCTGGCCGTGCGGGAGGCCCGCGCGCTCGGCGACCCGGCGCTGCTCGCGGTCGCGCTGAACGGCGCCTACCTGAACGGATACCGCTCCGCGGCCGGCCTCGCCGAGCGGCGCCGCTACGCCGTGGAGCTGTTCGACGTCGCCACCGAGCACGGCCTCGGCGCCTATCTCGTGCTCGCGCACCTGGCGCTCCAGCAGGTCCGCGCCGTGGAGCTGGACCTGGCCGGGGCGCGCGCGCACCTGGCGGAGGGGCGGCGGCTCGCCGGCCAGTACGGGCTGCCGCTGCTCGGGCTGATCGCGACGTGGTACACCGGGCTGCTGCACGTCTTCGCCGCCGGGTACGAGGAGGCCGAGCGCGCCTACGGCGAGGTCGGCGAGGCCATCGGCAGCACGGGGATCTGGAGCAGCCAGCGCGGGATGGAGCTGCTCGGCACGTTCTGCCTGCGGCTCACGACGGGCCGGGCCGCGGAGATGGTGGACGCGGCGGCGTGGCTGCGCGAGCAGTGGGCGCACGTCGCCGTCACCGCCGACATCCACGCCCTGACGCTGATCGCCGCCGGGCGCCGCGCCGAGGCCGAGCGGGCGGTCGCCGGTGCCGGTCCCGTCCGCCGCGACTACTTCTTCGACCTCACCACGGCGGTCCGGGCCAAGCGCGCGATGGAGCTCGGCGACCGCGAGCTGGCCGCCGAGAGCTACGCCACGCTGCTCCCCTACGAGGGGCAGGTCACCGGCGGCGCGATCACCGTCGCCACGGTCGGCCCGGTCGCGCACGTCCTCGGCGACCTGGCGCGGTTCCTGGACCGGCCCCCGGCGGTCGCCGCCGCCCACTACCGCAAGGCGGCCGAGGTCGCGGGCCGGGTCGGCGCGACGTCGTGGGCCGAGCACGCCGGGCGGGCCCTCCGGCGGCTCGGCATCCCCGCGGCCTGAGGCCGCCGGAGGAGGACCGGACCGCGGATGGACGGGGCGTCGCGGCCGGTGGGCGACAATTGACGGGTGACAACGCTGGGAGACACGACGACCGGACGGCCGCCCGGAGCGCACCGGGCCGGGTTCGCCTGCTTCATCGGGCGCCCGAACGTGGGCAAGTCGACCCTGATGAACGCCCTCGTCGGGACGAAGGTGGCGATTACCAGCAGCCGGCCGCAGACGACGCGGCGGGCGGTGCGCGGCATCGTTCACCGGCCCGGCGCGCAGCTCGTCGTCGTGGACACCCCCGGCCTGCACAAGCCGCGCACGCTGCTCGGCGAGCGGCTCGACAGCCTCGTCCGTTCCACGCTGACGGAGGTGGACGTGATCGGCTTCTGCGTGCCCGCCGACCAGCCCGTCGGGCCCGGCGACCGGTACATCGCCCGGGAGCTCGCCGGGGTGCGCGGCACGCCGGTCGTGGCGATCGTCACCAAGACCGACCTGGCGCCGCCCGAGCAGGTCGCCCGCCAGCTCCTCGCGGTCGGCGAGCTGGGCGAGTACGCCGACATCGTGCCCTGCTCCGCGGCGGACGGGTTCCAGGTCGACCTCGCCGGTGACCTGCTGATCTCCCACCTGCCCGAGGGGATGCCGCTGTACCCCGAGGGCGACCTGACCGACGAGCCGGAGCAGGTCCTCGTCGCCGAGCTGATCCGCGAGGCGGCCCTGGAGGGCGTGCGGGACGAGCTGCCCCACTCGATCGCCGTCATGGTGGACGAGATGGGCCCGCGCGAGGGACGCGGCGACCTCGTCGACGTCTACGCGCACCTGTTCGTCGAGCGCCCCAGCCAGAAGGGGATCATCATCGGCCACAAGGGCGCCCGGCTCCGCGAGGTCGGCGCCGCGGCGCGCCGCCAGATCGAGGCGCTGCTCGGCACGAAGGTCTTCCTCGACCTGCGGGTCAGCGTCCTCAAGGACTGGCAGCGCGACCCCAAGCAGCTCCGCAGGCTCGGCTTCTACGACTGATCGCGCGCCGGGCCCTCCGGTGGCGCGGGCGGCGCGTCCCGGGGCTCGCGCGGGGCCTCGCCCGGAGCCCCGCCCGGGACGTCCGCGGCGGCGCGCTCGGCCGCGGCGCGCTCGGCCAGGGGACGGGCCAGGCTGACCCCGATCAGCAGCAGCGACGAGGCGATCGCGACGTACCAGCCGTACCGGACGCTGATCTGGTAGCCGACGTCCAGGCCCGCGCCGGGCGGCACGGCGGGCGGCAGGTCGTCGCGCACGTCGCCCAGCCGCAGCACGAAGACCCCGCAGGCCAGCAGGGCCAGCCCGGCGGGGACGGCGGCCAGGCCGCCGATCCGCGCGTCCCGCCCGGCGAGGTCCCAGCAGGCCATCCCGATCGCGAGCAGGGCCAGCACCGGCACCGCGAGCACGAGGTCGTCGGCGTCGATGCCGGCGAGGCTGCCGAGGTCGCGCGACAGCGGCCGGCCGAACAGGTCGACGACCACCCGGCCCCGCGCCCACGGCAGGAACGCCGACACCAGCAGCGCCGACGCGGTGACGATCATCGCCAGGTCCCAGGCGCCGCCGCGCCCCGCCGTGCGCGCGGCGGGCACCGCGAACGGCCCGTCCGGCCCGCCCGGCGGCGCGAAACCGTCCTCGGGCGGCAGGAACGAGGGGCGCGAGCGCTGGCCGCCCGTGCCGGAACCCAGGTCACCGGTCATGGACCCAGCGTAAGGGGAGGTGCCGCGTTGTCCGGGAGCCGCACGGCGGGGCGCGCGGGTCGGTAGTTTGGAATGAGTCCGTTATGGGAGGAGAGCCCCGGTGTTGCTCGTTTTCGGCCTGACGGCGGTGTTCCGCACGGTCAGCGAGGGGACCTTCCACTGCCCCCAGTGCGGCGGTGACCGGGCCTACCGGAGGCGGACCGGACGGCGCTGGTTCAGCCTGTTCTTCGTCCCGCTGGTGCCGCTGTGGCGGCTCGGGCAGAACGTGGAGTGCCGGGCCTGCCGGCGCCGCTTCGCGGTCTCGGCGCTGCGCACGCCGACCGCGCAGCAGATGGCCGCCGCGCTGCCCGCGGCGATGCGGGCCGCGGCCGCGCTGGTGCTGCGCGCCGGCGACCCGTCCGACGGAACGGCCCGCGCCCGCGCCATCGACACGGTCGCGGGCTACGGCGAACCCGGCTACGACGACGCCGGCGTCGAGACCGACCTCGAACTGCGCCGCGACGTCCTGGAGCGGGAGGTCGCGCTGGCGGGCTCCCAGCTGGCGGTGGAGGCCAAGGAATGGTTCCTCGCACAGGTCGTGCGCATCGGGCTGGCCGACGGGCCGCTCGGCGAGGGCGAGCGGCGCGTCCTGCACCGGATCGCCGAGCTGCTCGGCATGTCCCGCGCGTACGCGCTGGGTGTGATCGTCACGACCGAGGGAGCGTCACGCTGATCGGGAGCGAGCGGTGAACCCTCTGGTGAACCCCCGGGCCGTCTCCCCGGCCGGGAGCGCCTCCGCCCCTCCCGGCGGCGCCGGGACCGCGCTGGTCCGCGCCCCCGGCCCGCGGCTCGCCGACGGGATCGTCGCGCGTCCCGGCCGGCGGCGCCGGATCGACGTCGCGCTGGCGGCGCGCCAGCACACCGCCTACACGACGGCGCTGGCCGCGGCCGGCTGGCGGATCGGCGCCGTCGCCCCCGCCGACGACCACCCGGACGCGGTGTTCGTCGAGGACGCCCTGGTCGTCTGCGGCGACCTCGCCGTGCTGGGCCGCTCGGGCGCCGCGCGCCGCCGCGGGGAGATCGCCGGTGCCGAGCGCGCCGCGCACGAGCTCGGGCTGCGGATCGAGCGGATCAAGGACCCCGGCACCCTGGACGGCGGGGACGTGCTGCAGGTCGGCGACACCGTCTACGTGGGACACGGCGCCCGCACCAACGAGGAGGGCATCTGCCAGCTCGCCCACCTGATCGGCGGGCGGAAGGTGGTACCGGTCGACACCCGCGGCTGCCTGCACCTGAAATCGGCGATCACGGCGCTGCCGGACGGCACCCTGATCGGCCTGCCGGACCTGGTCGACACCTCCGTCCTGCCGTGCATGCGGGTCGTCCCGGAGGGCGCCGGCGCGCACGTGGTGGTGCTCGGGCCCGAGCACGTGCTGATGTCGGCCTCGGCGCCGCGCACCGCGGCCACGCTCGCCGCCGACGGGCTGCGGGTGACGACGGTCGACATCGGCGAGTTCGAGGCGCTCGACGGATGCGTCACGTGCCTGTCGGTGCTCGTCCCGCGCCGCGCGCCCGCGGGGCCGTGGCTCCCGGCGCACTGACCGGCCTCGCCCGACCTGCGACGATCCCCCCGGGGGCGGCGAGGAACATTCCGGGAGCGAACGGCCGTTCATGAGACGGGGGAGCACCCGATCGTCTCAACATGCGGGACGTGGTTTCCGTAACCCGGATGGCGTCTGTTAACTTGGCCAGCGTGTTGCGTGAGCTGCTCCTCCTTAGCGGCCGCAGCGGGGGCCTGTAACAGGTCGGCTCCCTCGCTGCGGGAGTTTGACGCGTCGGACGTCGGCCGCAGGATCTGAGCAGAGGGACCACCAGGGATGTATCCGCAACAACAGCCTTCCGGTATGCCGTTCCAGCGTTACCGGCCGTTCGCGCCGGTCCGGCTGCCGGACCGCACCTGGCCCGACAAGGTGATCACCGAGGCGCCGCGCTGGTGCGCGGTCGACCTGCGGGACGGCAACCAGGCGCTGATCGACCCGATGGACGCCGACCGCAAGCTGCGGATGTTCGAGCTGCTGGTGCGGATGGGCTACAAGGAGATCGAGGTCGGCTTCCCCGCGGCGAGCCAGACCGACTACGACTTCGTCCGGCAGATCATCGAGGAGGACCGGATCCCCGGCGACGTGGTGATCCAGGTTCTGACGCAGGCCCGCCCGGAGCTGATCGAGCGGACCTTCGAGTCCGTGCGCGGCGCCCGCCGGGTGATCGTCCACCTGTACAACTCCACCAGCACGCTGCAGCGGCGCGTGGTGTTCGGGCAGGACCGCGACGGCATCACCGCGATCGCGGTCGAGGGCGCCAAGC
Source organism: Actinomadura roseirufa (assembly GCF_900659635.1). Classification (GTDB taxonomy): domain Bacteria; phylum Actinomycetota; class Actinomycetes; order Streptosporangiales; family Streptosporangiaceae; genus Spirillospora; species Spirillospora roseirufa. Next base: position 9,116 of record NZ_CAACVB010000203.1, on the reverse strand, counting down.
TGTGCGCCAAGCTCGCCGAGGACATGGGCGACACCGAGATCCACTTCCAGTACTCGCCCGAGTCGTTCACCGGCACCGAGCTGGAGTACGCCGTCGAGGTCTGCAACGCCGTCAACGACGTGTGGCGGCCGACGCCGGACCGCAAGGTGATCGTCAACCTGCCGGCGACGGTCGAGATGGCCACGCCGAACGTGTACGCCGACCAGATCGAGTGGATGCACCGGAACCTGGCCTACCGGGACTCGGTCATCCTGTCGCTGCACCCGCACAACGACCGCGGCGGCGCGGTGGCGGCCGCCGAGCTCGGCTACATGGCCGGCGCCGACCGCATCGAGGGCTGCCTGTTCGGCAACGGCGAGCGCACCGGGAACGTGTGCCTGGTCACGCTCGGCCTGAACCTGTTCACCCAGGGCGTCGACCCGCAGATCGACTTCTCCGGCATCGACGAGATCCGCCGGACGGTCGAGTACTGCAACCAGCTGCCCGTCCACGAGCGCCACCCCTACGGGGGCGACCTGGTCTACACCGCGTTCTCCGGGTCCCACCAGGACGCCATCAACAAGGGCTTCGACCACCTGCGGCGCGACGCCGAGGCCGCCGGGACCCCCGTCGGCGGCTTCCGCTGGGAGGTCCCCTACCTGCCGATCGACCCGCACGACGTGGGCCGCACCTACGAGGCCGTGATCCGGGTCAACAGCCAGTCCGGCAAGGGCGGCGTCGCCTACATCATGAAGACCGAGCACGCGCTGGAGCTGCCGCGCAGGCTGCAGATCGAGTTCTCCCGCGTCGTCCAGGAGCACACCGACAGCGAGGGCGGCGAGGTCACCGCCGAGCGCATGTGGGAGATCTTCGAGGCCGAGTTCCTCGGCAACGGCCCGCGGGTCGGGCTGCTGGCGCACCGGGCGTCCTCGCGGGTCGACGAGAAGGACGCGCTGAGCTGCGACCTGCGGGTGGACGGGGAGATCCGCGAGGTCCGGGGCGCCGGCAACGGCCCGGTGTCGGCGTTCGAGGACGCCCTCGCCTCCATCGGCATCGGTGTCCGGGTCCTCGACTACACCGAGCACGCCCTGAGCGCGGGCGGCGACGCACGCGCCGCGGCCTACGTCGAGTGCGACGTGAGCGGCACCACCGTCTGGGGCGTGGGCATCGACGGCAACATCGTCACCGCCTCCCTCAAGGCGATCCTCTCCGCCGTCAACCGGGTGGCCCGCGCCGCCCGCTGACCGCAGCGCTTCGGGGCCGGCCGCACCGGCGGCCCCGGCCGTCGCGCGAGCGCGCGACCCGTCACCCCGCACCTGGCAAAGCCGGGGCTCGGCCTCTCCGGTGGAGCCCCGGGCCGGGCTCCCGGTCCACGGCCCTGAACGGGCCGGGCCGGGTCCGGGCGGGCCCCATCGGGCCCGGCCCCGGGGGGCGCGGGCGGCCGCCTCCTTCAGATCACCGGCGGATCCCGGGACCGGACGGGGCGGGCGAGCACGACAGGGGCCGGGACGGCCGGATCCGGGTGGTCCGGCCGTCCCGGTCGCCGTGAAGGTCAGCGGGCGCGCCCGAGGACGTGGTGGACGAGCTCGCGGAGCGGTCCGTGCAGCTGCGCCTCCCCGACGGTCGTCCGGTCGCCGTCGATGTCGATCTCGTACAGGAACTGGTCGGGGATCCGGCCGGGCGGCGGCACATGGCCGAGGTCCACCCGGTCGACGAGCCCCGCCAGCATGGGATCGCGTGCGCTGTCGGACTCGGCCCGCTGCTCGATCCCGGCGAACCCCCCGCTTCTGATGACTGTCACCTTCACTGCACTTCCCGTTCCGGCTCACTCACAGTGAGACGCCTACCCCTGCCCACGCGTCGCGTATCGCTCCGGTCTCGGTCGCGTCCGCCCCGAAGAGGCGGGTCGCGGTCTCGACGATGGCGGCGGCGAACCCCTGGAAGTCGACGTCGGTCGCCAGGGAACCGCCCGTGAGTGTGTCGTACCACACACGCCCGGCCTTTTCCCAGGCGTTGCCGCCGATCGCGATGGCCGCGAGGTAGAAGGCGTGGTTGGGGATGCCGGAGTTGGTGTGGACGCCGCCGTTGTCGCGGTAGGTGTCGACGTAGTGGTCCATGTGGGCGGGCTGCGGGTCCTTGCCCAGCTGAGGGTCGTCGTAGGCGGTGCCCGGCGCCTTCATCGAGCGCAGCGCGATGCCGTTGATCCCCTCGGCCAGCAGGCCCTGGCCGATCAGCCAGTCGGCCTGGTCGGCGGTCTGGCCGAGATGCCACTGCTTCACGAGGGAGCCGAACACGTCCGACAGCGACTCGTTGAGCGCACCGGACTGGCTGTAGTACTCCAGGTTCGCGGTGTACTGGGTGACGCCGTGGGTGAGCTCGTGGGCGGTGACGTCGAGCGGCCCCGTGAACGCGGTGAACACGGCCCCGTCGCCGTCGCCGTAGACCATCTGCTCGCCGTTCCAGAAGGCGTTGTCGTACTTGTCGCCGTAGTGGACGGTCGAGACCAGCGGCAGGCCGGCGCCGTCGATCGAGTTGCGCCGGTAGGCGGCCTCGTAGAAGTCGAAGGTGGCGCCGAGCCAGTCGTAGGCCTGGTCGACGATCTTGTCTCCGGTGGCCGGCGCCCCCTCGGCGCGGACGACCTTGCCGGGCAGGTGCTCCCGGTGCCCGGCGTCCCTGATCGTCCGGTTGGGGACGAAGTCCTCGGTGGGGGAGGGGGCCGTCAGCGAGAGGCTCCGGCGCTCGGCGGCGTGCGCGGAGGTGAGGGCCAGGGTCCGGCGGGCACGGTCGCGCAGGCCCGGGTCCTCGGCGTCCTGCGCGATCCGCTCCAGCATGTGCGGCGGCACGATGTGGCATCTCATGCCCCAAAGCTGCCAGCTCCCTGTGATTCGAGCCACACCTTTCGGCACGGCATGGCGGCCGATTCCGGTCACGTTACGTAATGGCAACAAAGCGCAGGGGCACGGTCTGGGTGTCTTGTGAAGATCCTGGGGAGATGGGTGGTCGCAAGCGATGCACGTGACGGAGTGCGGGAGAATGACGGTGTGACCCTCTACCGCGACGAAGGCATCGTCCTGCGCACCCAGAAGCTGGGCGAGGCCGATCGCATCGTGACGGTGCTGACCCGGCGCACCGGCCGGATCCGCGCCGCGGCCAAGGGGGTCCGCAAGACCAGGTCCCGCTTCGGCGCGCGGCTGGAGCCGTTCACGCACGTGGACCTCCAGCTGTACGAGCGGCGCTCCCTCGACCTGATCACACAGGCCGAGACGCTGCGGCCGTACGGCGAGGGGCTGGTCACCGACTACCCGCGCTACACGGCGGGGACGGCGATGCTGGAGACCGCCGAGCGGCTCACCAGCGAGGAGGGGGAGCCCGCGCTGCGCCAGTTCCTGCTGCTGGTGGGCGGGCTGCGCACGCTCGTGGAACGCGCCCACGACCCGCGGCTGGTGCTGGACGCCTTCCTCCTGCGGTCCCTGTCGGTCGCCGGGTGGGCCCCGGCGCTCGACGAGTGCTGCCGGTGCGGGACGCGCGGCGGGCTGCGCGGGTTCGCGATCGCGGCGGGCGGGGCGGTGTGCGCGAACTGCCGACAGCCGGGCGCCGCGACCCCGGCGCCGCCGACGTTCGCGCTGATGCTGGCGCTGCTGCGCGGCGACTGGGACTACGCCGACGGGAGCGAGCCGCGCCACCGCGCGGAGTGCAGCGGCCTCGTGGCGGCCTACCTCCAGTGGCACCTGGAGCACGGGATACGGTCCCTGCGCCATGTGGAGCGCGAGCCCGGCGGCCCGGACGGGCCGTCCCCCGGCGCCGGCGGGGAGACCGACGACGCGACCACCGACGACACGACCACCAGGGAGAGAGTTTGAGAAGGGCCGTTTCGCCTCCGGAACCGCATCGGGACGGCGCCACGCCGCCCCCGATCCCCGAGGACCTGGTGCCACGGCACGTCGCCATCGTGATGGACGGCAACGGGCGGTGGGCCAAGGAGCGCGGGCTGCCGCGCACCGAGGGGCACAAGCGCGGCGAGGACTCGCTCTTCGACGTGATCATGGGCGCGATCGAGCTCGGCGTCCCGTACCTGTCGGCCTACGCGTTCTCCACCGAGAACTGGAAGCGCTCGCCGGACGAGGTGCGGTTCCTCATGGGCTTCAACCGGGACGTGATCCGCCGCCGCCGGGACCAGCTCCACTCGATGGGGGTACGGGTCCGCTGGGCGGGCCGCCGCCCCAGGCTGTGGCGCAGCGTGATCAAGGAGCTGGAGACCGCGGAGGAGATGACCCGCGGCAACGACGTGCTGACGCTCCAGTTCTGCGTGAACTACGGCGGCCGCGCCGAGATCGTGGACGCGGCGGCGGCGATCGCGCGGGACGTGCGGGCGGGCCGGCTGAACCCGGAGCGGATCAACGAGAAGGTCTTCGCCCGCTACTTGGACGAACCGGGTATCCCGGACGTGGACCTGTTCCTGCGCTCGTCCGGGGAGCAGCGCACGTCCAACTTCCTGCTCTGGCAGTCGGCGTACGCGGAGATGGTCTTCCTGGACACGCTGTGGCCCGATTTCGACCGCCGCCACCTGTGGCACGCGTGCGAGGTGTACGCCTCCCGGGACCGCCGGTACGGCGGCGCGGTCCCCAACCCGGTGGAGCCCGCCGCCGTCACCGGCTGAGCCGCCCCGTCAGACGAGCGCCGCGTCCAGCGTGATCGTCGTGCCGGCGAGCGCCTTGCTGACCGGGCACCCCTCCTTGGCCGCCTGGGCGGCCTTGGCGAAGTCGTCGGCGGACAGGCCGGGCACGCTGGCGCGGACCGTCAGGTGGATGCCGGTGATGCCCTCGCCCGGCTGGAACGTGACCTCGGCCTTGGTGTCGACCTTCTCCGGGGGCGTGCCCGCGCCGGCGAGGCCGTGCGAGAGCGCCATCGAGTAGCAGGTGGAGTGGGCGGCGGCGATGAGCTCCTCGGGGCTCGTCCGGCCCGCGGGCTCCTCGGCGCGCGAGGCCCAGGTGACGTCGTAGGTGCCGAGTCCGGAGGAGTCCAGTGAGACAGTGCCCTGGCCGCTCAGCAGCGGCCCTTCCCAGTGCGCGTTGGCGGTGCGTGTCGTAGCCATGCCCCCGATTCTTCCCCATCGGGGCGGGCGCCGGATCTTCGACCCGGGAAACCGGTGGCCACCGGGGGCGGTCACCGGCCTCCCCGGCCGGTCAGCGTGTCCCGGCCGCGCACTCCGCGCAGGTACCGAAGACCTCGACCGTGTGGGTGATGTCCGCGAATCCGTGTTCGGCGCCGATCGCCTCGGCCCAGCGCTCCACCGCGGGGCCCTCGACCTCGACCGTGCGGCCGCAGCCGCGGCACACCAGATGGTGGTGATGCTGCTCGGTACGGCAGGCGCGGTACACCGCCTCGCCGTCGTCGGTGCGCAGCACGTCGACCTCACCGGAGTCGCTGAGCGCCTGGAGCGCCCGGTAGACCGTGGTGAGGCCGATCTTGGAACCGTCCGCGCGCAGGTCGGCGTAGATGTCCTGGGCGCTGCGGAACCCGTCGCAGCCGACCAGCACCTGCCGCACCGCGTCCCGGCGGGCCGTCGTCATCCCTCAAGCACCTCCGCTTCGGCCTCCACGCCGGGCCTGACCGCGGCGGGAGGCTCGTCGTTCCCGGACGCGGTGGCCCGCGCACGTCTGCGTCGCACCACCGTCCCCCCGGCGACGGCGACGGTGAACAGGGCCAGCGCCAGCAGCACGATCGAGGGTCCCGGGGGAAGATCGTACTGGAAGGAGCCCGCCAGCCCGGATACAGCCGACAGTACACCGACTCCCATGGCCAGCAGCATGGTGCCGCGGAACCCCCGGGTGACCTGCTGGGCCGCCGCGACCGGCACGATCATCAGGGCGCTGACCAGCAACAGCCCGATGGCGCGCATCGCGATCACGACGGTGACCGCGGCGGTCGCGGCGATCAGCACGCTGAGGAACCGGACGGGCAGCCCGGACGCCCGCGCCACCTCCTCGTCCTGGCACAGCAGGAACAGCTCCCGGCCGAACAGCACGACGATGCCGAGGACCACGACCGCGAGCCCGGCGACCACGTACAGGTCGCCGATCGCCACGCTGCTGATGGACCCGAACAGATAGGACTGCAGGCTCGTCCCGCCGCCCTCGGCGTTGGTGAGCAGCACCCCGCCCGCCAGCCCGCCGTAGAACAGCAGGGCCAGCGCGACGTCGGCGCCGCTGCGGCTGCGGGCCCGCAGGACCTCGATCGCGACCGCGCCGAGCACCGACACCACCAGCGCCCCGAGCACGGGGGAGGTGCCGGTGAGCAGCCCGAGGCCGATTCCGGTCAGCGCGACGTGGCCGACGCCGTCGCCGAGCAGCGACAGGTTGCGCTGCACGATGAAGGTGCCCACGGCGGGGGCGGTCAGGCCGATCAGCACCGCCATCACCAGGGCGATGCGCATGAACTCGTAATGCAGCATCTCGGTCACGCGGACTTCTCCATCGTCGCCTCCGGCGCGGCGGCGAGCGGGCGCCCGCGCAGCGCCCGCTCACGGACCGGGCGGCCGTGCTCCAGCTCGACCGTCCGCGTGATGAGCGGCTCCAGCGGGCCGAGCTCGTGCGCCACCAGCACGACCGTGCGCCCGGCGCCGGTCAGCTCGCGCAGGGTCTCGGCGAGCGCCACCTGGTTCCCGGCGTCCACGCCCGCGGTGGGTTCGTCCATCACGAACACGTCGGGCTCGCCCGCGAGCGCGCGGGCGATCAGCACCCGCTGCTGCTGGCCACCCGACAGCAGGTGCGCCGGCTCGCGGGCCAGGGCGGTCAGCCCGGTCGCGGCGAGGGCGCGGTCCACCGCGGCCCGGTCGGCGGCGGTGCCGGGCCGCCAGCGCGACTGCCGGGCCACCCGGCCGGACGAGACGATCTCCCGTACCGTCGCCGGGACGCCGCCGCCCATGGGCAGCCGCTGCGGCACGTAGCCGACGCGCTTCCAGTCGCGGAACCGGGCGGGCGGCACGCCGTAGATCTCGGTCCGGCCCGCGGCGAGCGGGATCAGCCCGAGCAGCGCCTTGACCAGGGTCGACTTTCCGGCCCCGTTCGGCCCGAGGACGGCGAGCACGTCCCCGGTCTCGACCCGCAGGCCGACACCGGCCAGGACCTCGCGGCCGTCCCGCCGCACGCGGGCGCCCTTCATCGCGAACGGGGGCGAGGGGTTCGTCATGAGCACTCCAGGGCGGGCCGCAGGGTCCGCAGGTTTCCCCGCATGATCGTGATGTAGTCGTCCCGCGAGCCCTTCTCGACGCCCTCCACCGGGTCGAGCACGGCCGTGCGCACACCGGCCTCGCGGGCGAGCGCCTGCGCGACCTTGGGGCTGACCAGGGTCTCGGTGAAGACGGTGGTGGCCCCCGCGGACCTGATCCGCCCCGTCAGCTCGGCCAGCCGCTTGGGGGAGGGCTCGTTCGCGGGGTCGACCCCGGCGATCGGGACCTGCTTCAGGCCGTACCGCTCTGCCAGGTAGCCGAACGCCGCGTGCGCGGTGACGATCGTCGTGCGCGCGCACCCCTTCAGCCCGTCCTGGAACTCGCGGTCCAGCGCGGTGAGCTCGCCGGCGAGCGACTTGGCGCGTTCCCGGTAGCCGGCCGCGTGGCCGGCGTCCGCCGCCGCCAGCCGGTCGCCGAGCGCGGTGGCGATGGCCGCCATGCGGGCCGGGTCCAGCCAGATGTGCGGATCGTGGGCCGCCGCGTGGCCGTGCCCCTCCTCGTCCTCGCCGCCCGCGGGCGGCGGCAGCGTCGTGACGACGCTCGCCGCGTCCAGCGACCTGGACCCGGCGTGCTTGGCGACGGCGTCGTCCACGGCGGGCTGCAGGCCCTTGACGTAGACGGCGAGGCCGGACCGCTCGACGTCGGCGACCTGCCGGGCCGTCAGCTCCAGGTCGTGCGGCTCGGCGCCGGGACTGGTGAGGGTCTGCACGGACACCTCGCCGCCGCCGATCCTGCTGGCCAGCCAGGCCACGGGGTAGAACGACGCGACGACCCGCGTCCGGCCGGAGGAGCCGCCCGCGTCGGCGTCCCCGCACGCGGTCAGCCCGGTCAGCCCGGTCAGCCCGGCGAACCCGGCCAGTGTGAGCACGGCCGTCCTGGTGGTCAGTGGGAGGGCGAGCCGGGCACGGGAGGAGAACATGGAACGATTATGGACGAAGATGAAAATGATTGTCAAAATCGGCCGATGCCGCGAAGCAGGGCAAATACGGTCAAGACGCCCAAGGCGACCGCCCGCAAAGCCCGTCCCGGGGTGTCCAGAGCCGGCCAGTTGAGGTAGGCGAACCAGCCGAGCGCGAGCGCCGGCGCCAGCAGCGCCGCCGCCGCGACCCAGCCCGTGCCGGCCATGCCGACGACCAGGAGCGCGAACACGACCACCAGCAGCGTCCAGCGCGGCAGGCGGTGCAGGAACACCACCGGCACCGCGCTCCACCGCTCGACCGCCGCCCGCATCCCCGGCGCGGCCTCGCCCGGCCGCTCCCCTCGTGTGCTCACGCGCCCAACGTACTGCCAGGATGGACCGATGATCGCGATAACCCGGTACCGCGTTCCGGACGAGGCCGCTGGCGACTTCGCCGAGCGCATGACCGCCGTGCTCGGCGCGCTGGCGGCGAGCCAGGGCTTCCGGTCCGGCAGGCTCGGCCGGACCGTCGATGACCCCGGGCTGTGGGCCCTGGTCACCGAGTGGGACGGCGCCGGGTACTACCGCCGGGCGCTCGGCGCCTACGAGGTGCGCCTGGAGTTCCTCCCCCTGGCCGCCCTCGCGGTGGACGAGCCCGGTGCCTACGAGATCGTCAGTTCCGCCTGAGCGGCACGCCCGCCGCGGGTGAACCGCGCCCCGCCCGCCGTCCGGATCAGGGCAACGGCCGGGCAAGAAGCGGCCGGGACCGGTTTCGCCGTCCCCGGCCCCGGTGATCTCTGCCGCACACGGTCGCGCCGGACCCGCCCACCAGGGCCGCCGGGGGAGACCGCGGGCGTTCATCGGGGGAGATGTGATGCGGCATGCCGTCCTGCTCACCGCGCTGTCCGGAGTGGCGGCCACCGCTCCCCTCCTCGCCTGTCTCCGGCCGGCCGCCGCGCGGCCCCCGGCCGACCGGGCCGCCGCGCTGACCCGCGCCGCCTGGGACGCCCG
>NZ_CAACVB010000202.1 GCF_900659635.1 Actinomadura roseirufa | reverse complement strand
CGCCGCCGCCGTCCTCGCCGGCGCGCTCGAGGCCGCCTGGCGGGCGCTGCTGGCCCCCGACTGGCCGCGGCTGCGCGCCATCTGCGAGCGCGACGTGCTGCACCGCGCCGGGCGGCTCACCGGCGGCGGCTGGGAGGCGGCGCTGCGCGACCTGCACCCCCGCGTCCGCTGGCGTGCAGGCGGCGTCGAGCTGCTGCGCACCCGCAGCGGCGTCACCGTTCGGCTCGGCGGGCGCGGGCTGCTGCTCATCCCGTCGGTGTTCGTGTGGCCCGCCGTCGCCGCCCACACCGACGACCCGTGGCCGTACGGGCTGATCTACCCCGCCCGCGGCATCTCCGCCCTGTGGGAGAGCGCGCCGCCCGCCCCGCCCGGCGCCCTGGCCGGTCTCCTCGGCCGCACCCGGGCGCGCGTCCTGCTCGCCCTGGACGAGCCCGCCGGCACCACCCAGCTCGCCCGCTCCCTCGGCGTCGCCCCCGGCGCCGTCGGCGACCACCTGGCCGTGCTGCGCCGCGCCGGGCTCCTCGGCCGCGCCCGCGCCGGACGCGCCGTCCTCTACCACCGCACGCCCCTCGGTGAGGCGCTCGCGCAGACCACCGACCGCTGACCGACCACCCCCGGCCACTCCGCCACGAAGCAGCCGCCTCGCACCACCGGCCCGCGAGAACCGGCCAACAGCAACGAGCCACGGATCGCCCGGAAACGGCGATGACCCGGTCCCCTAGGGGACCGGGTCATCGCGAAGGGCTCGCCTGCGCGGCCGTCAGACCTCGGCCTGCGGCTCGTCCACGACCGTCGTGCCCGGCGCCAGCGCCACCGCGGCGCGGGCGACCTCGTCGGTCGCGCTCACCGTGGTGTTCTCCGGGAAGTGGCACGCGGCCTCGTGACCGGGGCTCAGCTCCACCAGCGGCGGCTCCACCTGCTTGCAGATGTCCTGCGCCTTCCAGCAGCGCGTGTGGAACCGGCAGGCCGGCGGCGGGTCCAGCGGGCTCGGCACGTCGCCCTGCAGCCGGATCCGCTGCCGGTCGCCCCGATCGCTCGGGTCGGGGACCGGCACCGCCGACAGCAGCGCGTTGGTGTAGGGGTGCATCGGCCGCTCGTACAGGTCGTTGCGGTCCGCCACCTCGACGATCTTCCCGAGGTACATGACCGCGACCCGGTCGGAGATGTGCCGGACCACCGACAGGTCGTGCGCGATCACCACGTAGGTGAGGTCGAGCTCGTCCTGCAGGTCCTCCAGCAGGTTCACCACCTGCGCCTGCACCGACACGTCCAGCGCCGAGACCGGCTCGTCGGCCACGATCAGCTTCGGCTTCAGCGCCAGCGTCCGGGCGATGCCGATGCGCTGCCGCTGCCCGCCCGAGAACTCGTGCGGGTACCGGTTGTAGTGCTCGGGGTTCAGCCCGACCAGCTCCAGGATCTCCTGGACGGCCTTCTTCACGCCGTTCTCGGTCTGCACCTTCTGCAGCCGGAACGGCGCCCCGACGAGCGCGCCGACCGTCTTGCGGGGGTTCAGCGACGAGTACGGGTCCTGGAAGATCATCTGAAGGTCGCGGCGGAGCGGCCGCAGCCGCCCCTGGGACATCGTGGTGATGTCCTGACCCTCGAAGGTGATCTTCCCGAAGCTCGGGTCCAGCAGCCGCATCACCATCCGGCCGGTGGTGGACTTGCCGCAGCCCGACTCGCCCACCAGGCCGAGGGTCTCGCCCTTGCGGACCGAGAACGACACGCCGTCGACGGCCTTCACCGCCGCGACCTGCCGCCGCAGCAGCCCCGCCGTCACCGGGAAGTGCTTGCCGAGGTTCTCCACCTGCAGCAGCGGCTCGCCGCCGCGGGCCCGGCGGGCCTCCGGCGCCGGAGCGGGCGCCGTCACCGGCGCGCCCGCCGGCGTGGTCTCATCAGTGCTCACAGTCTCGTTCCCACCCGTGCTCGTCACAGCTTCGGCCGGATCTCGGAGTCCCAGATCTCCCGCCGCTTCTCCAGCGGAAGATGGCAGGCCGCCTTGTGGCCCGGCTCGAGCTCGAGCAGCTCGGGCCGCTCGGTCGTGCTCTTGTCCCCGTTGAGGTCACCGTACGCGCACCGCGGGTTGAACGCGCAGCCCCGCGGCACGTTGATCAGGCTCGGCGGGGTCCCCTTGATCGGCATCAGCCGCTCGCTGCGCTCGCGGTCCAGCCGCGGCATCGACCCGAGCAGGCCCCACGTGTAGGGGTGCAGCGGCCGGTGGAACGTGTCGTCCACCGGGCCGTACTCGGCGCACCGGCCCGCGTACATCACCAGGATGTCGTCCGACAGCTCGGCGACCACCCCGAGATCGTGGGTGATCATGATGATCGCGGAGTTGAACTCCTGCTGCAGGTCCCGGAGCAGGTCAAGGATCTGCGCCTGCACCGTCACGTCCAGCGCCGTGGTGGGCTCGTCGGCGATCAGCAGCTCGGGGTCGCACGACAGCGCCATCGCGATCATCGCGCGCTGCCGCATGCCGCCGGAGAACTGGTGCGGGTAGTCGTCCACCCGCTTGTCCGGCTTCGGGATGCCGACCCGTCCCAGCATGTCGATGGCGTGCTTGCGCGCCACCTGCTTGGACACGTCGTTGTGCACCCGGTACGCCTCGATGATCTGGCTGCCCACCGTGTAGAACGGGTGCATCGACGACAGCGGGTCCTGGAAGATCATCGCCATCTTCTGGCCGCGGAGCCTGCGGACCCGCCCGGCGGACGCGCCCACCAGTTCCGTGCCGTCCAGCCAGATCTCCCCGGAGACCTTGGCGTTGCGGCGGTTGTGCAGGCCCAGGATGCCGAGGCTCGTCACGCTCTTGCCCGAGCCCGACTCGCCCACGATCCCGAGCGTGCGGCCCCGCTCCAGCTGGAAGTTCAGCCCGTCGACCGACTTCACCAGGCCGTCGTCGGTCGGGAAGTGGATCTTCAGGTCGCGCACCTCGAGGAACGAGGTCGGCGCGCCGCGCCCGCCGGACGAGTCACCCGAGCCACCGTTGATCAGCTCGGCCTGTTGCTTGCGCGCCATCAGCTGTGCCTCACCCTCGGGTCGACGACGCCGTACAGGATGTCCACGACCAGGTTGGCCAGGACGATGAACAGCGCGGCGGTCAGAGTCGCGCCCAGCACGACCGGAAGGTCGCTCTGGTTCACCCCGTCCAGCGCGAGCTGGCCGAGGCCCGGGATCGAGAACGTCCGCTCGGTGATGATCGCACCACCGAGGAGAAGCCCGATGTCCAGGCCGAACACCGTCATGATCGGCGTCAGCGTGGCGCGGAGCCCGTGCTTGACCACCACGGTCTTCTCCGGCAGCCCCTTGGCGCGGGCCGTCCGGATGAAGTCCTCGTTCATCGTCTCAAGCATGCCCGCCCGCGTCAGCCGCGCGTACATCGCCGCGTACAGGAACGCCAGGCACACCCAGGGCAGGAGCAGGTTGAACGGGTTGTCGCCCAGCCCCGTGTAGTTCACCTCGGGCAGCAGGTTCCATCTGTGGACGACGAACGCCAGCGACAGCAGGCCGGTGAAGAAGACCGGCAGCGACACGCCCGCCAGCGCGACGCCCATCGCCACCCGGTCGAAGAGCGTGCCCCGCCGGAGCGCCGACAGCACGCCGATCGACACGCCCGCCAGCACCCACAGCACCGCCGCGCCGAGCGCGATCATCATCGTGACCGGGACGCGGTCGACGATCTGGTCGGTGACCGACTGGTTCGTGCGGAAGGAGTACCCCAGGCACGGCGCCGGGCAGTCGATCTTCTCGGTGCCGGTGTCGTAGGTGTCGCCGGCGACGATCGACTTGATGTACTTCCCGTACTGCACGGGGATCGGGTCGTCCAACCCGAACCTGTCCTTGATCGCGGCGAGGGTGGCCGCGTCCGGCTGCTTGCCGGCGAAGCGCCCGGCGATGTCGTCGCTGGTCACCCCGGCGGCGCGCGGAACAAGGAAGAAGATGGCGTAGGTCACCGCGCTGATGATGAGGAGCAGCCCCACCGCGCCCAGCAGGCGGCGAACAATGAATGCGACCACAGTGTCCGGCCCAGGCGGCCGCCGGGGGATCCCCCCGGCGACCGCCCTATGCCTTCACCTGCCTTCTCTCAGCTAGCTCGGATCCGCGTCAGCCCGTGACGCCGAGGTTGGCGTAGTCGTACATGCCGAAGCCCGCGTGGAAGTAGACGTTCGTCAGGTTCGTCGGGCGGAACAGCAGCGACTTGGCGTAGACGTTCGGCAGAATCGCCGCCTGCTCACGCGTCTTGGCGTCGATCTCGTTGTAGATCTTGGCGCGGCCCGCGGGGTCGGTGACGGAGACGACCTCGTTCCACTTCTTGTTGACGTCCGGGTCGTCCAGCTCCTCGGTGTTGGCGTTGCCGGTCGGCACGATCGCCTTCACGTCGGTGAGGGGCTGGAGGTAGCCGTAGCCGGTGTTCCAGTCCGGCGCCCAGCCGTAGGTGCCGAGGCCGACCTTCTCCTTGGCGACGAACTTCGGCGCGCCCAGCTGCTCGTTGGTGTAGGTGCCCGACGGGTAGCCCTTGAGCTCGACCTTGATGCCGACCTTGTCGAGGGACTGCTTGAGGCCCTCGGCGGTCGCCTTCTCCTTCGGCCGGTCGTTGCGGTAGATCATGATCGTGGAGAAGCCGTTCGGCTGCCCGCACTTGGCGAGGGCGGCCTTGGCCTGCGCCGGGTCACCGGTGAAGTTCGGGTCCGCCTTCGTGTAGAAGTCGGTGCCCTTCTCGCGGCCCTGGACGTTCGGGGGCTGGATCGACGTGGCGACCTCGCCGCCCGCCTCGCCGCCGTAGGCCCGGTACATCGCCGAGCGGTCGGCCGCGTAGACGATCGCCTTGCGGCACTCGACGTTCGGGATGGACTTGGTGTTGATCGAGACGTACCAGTGGAAGCCGGCGAGCGGGTTGTCGGCGTTCGCCTTGAGCTTCGGGTTGGTCAGGATCTGCTGCCGCGCCGCGGCCTGCACACCGGAACCGGGAAGGTCGATCTGCACCGTGCCCGCGATCAGGCGGTTGTCGATCTCCTCCGCCTTCAGGCCCGCCTGCACCTCGATCTTGTCGGGGAGCTGCTTGCGGTTCGGGTCGGTGGCCGGGTCCCAGTTGGGGTTGCGGACGAACGTGCCGCCCTTCTTGGGCGTGTAGTCGCCCTCGAGCTTGTACGGGCCGCTGGACACCGGGTGCATGCCGTAGCGCACGCCCTTGTCCTTGTCGGCCGGCACCGGCGCGGTCTGCCCGGAGAACCCGACGACCTGGTCGAACTCGCTGAAGGGGGCCTTCAGCTTGAACACCAGCGTGTAGTCGTCGGGGGTCTCGATGCCCTTGAAGTTGTCAAGGTTCTTGTCCTTGAACGGACCCTTGTAGCCCTCGGCGGCCAGCAGCTGCGGGAAGTAGGAGGGGCCGTTGTGCAGGATCTCGCGGTCGAAGGTGCGCGCGACCGCGTACTTGATGTCCTTGGCCTTGATCTCCGTGCCGTCCTCGTACTTGACGCCACGCTTGAGCTTGTAGGTCCAGGTCTTGCCGCCGTCGGTGGCCGTACCCGCCGCCTCGGCCAGGTCGGGCGACATCGTGGCGCCCTCCTTGCCCGGCTTGGACGTGTAGGTCATCAGGTTCCGGGAGAAGATGCGTACGAAGTTCAGGCCGTAGGCGTAGTAGATGTTCGCCGGGTCGAGCGACTCGAAGTCGTCCGGCTGCGCCATCTTCAGCACGCCGCCCTTGTGGTCGGACGGGTTCACGACCGCGGTCGTGCCGGCGTCGAACTTCCCGCTGCCGCCGGCCTTGTCGCCATCGTCGTCGCCGCCGCCACAGGCGGACAGTCCCAGGCCCAGGACGACGAGCCCCGCCGCCGCACTGGTCACCACCTTGGGAGATTTCATCTTTTCCCTTTCACTAAAACCGGACGTTCGCCGGGGTCATCGGGCCCGTGGGTCCAGGGCGTCGCGCAGGCCGTCTCCGAAGAGGTTGAAGGCCAGGACGGTGACGAAGATCGCGAGCCCGGGAACGATCACGAAGTGAGGGGCGACCGAGTAGAGCTCGGTGGCCTGCGACAGCATCCCGCCCCACGAGGGGTCGGGCGGGTTGATGCCGACACCGAGGAACGACAGCGCGGCCTCGAACAGGATGTTGGTCGGGATCAGCAGGGTGGAGTACACCAGGATCGGCGCGACCAGGTTGGGCAGGATCTCCTTGAACAGGATGTAGGAGTTGCGCGCTCCCATGCTGCGCGCGGCGTCCACGAACTCGCGCTCGCGCAGCGAGATCGTCTGCCCGCGGATGATCCGGCCGATGTAGGGCCAGTTGAAGAACCCGATGATGAAGACCAGGATCCCCATCCGCAGATTGTTGCCCTCCAGCCCGAGGAGCTTGTTGGGGATCACGCCCACCAGCGAGATCGCGAACAGCACGAGCGGGAAGGCCAGGAAGACGTCCATCGTGCGGGCGATCAGCGCGTCGACCCAGCCGCCGAAGTAGCCGGCGACGATGCCCATGAAGGTGCCGATGACCACCGACACCAGGGTGGCCAGGACGCCGATCAGCAGCGACACCCGCGCCCCGTACAGCACCCGGCTGAACAGGTCGCGCCCGTTGATCGGCTCGATGCCGAAGATGTGGTCGGCGCTCATTCCGCCGAGGGGCTCGGTCGGGCCGCCCAGGGTCGCGTCCACCAGATTCTGGTGGAACTCGTTCGGGGGGCTGCCGAACCAGCCGGTCACCAGGCCGGTGACACCCGGCAGCGACAACACGATCAGGATCAGCACGACGATCCCGCCGGTGATGGCGACCTTGTCGCGCCTGAGCCGAAGCCATGCGATCTGGCCGAGGGATCGCCCCTCGATCGCCTTGCGATCGACGCCCGCGAGGACGGCGTCCGGCTGTGCCTCGGACTCCGATCCGGTCACCTCGATCGGTGCGGTCACGCTCCGTACCTCCTACCCCTTCGGGCCACACTGCCGTCGGCGCACACGCTGGAGGGGAGCGAAGATCGTCCGCTGCCCCGTGCCCGTTACGCCGCGTTTGCTGAAGGGAAACGTAGTCCTTCGGGCTCGACTGTCCATCCGTGAAGCGACGTTAGCCAGTACCCGTATCTGACTTGTGATCTCGTCGTCATCTGGGGCACACGTACGCACGCTCCATAACGGACAAATCGCCCGAATGGTACGTTCGGCGGCGCCGTGGGAGGCAACTCGAACGCCACCGAGACCGGCAAGCTTTACCGTACCGAGTCCGTTCTGAGATCGATCGTCCGCAGGTCAGCCGCCGGACGCGCGAAATCGGCGGTCCGAGACCGCCCCCCGAGGACACACCATAACCACCCTCGAGGACCACCTGAGCCAATCGGACATCTCCGGAGCGGGCGAGCGGGCCCCGGTCGCCTCACGCGACGCCCGCGCCCGGAACGCGACGAGCGCGCTCCACACCTCGCGCACTCACCGTGAGCATCCGGATCCGCGATATCGGCCCCTGACCGGAGCCCCGCGGCGGGGCGGGCCGAAATCCCGCGATGACCACGCAGAGTGACGACAAAGATCACTAAGTCGCGGCACGGGCCCGCGCGGACGACGCCGGAGCGCGCCCGTACGGGCCCGTGGCGGAGTGATCCGCCGGCTAGGAGATGCCGCGGTTGCGGAGGATCTGCTCGATCTCGGCCAGCTCCGGGTCGCCCGACGGGGTCGCCCCGCCCACCGCGCCCTTGGGCTTGGCCGCGCGCTTGGCCGCCTTCGGCTCGCCGCCGCCGCGCCCGGCGCCCCGGCCGTCCTCGGGGGTGCCCGACCGCCGGGCCAGCATCGCGCCCGAGGTCACGTACAGCAGGGCCGCGAGCCCCGCCACGGCGACGCCGGTCCACTTGACCGGGCTGAACGCCAGGTCGACGAAGAACTCGGTGACGCCCGTCATGGCCGCCGCCAGCGGCACGAGCGACAGCGAGGCGCCGCGCAGGCCCGACGCCGCGCCGCGGCGCCGGTAGACGCCCCAGCTGGCGAACAGGCCGACCAGGGTCACCCCAAGGCTGATCACGAATATGGCTGCGTCGCTCATGCCGGCCCCTCACTCCGCGCGGTGCTGCTCTCCCCATGGTCACACGTCCCGGGGCGGATGCCGCTCCTCCCGGCGGACGGTTTGCGGGCCGCTCCGCCTCCTCCTCCGGCGGGACCCGTCCCCTAGGGAACGACTCGCAGGTATCAGCGGTGCCCTACCACGCTCGGCGTACCGTGCCGGGAAGGCCGGGCGCGGCGGGCCAGGGGCAGGGCGGCGGCACGGCTCCGTCCTGGAACGCGCCGGGGCCGGACGGAACGCGCGGGCGCGGCGCGCGCCGGGAGCGACGCGCACGCCGAGATCAACATCGCGCAACGGTTGGACGTCGAACGGATGCCGGCCGAACGGCCCCGCACCTCATCCCACCAGCGACGACAGCCACTCCGGGCTCACCTCGCGCAGCGAGCCCACCACGGTGCGTCCCGGTCCCGGCGGGATGGGCAGCAGGCCCGGCACCGCGACCGTGACGCAGCCCGCGGCCTCCCCCGCCGCGACCCCGTTCGGGGAGTCCTCCAGCACCACGCACCGGGCCGGGTCGGCGCCGAGCCGCGCCGCCGCCGTGAGGTACGGCTCGGGGTCGGGCTTGGTGCGCGTCACCTCGTCGCCGGCGACGCTGAGGACGAAGTGCTCGCGGCCGATCGCCTCCAGCACCGGCTCGATGAGCCGCCGGTGGCTGGAGGACACCAGCGCCGCCGGCGTCCCCGCCTCGCGCAGCGCGGTGAGCAGTTCCTTGGCTCCGGGCATGAGCGGCACGCACGCGCTGAGCCGCTCGAACATCCCGTCCAGTATCCGCCGCGCGACCTCGGCGGGCGGCGCGGCCGACCCCGTCAGCTCCAGCATGTACGCCACGCCGGTGTGCAGCGAGCCGCCGACCAGGTGCTCCTGGTGCTCGGGCGTCCACACGCCGCCGAGCCAGTCCATGACCTCCGTCTCGACCTCGAGCCAGACGCGCTCGGAGTCGATCAGCAGGCCGTCCATGTCGAACAGCACGGCCTGCGGGCCGCGCGGGGTCTTCCCCACCTCGGTGTTCCTCTCGGGTGCTGCGGGCGCGGCCGGGTCGCGCGGGCCCGTCACGTGTTGAAGTACTTCGCCTCGGGGTGGTGGACGACCAGCGCGTCCGCGGACTGCTCGGGGACGAGCTGCAGCTCCTCCGACAGCGACACCCCGACCCGCTCCGGCTTGAGCAGCCGCACCAGCTTGGCGCGGTCCTCCAGGTCGGGGCAGGCGGCGTAGCCGAAGGAGAAGCGGGCGCCGCGGTAGCCGAGCTTGAAGAAGTCCTCGACGTCGCCGGAGTCCTCGGCGCCGAACCCGAGCTCGGCGCGGATCCGGGTGTGCCAGTACTCCATGAGCGCCTCGGTGAGCTGCACCGACAGGCCGTGCAGCTCCAGGTAGTCGCGGTAGGCGTTCTTGGCGAACAGCTCCCCCGTCGCCTCGGCGATCCTGGAGCCGACGGTGACGAGCTGGAACGCGGCCACGTCGGTCTCGCCGGACTCGCGCGGCCGGAAGAAGTCGGCCAGGCACAGGTGCCGGTCGCGGCGCTGGCGCGGGAAGGTGAACCGCTCGCGGTCCGAGCCGTCCTCGTTGAGGATCACCAGGTCGTCGCCCTCGGACACGGCCGGGTAGTAGCCGTACACGACGGCGGCCTCGATGAGGCCCTCGGTCTGGACGCGGTCCAGCCACATCCGCAGCCGGGGCCGCCCCTCGGTCTCCACCAGTTCCTCGTAGCTCGGGCCGTCGCCGCCGCGGGCGGGCTTGAGGCCCCACTGGCCCATGAACGTGGCCCGCTCGTCCAGGAACGCCGCGTAGTCGGCCAGGGCGATGCCCTTGACGATCCGGTCGCCGGTGAACGGCGCCGCCGGGACGGTGTTGTCGACCGCGACGTCGGACCGGGCGGGCATGTCCTCGGGCTCGGTGACCTGAAGGGTCGCGCCGCGGCGCACCCGCCGCTCGCGCAGCGGCGGGAGCTCGGCGCCCTTCTCGCCGCGCTTGACGGCCATGAACGCGTCCATCAGCCGCAGGCCCTCGAAGGCGTCGCGGGCGTAGCGGACCTCGCCGCCGAACAGCCCGGCCAGGTCCTGCTCGACGTAGGCGCGGGTGAGCGCGGCGCCGCCGAGCAGCACCGGCCACCGGCCGGCGAGGCCCCGGGAGTTCAGCTCCTCGAGGTTCTCCTTCATGATGACGGTCGACTTCACCAGCAGGCCGGACATGCCGATGACGTCGGCGCGCTCGTTCTTGGCGGCCTCCAGGATCGCCGACATCGGCTGCTTGATGCCGATGTTCACGACCTCGTAGCCGTTGTTGGACAGGATGATGTCGACGAGGTTCTTGCCGATGTCGTGCACGTCGCCCTTGACGGTGGCGAGCACGATCCGCCCCTTGCCGCCGTCCTCGGCCTTCTCCATGTGAGGCTCGAGGTAGGCGACGGCGGTCTTCATCACCTCGGCGGACTGCAGCACGAACGGCAGCTGCATCTGCCCGGAGCCGAACAGCTCGCCGACGGTCTTCATGCCGTCCAGCAGGACGTCGTTGACGATCTCCAGGGCGGGCCGCTGGCCGAGGGCCTCGTCCAGGTCGGCGTTCAGGCCGTTCAGCTCGCCGTCGACGATGCGGCGCTTGAGGCGCTCCCACAGCGGCAGCGCGAGCAGCTCGGCGGCGCGGTCGGCCTTCATCGCGGCGGTGTCGACGCCCTCGAACAGCTCCATGAAGCGGTGCAGCGGGTCGTAGCCGGCGGAGCGGCGGTCGTAGACCAGGTCGAGGGCGACCTTGCGCTCCTCCTCGGGGATCCGCGCCATCGGCAGGATCTTGGAGGCGTGGACGATGGCGGAGTCGAGGCCGGCGTCCACGCACTCGTGCATGAACACCGAGTTCAGCACGATCCGCGCCGCCGGGTTCAGGCCGAACGACACGTTGGACAGGCCGAGGGTGGTCTGCACGTGCGGCTGGCGGCGCTTGAGCTCGCGGATGGCCTCGATGGTCTCGACGGCGTCGCGGCGCGACTCCTCCTGGCCGGTGCCGATGGTGAAGGTGAGGCAGTCGACGACGATGTCCTCGACGCGCATCCCCCACCGGCCGGTCAGCTCGTCGATCATCCGGCAGGCGATCTCGACCTTGCGTTCGGCCGTGCGGGCCTGGCCCTCCTCGTCGATGCACATGACGACGACGCCGGCGCCGTGCTCGCGGACGATCGGCATCAGCCGCGCGAGCTTGGAGTGCTCGCCGTCGCCGTCCTCGAAGCTGACGGAGTTGACGACCGCGCGGCCGCCGAGCATCTCCAGCCCGGCCTGGAGCACCGGGACCTCGGTGGAGTCGAGCACGATCGGCAGGGTCGCGGCCGTCGCGAGCCGGAACGCCAGCTCCTTCATGTCGGCGACGCCGTCGCGGCCGACGTAGTCGACGCACAGGTCGAGCATGTGGGCGCCGTCGCGGGCCTGGTCGCGGGCGATCTTGACGCAGTCGTCCCAGCGGGCCTCGAGCATCGCCTCGCGGAACGCCTTGGAGCCGTTGGCGTTGTTGCGCTCGCCGATCGCCAGGTAGGAGGTGTCCTGCCGGAACGGGACGTGCTGGTAGAGCGAGGACGCGCCGGCCTCGGGGCGGGGGCGGCGGTCGGCGAGCTCGCGGCCGCGGACCCGGTCGACGACCTGCCGCAGGTGCTCGGGCGTGGTGCCGCAGCAGCCGCCGACCAGCGACAGCCCGAAGTCGCGGGTGAAGGAGTCGTGGGCGTCGGCCAGCTCCCGCGGCGTCAGCGGGTAGCGGGCGCCGTCGGAGGTCAGCTCCGGCAGGCCGGCGTTCGGCATGCACGACAGGCCGATCCGCGCGTGCCGGGCCAGGTAGCGCAGGTGCTCGCTCATCTCGGCGGGGCCGGTCGCGCAGTTCAGGCCGATGAGGTCCAGGCCGAGGGGCTCCAGCGCGGTGAGCGCGGCGCCGATCTCCGAGCCCATCAGCATGGCGCCGTTCTGCTCGATGGTGACCTGGCCGATGAGCACGGTGTCGGCGCCCGCCGCGGCGATGGCCCGCTTGGCGCCGATCACGGCGGCCTTGACCTGCAGAAGGTCCTGGCAGGTCTCCACCAGCACCGCCTGGACCCCGCCGGCCAGCAGGCCCTCGACGTTGCGCTGGTAGGCGTCGCGGAGCTCGGCGAACGCCACGTGCCCGAGGGTGGGCAGCTTGGTGCCGGGGCCGACCGATCCGATGACCCAGCGGGGCCGGTCGGGGGTGGCGGCGGCGTCGGCGGCCTCGCGGGCGATCCGGGCGCCCGCCTCGGCCAGCTCGAAGATCCGGTCGGTGATGCCGTACTCGCCGAGGTTGCCGAGGTTGGCGCCGAAGGTGTTGGTCTCGACGCAGTCGACGCCCGCGGCGAAGTAGGCATCGTGCACCGACCGGACGATGTCGGGCCTGGTGACGTTGAGGATCTCGTTGCAGCCCTCGTGGCCCTCGAAGTCGTCGAGGGTGGGACCGGCGTCCTGGAGCATCGTTCCCATGCCCCCGTCGGCCACCACGACGCGTTCCTTCAGGGCCTGGCGCAGGGACTGCGCGGTGGGAGTGCTCATGGTGTCCCACCATATCCGTGGGGCCCCGGTTCACCCGCTCGCGAGGGCGGCGCGGGCGCCGGTGCGACCCGTGTCACGTCCCCGGCGCGGCGGTGACGCACGCAACTGGACGGGTTGTGCAAGAACACGGTGACGGATGGGTCACCCCGGCGATAGCGTTCCACCGGAAGCTACCAACCGGTAAGGAGCGGCATGAGCGCGTACGGCATCATCCTCGTCGGCACGGACGGCTCGGACTCCTCGTTCCGCGCCGTCGACCGGGCCGCCCGGCTCGCCGCGGCGACCGGCGACGCCCTCCTGCTGGCCACCGCCTACAGCCCCATGCCCGAGCGCGAACGGGCGAGCGCCGCCGATCAGCTCGGCGACCTGGCCTACAAGGTGCAGGGGTCGACGCCCGCCGACGACGCCCTGCGCGCCGCGCGGGAGCGGGCGGTCGCCGCGGGCGCGCGGCGCGTCGACCAGGTCGCGGTCCAGGGCGACGCCGCCGACGTCATCCCCCGCCTGGCCCGGGAACGCTCCGCCGGGCTCGTCGTCGTCGGCAACCGGGGGCTGAACAGCCTGGCCGGGCGGATCCTCGGCTCCGTCCCGGCGAGCCTGTCGCACCGCTCGCCGTGCGACGTGCTGATCGTCCGCACCACCGACGGCAAGTGACCCGATCGTGACCCTCGATCCCCCCACGGGCGTACGGGGGCGGGGTCTGGCGGTGGGACGGTGGGGTAGGTCACTGTCAGGACGTAGGCTGGCAGCCACCGATCATGACCGGGACCCCGACCCGGGAATGACGATCCCCCGCGGTGATGCTGTACCCGACGTCGGAAGGAGGCAGCGCGTGGTCGAGCTCGAGAGCGTGCCGGAACTCGTCGATCCGGTGCTCGTGGCCGCCTTTGAGGGGTGGAACGACGCCGGCGAGGCCGCCAGCGGGGTCATCCAGCACCTGGAGTCGACGTGGGAGGCCGTGCCCATCGCCGAACTCGACCCCGACGACTACTACGACTTCCAGGTGACGCGCCCCATCGTCGAGATGGTCGACGGGGAGACCCGCGGCATCACCTGGCCGACGACCCGCGTGTCCTGGGCGCGGCTCCCCAACGGCCGTGACGTCGTCCTCGTGCACGGCATCGAGCCGAACATGAGGTGGCGGTCGTTCTGCCGCGAGCTGGTCGGGCTGATGCTCGAACTGGACGTGCGCAACGTCGTGCTGCTCGGCGCGCTGCTCGCCGACGCCCCCCACACCCGCCCGGTGCCCGTCACGGGCGCCGCCTCCGAGGCGGGCCTGGTCAACACCCTGCACCTGGAGCCCGCCCGCTACGAGGGGCCCACCGGCATCCTCGGCGTGCTGCAGGACGCGTGCGCCAAGGCCGACCTCGACACGGTGTCGCTGTGGGCGGCCGTCCCCCACTACGTGGCCCAGCCCCCCTCGCCGAAGGCCACGCTCGCGCTGCTGCGCCGCGTCGAGGACCTCCTCGACGTGACCGTGCCGCTCGGCGAGCTGCCCGAGGAGGCGCGGGCCTGGGAGAACGGCGTCAACGAGCTGGCCGAGGAGGACTCCGAGGTCGCCGAGTACGTCCGCACGCTGGAGGAGCAGAAGGACGCCACCGAGCTGCCCGAGGCGAGCGGCGACGCGATCGCCCGCGAGTTCGAGCGGTATCTGCGCCGCCGCGACCCCGGGTGACCCGAACGGGCCACGGCCGGATCGGGTCACCCCCGCGGGGGTGACCCGATCCGCGTGTCAGAGGTGATCCGGCGGGCGATCCTGCGGGCCGGTCGGCGGGCGGGTCAGAGGGCGACGCCGAGCAGGGCGTCGGCGAGGGCCGCGACCCGGGCCGGGGCGGCGGCGTCGCTCCCCTCCGCGGCGGCCCAGCCGTCGATCTCCGCCAGCGCGCGCGGCGCGTCCAGGTCG
>NZ_CAACVB010000201.1 GCF_900659635.1 Actinomadura roseirufa | reverse complement strand
CGGCCCCGGCCCGCCGGACCGCCTCCGCGAGCCGGGCGGGCGGGGTGTCCTTCGGCAGGAACCCGCCCGCGCCCGCGCGCAGCGCCCCCAGCACCGGCGCGCCGGTCTCGAACGTGGTCAGCATGACCACCTCGGGCGCGCCCGGCTCGGCGCGGATCCGCGCCGTCGCGGCGACGCCGTCGAGCCGCGGCATCCGCACGTCCATGAGCACGACGTCGGGCCGGACCGCCCGCACGGCCTCGACGGCGGCCAGGCCGTCGGCCGCCTCGCCGACGACGTCGACGCCGTCCAGGCCGGAGAGCATCGTCGTCAGCGCGACGCGCACCGGCCACTCGTCGTCGGCGAGCAGCACCCTGACCGGTCCGCCGTCTCCCGGCATGCCCTCCGGCGGCGGGTACAGGGCCGAGTACGGCGCCGCGTCCGCGGCGGACTCCCAGGCCGGGCGGTCACCGGCCGTCTCCCCGCCCGGCCTCACCGGCGGCGCTTTGAGCTGGGCCATAAGGCAAGGCTGCCGCGTGGCCCGGCCCCGCCACAGCGGGCGAAAGAAGGGGGCCGGTGCCTTCCATGGTCGATGCCGTCCGGGTGGAAACGCCGACTTCTGGCGGTTGCGGAGCGGCCGCGTCGAGCCGCGCGTCCGCGCGGTACCGGGTCGGGGTCGTCCCCCGGTGGCGTTTGAACGCGGCGCTGAACGCGAAGGTACCGGCGTAGCCGACCCTGCGGGCGATGGAGCCGACGGTGGCGTCGGTGCCGCGCAGGAGGTCGGCGGCGAGCGCCATGCGCCACCGCGCCAGGTAGGTGATGGGCGGTTCGCCGACCTCGGCGGTGAACCGGCGGGCCAGCGCGGCCCGGGACACGCCGATCCGCGCGGCCAGTTCCTCCACCGTCCAGGGATGGGACGGGTCGTCGTGCATGAGGCGGAGGGCGGCGCCGGTCAGTGAGTCGTCCCGGACCCGGTACCAGGCCGGAGCCCCGGCGTCCCGCCCGTCGAACCAGGCGCGCAGCGTGGAGACGAGCATCAGGTCGAGCAGGCGGTCGAGCACCGCACGCTGGCCCTGCCGGTCCCGCTCGACCTCGGCCGTCACGAGGCCGAGCAGGGGCCGGCCGCCCGCGCCGTCCGGGACGGTGAGCGCGTCGGGCAGGGCACCGAGCAGCCGGTCGCTGATCCCGGTCCGGCTCTCGTAGGCGCCGGAGAGCAGGACGGCCGAGCCGGTCTCGGAGACCGCGCAGGTGCGGGCGCCGACCGTCAGGCCGTCCGCGGCGGCCCGCGCGGCGCGGGCGCAGTAGTCCGCGCGGTCGATCACCTGCCGGGGCGGGACCGCCGGGTCCTCGGCGACGACGTGGGGCGCGGGGCCGCGCAGGACGGCGACGTCGCCGGGCCCGAGCGGCAGCGGCGCTCCCCCGGCCGGGATCACCCAGCCGCGCCCGGCCACCATCGCGACCAGGCTGAGCCGGGCGCCGCCCGCGAAGCGCAGCGACCACGGCGAGCTCAGCACCGCCTGGTGGACGAGGGCCCCGCGCGCCCGTACCCCGTCCAGCAGGTCCGCCAGGATGTCCATGCGCCCGAATGTAGACGACTGAGTATCGGATCGCGCGTTCCACGCATGGATCCGCTCATCCGTCCCGGGTTGAGTGGGCCGCATGCAACCACACCCGATTCTCGTGACCGGCGCCACCGGCAAGGTCGGCTCCCGCCTCGTGCCCCTGCTCCGGGGAGCGGGCGCGCGGGTCCGCGCCGGCTCCCGCTCCGCCGACCCCCGCTTCGACTGGACCGACCGGGACACTTGGGACGCCGCCCTCGCCGGGACTAAGCGGATCTTCATCGTGCCGCACGACGGCGAGCTGCTGACCCGGCCGTTCGTCGGCCGCGCCGCCGACCTCGGCGTGGAGCGCGTCGTGCTCCTGTCGGGTCGCGGCGTGGACGTGCCCGGCTACATGGGCGAGGGCCACTCGGTGGGCGGGACGCACCTCGACGGGGAGGACGCGGTGCGCGGCAGCGGCCTGGAGTGGACGATCGTGCGCCCCGGCTGGTTCGCCCAGAACTTCAGCGAGGGCTTCTTCCGCGACGCCGTGCTGGCCGGCGAGCTGCGGCTGCCCGCCGGGGACGGCGCGGCGAGCTTCGTCGACGCCGCCGACATCGCGGCGGTCGCGGCGGCGGCGCTGACGGAGGACGGCCACGCCGGGCGGACCTACGAGCTGTCGGGGCCGCGCGCCCTGACCGTCGCCGAGGCGGTCGCCGCGATCTCCGCGGCGACCGGCCGCACCGTCCGCTACGTCCCGCTGCCGCCCGGGGAGTACGTGGCCGAGCTGGTCGCGCAGGGCTGGCCGCCGGACCTCGCCGCCGAGTTCGCCGAGGCGGTGAGCCCGCTGCGGCGGAACCTGGACGCCCACCTGTCCGACGGCGTGCGGCGCGCGCTCGGCAGGCCGCCCCGCGACTTCGCCGCGTTCGTGGCGGACGCGGTCGCCGCCGGAGCGTTCGACCCGCTCTGAACGGGGGGTGAAAAGCCAGTTCTTGACCGTATGTCGCACGCGTCGTGATCCTTTGGGGACGTCGAGAGATCTCCGCCTTTCTCCCGCACGGCCGGCGCGAACGCCGCCCGTTCCCCCACCTCGCGAGGAGTCGCGCAATGACGCGTCGAATGCTGCTCGCCAGCGTCGTCCTGGTCGCCTGTACGACGGTCCCCGTCACCGCCGCCGCCTCCGGTCCGGTCACCGGCCCGGCGGTGGCGGGGGCGGCGGCCCGGCCCCGGACCCGCCCCCAGACTCGGCCCGAGGCCCCCGACCCGAACGCCCCCAAGCTCGGGCGGGTCGAGGGCGCCCGGACCTTCACCCCGACCTCCCGCAACGCCGAGGCCGTCGAGAAGTTCCGCGCGCTGCACCGCGCCCGCGTCCAGCGCGAGCAGATCCACCACTTCTGGGGCGTCGAGCCCGCCGCCGGGACCCACGACGGGCTGATGGCGACCCACAGCGTCACCCCGGGCTACAAGGTGTCCAACAACGCCGACTACACCTACACGCCCACCATCAAGGCCGCCGGGTCGTGCATGGAGATCACCACCGTCTACTCCAAGGCGGTGGGCAACGAGGTGTGGGCCTGGAGCTGGTGCGGCAACGACGGGCCCGCCAAGGAGATCAAGATGGACGCCGATTTCCTCCAGACCTACACCACGACCGTGAACGGGCAGCCCGCCTACAACGTCCAGCTCGTCCAGACGAACGCGAGCCAGAACGCCTGGTCGGCGTACCTGTACAACTACAAGACCAAAGCGTGGAGCCTGTTCTTCAGCAAGTCGGGGACCGACTCCAGCAAGCTGACCTACGGCTGGGACATCTTCGAGATCTACGCGACGCGCAACCCGAGCACGAACACCGCCTATTACTGCACCGAGGCCAAGAACGTCGTGTTCGAGAGCAGCTCCATCCAGCTTCGCAAGAACGGCGCGTGGCGCGCGGCGAGCCCGTCCGACTCCCCGTGGCAGCCGACCGCGACACCGAACCCGCAGGACTACCTGTGCCCCTCGCTGAAGTTCGTGCGGGCGGGCGAGACCGACCACTGGATCGTGCGCCAGTGACGAGCCGGACCTCAGGGCCGGGCATGGCGGACCTGCCGGGCCGCCTGCCCGGCCCTGCTCCCCTGACGTCCCGGCTCTGGGTGGGTGCGCCGGGGCCCCCTTGAGCGGTGTCCCGGGGACGCGGCCGTGCTTAGGCTCGAAGGCATGGACGGCAACAACCGCCTCGGCTCCTTCCTGCGCGCGCGCCGCGCCCTGATCCGGCCCGGTGACGCGGGGCTTCCCGAGGGCACGCGCCGGAGGGTGGCGGGCCTGCGCCGCGAGGAGGTCGCCGCGCTCGCGGGCGTCAGCGCCGACTACTACGTCCGGATCGAGCAGGGGCGCGAGCGCAACCCCTCTCCGCAGGTCCTGGAGGCCCTGATCCGGGCGCTGCGGCTGGGCCCCGACGAGGCCGCCCACGTGCACCGGCTGGTCCACCCGATCCCCGCCCGCGACGGCGCGACGCGGGACGAGCACGTCTCCCCCGGGCTGCTGCGCATGATGGAGGCGTGGCCGCACACCCCGGCGGTCGTGCTCGGCCGGCGGCTGACGGTGCTGGCCCACAACCTGCTGGGCGGCGCGCTGTTCGACGGCCACCTCCACGGCCGGGACCTGATGCGGCTGGTCTTCCTGGACCCCGACGCCCGCGACTTCTACCCCGACTGGGAGCGGGTGGCCCGCAACACCGTCGCCGGGCTGCGCGAGTCGGCGGGCGGCGACCCCGCCGACCCGCGGCTGGCGGAGCTGGTCCGCGAGCTGTCCTCGCGCAGCGCCGACTTCCGCCGTCTGTGGGCCCGGCACGACATCCGGCAGAAGACCCGGGAGACCAAGCGCTTCCGGCACCCGCTGGTCGGCGAGCTGACCCTGGAGTACGAGTCCCTGACGGTCAACAGCGCCCCGGGCCAGCAGCTCGTCGTCTACCAGGCGGAGCCGGGCGGCGCGTCGGCGCACGCGCTGACGCTGCTCGGGAGCCTGGCCTCCTCCGGCCGCGCGCCGGGACGGGCCGAGCCCCGTCCCGGCGCGGAAGGGGTCGCGCGCGACCACCGGTGACACCCGCCGCGGGCCGTGGGAACCCCGGTTTCCGACCCCTAGGGAACCAGGGGGGGATAAGGGGGCGCCTACGGGTGTCGCGGCCTGGTGATCGGGCTCACCATCGAAGCAGCGGACCTGAGGAGAGTGCTTCGATGAACGGCCAGAACAGCTCATCGCGGACAGTTCCCATCGACGTCGTGCTCGTCGGCGGACCGGACGACCTCCCGGACGCGGCGCGCAAGAGGCGGGCCCCGGGCGCGGACCAGGCCATCAAGGTCCTGCACCGGGGCGGGTACGAGCACTTCCAGCCCGACGACCGGGAGGGCGATCCCGACGCCGGAGCGCCGAGGGTCTTCCGCTGGACGATGCGGACGCGCATCGCCGAATGAGTCCACTCTCGGTCGGGGGCCTTCGTCTCGCCCGGCCATGAACCGAACGGAGTGAAAGTGGCCGAGCCGTACGCCCCGGGCGCGCGCGAGGCGTTCTTCGCGTTACGCCCCCTCCCGGAAGGCCGCACGCGATGAGGGGGATCATCCTCGCGGGCGGGAACGGAACCCGGTTGAAGCCCCTGTCGATCGTGGGCTCCAAGCAGCTCGCCCCGGTCTACGACAAGCCGATGATCTACTATCCGCTGTCCCTGCTCATGCTCGCCGGGATCTCCGAGATCCTCATCATCACCCGGCCCACCGAGCTGGAGGTGTTCCGCCGGCTGCTCGGGGACGGCGCGAGGCTCGGCATGAGCATCGGCTACGCCGCCCAGGACGAGCCGCGCGGCATCGCCGACGCGTTCCGGGTCGGCGCCGACCACATCCGCGGCGAGGACAACGCGCTGATCCTCGGCGACAACCTCTTCCACGGCGCGAACCTGCCGTCCCTGCTGCGCCGCAGCGCCGACCGGCTGAACGGGTGCGTGCTGTTCGGTCACCAGGTCGCCGACCCGCAGCGCTTCGGCGTCGCCGAGGTGGACGAGCGGGGACGGCTGGTGGCGATCGAGGAGAAACCGGCCCGGCCGCGCTCCAACCTCGCGATCCCCGGGCTGTACATGTTCGACGGCGGCGTCGTGGACGTCGCCAAGCGGCTCACCCCGTCCGCCCGCGGCGAGCTGGAGATCACCGACGTCCTGCGCGCCTACCTGGACGAGGGCAGGGCGGACCTCATGTGGCTGGGCCGCGGCGTCACCTGGCTGGACACCGGCACCCACGAGTCGCTGCTGGAGGCGGGCATGTTCGTGCGCGACGTCCAGCACCGCCAAGGCGTGCGGATCGGATGCGTCGAGGAGATCGCCATGCACATGGGGTTCATCGGCGTGGACGACTGTTACCGGCTGGGTGAGGAGATGGCCAGCTCCCCCTACGGCAAGTACGTGATGAACTGCGCCCGTTCCTTCCACTGCCTGCCCGCCTCCGCGCGCTTCCTGGACGAGTCATGAACATCCTCGTCACCGGCGCCGCCGGTTTCATCGGCTCGGCGTACGTGCGCGCGCTGCTCGGCGGCGGCCTCGCGGGCGAGGACGAGCCGTCCCGGGTCAGTGTGCTCGACAAGCTCACCTACGCCGGGACGGTCGACAACCTCGACCTCGCCGAGCCGCGGCTGCGGTTCGTCTACGGCGACATCTGCGACGCCGGCCTGGTCGGCGGGCTGATGGCCGAGGCCGACCAGGTCGTCCACTTCGCCGCCGAGTCGCACGTCGACCGCTCGATCGAGGCGGCCGGCGAGTTCGTGCGCACCAACGTCCTGGGCACGCAGACGCTGCTGGACGCGGCCCTGCGGCACGGCGTGAAGCGCTTCGTGCACGTGTCCACCGACGAGGTCTACGGCTCCGTCGAGGAGGGGTCGAGCACCGAGGACGACCCGCTGGCCCCCAACTCGCCCTACGCCGCGTCCAAGGCCGCCTCGGACCTGGTCGCCCTCTCCTACCACCGCACGCACGGCCTGGACGTCCGGGTCACCCGGTGCAGCAACAACTACGGCCCGCGCCAGTTCCCGGAGAAGATCATCCCGTTGTTCGTCAGCAACCTGCTCGACGGCGGGACGGTCCCGCTGTACGGGGACGGGCTGAACGTGCGCGACTGGCTGCACGTCGAGGACCACTGCCTCGGGATCGACCTCGTGCGCGTCAAGGGCCGGCCGGGCGAGATCTACAACATCGGCGGCGGCACGGAGCTGACCAACCGGCGGCTGACCGAGCTGCTGCTGTCCGCGTGCGGCCTGGACTGGGACCGGGTCCGGGCCGTCCCCGACCGCAAGGGCCACGACCGGCGCTACTCGATCCGCGACGACAAGGCGCGGGCCGAGCTGGGCTACCGGCCGCGGCACGGCTTCGAGGACGGGCTCGCCGCGACCGTCGAGTGGTACCGGCGCAACCGCGACTGGTGGGAGCCGCTCAGGCGGCGCACGGCCGAGGCGGGCCTGAGCCGTGCCGGCTGACGCGGGCGCCCCCGTCCGCTTCGGCGTGCTGGGCTGCGCCGCCTTCGCGCGGCGGCGCATGCTGCCGGTCCTGGTCGCGGCCCCCGGCGCCGACCTGGTCGCCGTCGCCAGCCGCGACCCGGCCAAGGCCGCCGAGTTCGCCGGGCGGTTCGGCTGCGCCGCCGCGCCCGGCTACGAGGACCTGCTCGCCTCGGACGGCGTCGACGCCGTCTACCTGCCGCTGCCCGCGATGCTGCGCGCGCCGTGGGTGGAGCGGGCGCTCCTGGCGGGCAAGCACGTCCTCGCGGAGAAGCCGCTGACCGGCGACGGCGAGAGCACCGCGCGGCTGCTGCGGCTCGGGCGGGAGCGCGGGCTGGTCGTCCTGGAGAACGTCGCGTTCCCGCACCACGCGCAGCACGCGGCGGTGCGCGGGCTCCTCGCGGACGGCGCGATCGGCGAGCTGCGCGACTTCTCCAGCGCCTTCACCATCCCGCCGCTGCCCGCTGGCGACATCAGGCACCGGCCGGACGTGGGCGGCGGAGCGCTGCTGGACATGGGCATCTACCCCGTCCACGCCGCGCTCCACCACCTCGGCCACGACCTGGAGATCACCGCGGCGGTGCTGCGGGTCGACGGCGGGACGGGCGCGGTGACGTCCGGGCGGATCCTGGCGCACACCCCCCGGGGAGCGACGGCCGACCTCCACTTCGGGATGGAGCACTCGTACCGCACCAGCTGCGAGTTCTCGGGAAGCCTCGGCCGGCTCTCCCTCGACCGCGCCTTCACGCCGCCGCCCGCGCACCGGCCGGTGGTTCACATCGAGCGGCAGGACCACCGCGAGGAGATCACCCTGCGCGCCGACGACCAGTTCGCGAACGTGGTCGCGCGCTTCGCGGACGCGGTGCGCACGGGCGAGGGGGCGGCCCCCGAGGCGGCGGCGAGCCTGCGCCAGGCCCACCTGGTCTCCGAGATCGAGGCGAAGGCCCTGCGCATCACCGTCTAGGGCGCTTCACCGTCTAGGGCGCTTCACGCTCCGGAACGGATCCGGCCGGTGGTCCCCGGGCGAAGGGGCCACCGGCCGGAGTCTTCCGGTCTCTTCCGGGTCAGGCCCGCGTGAGCCTGCCGCGCGCGGACAGCACGGTGAAACAGGTGAGCAGGGTTCTGGCGTGGACGTTGACGTAGTGGCCGTGCCGGGCCAGCTCGGCGAGCTGCGCGTGCGACACCCACCGGTAGCCGGGCGGCGGGTCGAGCGGCACCTGGCCCTCGTCGACCTCGATCATCATGTACCGGCTCACGGCGTTGAGGAAGCGGCCGCCCTCCTCCGAGTGCAGCGCCGAGTAGAGCACGCGGGACGGATCGGGGGAGCGCACCAGGTCCGCGAACGGCGGATGCTCGGCGGCGGGCAGGTGCGCGTAGTTGTGCGGGGTGAACTGGACGGTCGGGCCGAGCTCCACGGTGTCGAGGAAGCCGGGCTCCAGCCGGGCGTTGACGAGCACGTGCGGGACGCCCTCGATGTCGCGGGTCAGGAACGCGACGACGCCCTCCCCGCACGGCTCGAACAGCGGCTGGGTCCAGGCCGAGACCTCGCGGTTGCCCGCCTCGACGGACACCGCCACGACGCGGAAGTACCGCCCGGTGTGGTGGTCGATGGACGTCCCGCCCCGTTCCCAGCCGGGGACGGTGGCCAGCGGCACGAGCCCGGTCCGGACGATGTTCCACGACCGCATCGCCGCGATCCACGACAGCAGGTCGGTGTCGGACTCCAGCGCGCGGGACGTGCCGTCGCCCGGCAGGCTCGCGAGGACGGACCGCGCGTCCATGTTGACGAGGTTGTCGTGGCGCAGCAGCTCGGCGAGCTGGCCGAGCGTCAGCCACCGGAAGTCCTCATGCGGGGGGACGTCCCCGCCCACCTCGACGATCATGTTCCGGTTGCGCTTGCGGTAGAACCACGAGCCGTGCTCGGACTGGAGCACGTCCGACAGCATCCGGCCGCGCTCCGGCCGCGTGAAGTACTCCAGATACCGGACGGCGGAGCCCCGGTGGACCTGGGTGTAGTTGCTGCGGGTGGCCTGCACGGTCGGGGAGAGCTGCAGCAGGTTCGGGTTGCCCGGCTCCATCTTCGCCTGCATCAGGAAGTGCAGGACTCCGTCGATCTCCTTGGCGAGGATGCCGAGGATGCCGATCTCCGGCTGCTTGATGATGGGCTGTCCCCACGCGGCGGTCTGCGGGTCGCCGACGCCGACGCGCAGCCCCTCCACCGTGAAGAAGCGCCCGCTGCGGTGCCCGAGGTTCCCCGAGCCCGCGTCGAAGGACCAGCCGTCCAGGTCGGCGAACGGGATCCGGTCGACGGCGAAGCGGGTGGCCTCGCGGCGCTCGGCGAGCCAGGCGTGCACGTCGTCCACGCCGGGAACCGCGCCCCGCGTGGCCGCCGCCGAGCGGGCGAGGCGCGCGGGGAGGTCGGTGTCGTCGCGCCGGGTCAGCGTCGGAAGGGCGGGCGGCGCGGTGGTCGGCGCGGTGCTCGGCGCGGCCGTCGGACCGGTCATCGGTGCTCCTGGACGAACTCGGTGATCGACGCGGCGACGTAGTCGATCATCTCGTCGGTGAGCCCCGGGTAGACGCCCACCCAGAACGTGTGCTCGGTGACGAGATCGCTGTTGGTGAGGTCGCCGGCGATCCGGTGCGGGCGGTCGAGGTAGGCGGGGTGCCGGGTGAGGTTCCCGGCGAACAGCCGGCGGGTACCGATCTTGCGGTTCTCCAGGAAGTCGACCAGCGCGGCGCGGCCGAACGGCGCGGCCGGGTCCACGGTCAGCACGAAGCCGAACCAGCTCGGGTCGCTGCGGGGCGTGGCCTCCGGCAGGACCAGCCAGGGCAGCCCGTCCAGGGCCGCGCGGAGCCGCTGCCAGTTGCGGCGCCGCGCCGCGCAGAACTCGTCGACCTTGGCGAGCTGGCTCAGGCCGAGGGCCGCCTGGATGTCGGTGGACTTCAGGTTGTAGCCGACGTGGGAGAAGATGTACTTGTGGTCGTAGCCCGCGGGCAGCGTCCCCATCTGGTAGCCGAAGCGCTTGTGGCAGGTGTCGCTCTCGCCCGGCTCGCACCAGCAGTCCCGGCCCCAGTCCCGCAGGGACTCGATGACCCGGGCCAGCGCGAGGTTCGAGGTGAGCACGCACCCGCCCTCACCCGTGGTGATGTGGTGCGCGGGGTAGAAGCTCACGGTCGTCATGTCGCCGAAGGTGCCGGTGAGCCGCCCGTCGTAGGTGGACCCGACCGCGTCGCAGTTGTCCTCGATCAGCAGCAGGTCGTGGTCCTCGGCGAGCTGGGCGATCTCGGCGACCTGGAAGGGGTTGCCGAGCGTGTGCGCCATGATGATGGCGCGGGTGCGCGGCCCGATCGCCGCGGCGACGCGCTCGGGGGTGGTGTTGTAGGTGGGCAGGTCGATGTCCACGAACACCGGCACGAGCCCGTTCTGCAATATGGGGTTGACCGTGGTGGGGAACCCCGCCGCGACGGTGATGACCTCGTCGCCGGGCCGGGCCCTGCGGTCCTCCAGCAGGTGGGACGTCAGCGCGGACACCGCGAGCAGGTTCGCCGACGAACCGGAGTTGGTCATGTGCGCCTTGCGGCGCTGGAGCCGGCGGGCGAAGTCGCGCTCGAACCGGCGCGACAGCTTGCCCGCGGCGATGCTCATCCCGAGCGCCGCCTCGACCAGCGCCACCCGGTCCTCCTCGTCCAGCACCGCCCCCGAGGGCCAGATCTCGGTGACGCCCGGGACGAACGCCCGCGCGTCCTGCCCCTCCTGGTGGTACTTGCGAACCTCATCGAGGATGTGCTCCAGCTGTGGACTCATGCCCTGTCCTTATCTCTCGCCCTGAAGAGTCGGCCGGGGTCGGACGACCGCACGCCGACGGCTGTGAGAAGGTCGCGAAGGGAGTCCTCCAGAGAGCGGCGCGGCGACCAGCCGAGGACGCGGCGCGCCCGGGCGATGTCCAGCAGCTGCCACAGGTCGAGCGAGCGGGCCGGCTCGGCCCCGCCCTCCTCGACCACCCGGAGCCGCCGGCCGGCGAGCGTGATCATCAGCTCCACCAGCCGGCGCATCGGCACGGCACCGCCGCCGCCGATGTTGACGACGGCGCCGGCCGCCGCCGGGGCGTCCGCGGCCGCGACCACGGCGTCGGCGACGTCCCGGACGTCCACCACGTCGCGGTGGGCGCGCAGCGGCGCCAGCCGCAGCTCGGTCCGCCCGGCGGCCAGGTGCGCGGCGACGATGCCCGGCAGGCTCACCCCCGGGGCACCGGGACCGCAGGCCACCGAGACCCGCAGGACGACCGCGTCGGCGCCGCGTTCGGCGGCGCGGACCACGGCCTGCGACCCGCGCAGCTTCGTGCGCCCGTAGACGGTGACGGGGGCGGGCGGCCAGTCCTCGCCGATCGCGGTGCCGGGCGGCGACGGGCCGTACTCGTAGGCGCTGCCGAGGTGGACCAGGCGCGGCCCGCCCGGCGCGTCGGCGACGGCCTCGGCGAGACGGGCGGGCAGGTCGGTGTTGAGCTCGGTCATCTCCCGCTCGCCGCCGCCCCAGACCGCGCCCGCGGCGTTGACGACCACGCGCGCGCCGGTGTCGGCGCACAGCCCGGCGAGCCCGGCGGGCCCGGCGCGCCCCAGGTCCAGCGGCACCCAGGCGCCGTGGTCGCCGTCCCGCGGGGCGCTGCGTGGACGGGGCCGGTTGGACAGGGCTGGTTGGACGGGGCCGGTTGGACGGGGCCCCGCCGGGGTAGTCAGAGGGCGCGGCGGGGGAAGGGGAGAGGCCCGATGGCCACCTGTGAGGTCTGCGGTAACGACTACGCGATGTCGTTCGAGGTGCACGCGCAGGGCAGCGTCCACACGTTCGACTCGTTCGAGTGCGCGATCACGAGGATGGCGCCGATCTGCGAGCACTGCGAGTGCAGGGTGCTCGGGCACGGCGTCGAGGTGGACCGGCACTGGTACTGCTCGGCCCACTGCGCGCGCGCCGCCGACCCCGAGGGCGCCCGCCACATCCACGACGCGGCTCCCGTCTGAGGGGACGGACGATCCACCGGGGTGCGCCCCCGGACGGCCCCGGGGCGCCGGGACCGGTCCGGGCCGCGTGTCAGGCCGCCCCGCCGAAGGCCTGCGCCCGGCCGTCCTCGAGGTAGACGGCGCGGCGTTCGGCCATGGCCCGCAGGCTCGGCTCCATCCGGCGGGCGATGTGCGGCGGGGCCAGCTCCGGCACCTTCTCCGGCGCGACCAGGACGTGGTCGGACAGTTCCTCGGGCGGCAGCCGGATCGCCGCGGCCTCGGCGCCGGTGATCGTCCCGCCGAAGACGAACACGTTGACGGAGTCGACGCCGCCGCGCGGGGAGCCCCAGTCGACGCAGGCAAGCCCGTCGAGGCGGGGGACGAAGCCGAGTTCCTCCTCGCATTCGCGCACGCAGGCCGACAGCGGGGACTCGTTGGCCTCGATCACCCCGCCCGGCAGGAACCAGCCCTCCTTGTAGGTGGGCTTGACCAGGAGGATCCGCCCCAGGTCGTCCAGGAGCAGGGCCGCCGCGGCGCCGCGGGTGCGCGGCAGTGAGGCGTAGTACGCAAGGTCGGGCATGTACCGAGGTTAGGCGTGCCGCGGGCGGCCCGGTCCGCGGGCGCCGGAGGCGGGGCCGCATCCCTCCGCGAGATCGCCGGAGAGCCGCCGATCCGTTCGGTTGCCGAGCCAAAGGCGACGAATGGGGCATGACAGAAGTCGACAACGCTTGACATGAGATCGTCAAGAATTGCGGTCCGGGCGTGTCGGGCCCTCTCGCAGGTACTGTGACCTGCGGGGACATGGAAAGATCCGGGGTGGACGGCCTTTCGGTCGAGGCCATGACAAAATGGTGGTTCCGGGCGGCCCGCGGTCCGATTCCGGCGTGAGGGTCTTTTAACACGCCGGTGACAAAGCGGACGCAAACGTGAAACGGCACCTGCCGATGATCGGCCCCATGGGCGCCGGACGGGCGTCCAGCCGACCGGTTCCCGCCTGGAGGTTGCCCGCGATGACCGCGACACCCGATGTGCTGATCACCAGGGCCCCCGCCGGACCACGCGGAGACGGCTCGGCCGCGTCCCGCTGGACCGGCGTCTGCGACTACGCCGACCTGGTCCCCGGGCGCGGCGGCCGCGCGGTCGTCGGCGGCACCCAGATCGCGATCTTCCGGACGCTCGAGGGCGGCCTCTACGCGCTGTCGGACCTCGACCCGTTCAGCGGCGCCTACGTCCTGTCCCAGGGGACGCTCGGCATCCGCGGCGGCGCTCCGACCGTCGCCTCGCCCCGGTACGGCCAGGTGTTCGACCTGCGCGACGGCGCCTGCCTGGACGATCCGCGCGTGGTCCTGCCGGTCTTCCCGATCCGCCTGGCGGCGGCCGGCGACCGCGTGGAGGTGGCGGTCCCCGATGGTCACCGGCAGTGAGCCGCTGGCGGGGTTCGCCGTCGGGGTGACCGCGGCCCGCCGCCACGAGGAGCTCGCCGCGCTCCTGGAACGCCGCGGCGCGCGGGTCGTGCACGCCCCCGCCATCCGGCTCGTCCCGCTGGCCGACGACACCGGCCTGCTGGCCGCCACGCGCGCGTGCCTGGGCGCGCCGCTCGACCACGTCGTCGTCACGACGGGGATCGGGTTCCGCGCGTGGCTGGAGACCGCCGACGGGTGGGGGCTGCGCGCCCCCCTGATCGACCGGCTGGCCGGCAGCGACCTCGTCGCCCGCGGCCCCAAGGCCCGCGGGGCGGTCCGCTCGGCGGGCCTGCGCGAGCGCTGGTCGCCGGAGTCCGAGGGCAGCGCCGAGATGATCGGGCACCTGCTGGAGAAGGACCTGGCGGGGGCGCGCGTGGCCGTCCAGCTCTACGGCGAGCGGCAGCCCGAGCTGACCGGCGCGCTGCGCGCCGCCGGCGCCGAGGTGATCGAGATCCCGGTGTACCGCTGGGCGCGCACCGACGACCCGACGCCGCTGCGCCGGCTGGTCGGGCAGGCCGTCGCCGGGACGGTGGACGCGATCGCCTTCACCAGCGCCCCCGCCGTCGCCGAGACGCTCGCGGTCGCCGCCGAGGACGGGCTGGAGGAGCCGCTGGTGGAGGCCCTGCGCGCGCAGGTGGTCGCGGCCTGCGTCGGGCCGGTCACCGCGCGGGAGCTCACCGAGCGCGGCGTCCCGACCGTCCAGCCCGAGCGGGCGCGGCTCGGCGCCCTGGTGCGGGCCCTGGTCTCGGACCTGCCGCCGCGCCGGGCCCGCCGGATCCAGGCCGGCGGCTCCGCCCTGGAACTGCGCGGGCACGCCGTCGTCCTGGACGGCCGGCTCCGGCCGATCGCGCCGGCGCCGATGGCGATCCTGCGCGCGCTCGCGCGCCGTCCGGGGCACGTGGTCTCGCGCGCCGAGCTGTGCGCGGTGCTGCCCTCCCACCTGCCGTCCCATCTGACGGCCGGCGGCGGGCGCGCGAGCGACAGTAGTAGGTCCGTGAAGGATCGTCCGCAACAAAACTATCTGCTACGGTTTCTCCCGTGTCCTCTATTCGGGAGATGACC
>NZ_CAACVB010000200.1 GCF_900659635.1 Actinomadura roseirufa | reverse complement strand
CGTCCCGTCCTGGACGGCGGGGCGCCGCGCCCCGCCCAGCGCCGCCCCCCTCTCCCGCGCCTCGGCGAGATGGCCGGCCAGCAGCCGCCGCTGCGCCGCCAGCAGGTCGCTGTCGGCGTCCTCGCGCAGGCCCCGCTCGCGGGCGAAGTCGCGCAGCAGGTCGTGCATGCGGTACCGGCCCGGCCCGACGTCGTGCACGAGGTACGCCTGGCGCAGGCCCTCCAGGCATTCGCGGGCCTCGGCGACGCCGCGGTCCTGCAGCGCCGCGAGGGCCGTGGGGGTGAAGTCCGGCCCGGCGACGAGGCCGAGCCTGCGGAACGCCTCGCGCTGGTCGCGGCGCAGGCCGCGGTAGGCGACCTCGAAGGTCGGGCTGAGCACGCTCGCCAGCTCCGGGCCCGCCGCGCCGGGGCCCGCGTGCAGCCCGGCGCCGGGCAGTCCCGCCCCGTACGGCGGCGCGGCCGGGTCGTCCCGGGCGGCCAGCTCGCGGACCGTTCCGGCGATGGACTCGCCGCGGTTCTCGGCCAGCTTCCCGGCCATGACCGCGAGGGCCAGCGGCAGGTGCCCGCACTCGCGGACGAGTCGTTCGACCGCCCGCCGCTCGGCGCGGACGCGGCCGTCGGCGGGACCGAGGACGCCCGCGATGAGGGCCACCGCGTCCTGCGTCACCATCTCGCGCAGCTCCAGCGTCCGCACGTCGGCGCCCTCCAGCAGGGCGGGCAGCCGGCGGCGGCTGGTCACCACCACCAGCCCCGACGACAGCGCCGCCAGCAGCGGGTTGATCTGCTCGGGCCCGGCGGCGTTGTCCAGGACGAGCAGCATCCGCCGATCCGACAGCAGCGACCGGCACTGGGCCGCCAGCTCGGGCTCGGCGCGCGGGAGCTGGTGGCCGGGGACGCCGACCGCGCGCAGGACCTGCCCCATCGCCTCCGCCGGGGTGACCGGGCTGCGCGTGGTGCCGCGCAGGTCGGCGAAGACGACGCCGTCGGGGAAGCGCCCGGCGACCCGGTGCGCCCAGTGCAGGGCCAGGGACGTCTTGCCCACCCCCGCCATCCCCTGGACGACCACGGCGCGCGGCCACTCGGACTGCGACACCAGCATGTCCAGCTTGCCGAGGCTCACGTTGCGGCCCACGAAGTAGGGGTTGTCGGCGGGCAGCCGCACCCCGGGCGGTCTCGGCCCGGAGGTCTCCAGGCGGACGGGCGCGCGGGCGGCGATCCCCGCCGACGGCACGGGCGGGAGCTCGGGCCGCCCGGCCGCCGGGGACGGGGCGTCGCCGGGCGTCGCGACCGGCCACTCGTCCCCCCACGGGCTGGCCTCGCGGCGCAGCAGCTCCAGGTCCAGGACGGTCAGCGGGCGCGGGCGGCGGCCGAGGATCCCCTTGCCGCGCCAGAGCCGGAACCAGCGCACCAGGGTCTCGCGCGAGATCCCCGCCCAGTTGGCCAGCTCCGCCTGGCTGAGCCGCAGCGGGATCTCCACGCCCCGCGCCGCCGGCTCGCCGAACCGGTGGGCCAGCTCCAGCAGGTGGTAGGCGAGCCGCTGCGGATGCTCGGCCGCGCGCACCGCGTGGCGCCGCCCGCCGAACGTCGTGCTCCGCGCCACCGCGTGCATCATCGCCTCCGCGACCTGCGGGTTCGCCGCCAGCAGGGCACGGAACTTGGCGCGGTCGACGCGCAGCGCCGCGACCTGCTCCAGCGCCGCGACCGTGCCGCGCTGCGGGTGCCCCCACGGGCCGAGGACGCCGACCAGGTCGCCCGGCCCGACGAGGTCGATGATCGACTCATCGCCCTCGCTGGAGTCGACGAACTCCTTGGCGACCGCGTTGCCCGCCGCGCGCGGCGCCGCCTTGAACACCACGTACACCGCCGGCGCGATCACCCCCTGGTGGCACAGCATCCCGCCGGGCGGAACGTCGGCGCGCCGCCCCATGGCCCGCAGGGCCTGCCGGTCGGTCGGGGAGAGCAGCTCCCAGAAGCTGCCCGGCCGGGCCTCATGGTCGCTCACCGCTTACCCGCCCGCCACGGCCGCCGCCATCGTCCAGAACAGGAACAGCACGCCCGCCGTCACCGCCCACACGACGGCCCGCCAGGACAGCTCGCCGCAGCGATGCGCGGCCGACAGCAGCCGCCGCAGCTCGGCGTCGCGGACGCCGGGGTCCAGGGTGGCGGACGAGCCGAACGGCGTCCACGGCACGCCCGGGTCGACCGGCGCCCCGGTACGGTCGCGGACCTCCCTGAGCGCTGCCACGAGCGTGATCCGCGACCGCGTCGCGTACCCGGCCGAGACGCAGCCGGCGAGCGCGAGCACCGGGAGCAGGGCGAGCGCGGGGGCGCCCGGCGCGCCCACGGCGAGCCGCGCGAGGGTCCCGGTCAGCACGAGGGCGAGCAACGCCATCGCCATCGTGGCGTCCTGCCCGCAGAGCCGGACCAGCGCGCAGGCCCGCCCGAGGATGTCCTCGGGCGCCTGCTCGTCCGGTCCGGGACGGAATGCCGTGACCACCGCGTCACCGTCCTCACGGTCGATCCTGATCTTCCAACTCCCATGGTGGGACGGCAAGGCCGCGATGTCCGTCCGCGAGCGCACGACCCGGCTGCGTCTGGTGACGCATTCCGGCGTGCGGAACACCGGGCACGGGGCGCGGGGGACGATGGTGGAAGATGGGGCTCCGCGTACCCCCGACGGGAGGACTGATGAGCTACACGGGGAACGTCGAGGCCGGCGGCCGGCCCGACGTCCGGGAGCTGCCGGGCCTGACGGTCACCAAAGTGGCGGTGGGGCCCTATGACAACAACGCCTACATCCTGCGCTGCACGGCGACGGGCGAACAGCTGCTGATCGACGCGGCGAACGAGGCGTCACGGCTGCTGGAGCTGGTCGGCGACGGGCCGCTCGCGCGCATCGTCACCACGCACCGCCACCAGGACCACTGGATGGCGCTGAGCGAGGTCGCCGGGGCCACCGGCGCCCCGGTCGTCGCGCACCCCCGCGACGCCGAGGCCCTGCCGGAGCCCGTCACCGAACCGGTCGAGCACGGCGACACCGTCCGCGTCGGGCGGGTGGCGCTGGAGGTCGTGCACCTGCGCGGCCACACTCCGGGCTCGATCGCGCTGCTGTACGACGGCGGCGAGCAGGCGGCCGGGCCCCACCTGTTCACCGGCGACAGCCTGTTCCCGGGCGGGGTCGGCAACACCTGGGGCGACCCGACCCTGTTCAAGCAGCTGCTGGCGGACGTGGAGGAGCGCGTCTTCGACCGTTTCCCGGACACCACCTGGTTCTACCCGGGCCACGGCAAGGACTCCACGCTCGGCCGCGAACGGCCCTCGCTGCCCGAGTGGCGGTCCCGCGGCTGGTGACCGCGGGACGGACTCCGCGCGGCGGCTCCCGCGCGGCGGCCGGCCCTCCGGGCGGACCCTCGGACGGGCCTGGACGGCTCTCTCCCGGCGGCGTGACCTGCCGCTGAAGCGGTCCTCGGCGCACCCGGCGGAACAACCGGTGGGAAATGTTCGTTTGTCCCACCACACCTCACCGATCTCGGGGCCGAGACCAGGAGATGGACCATCATCCACCACCTCAGTGAGCTGGGACGCGTTCTCCACTACCCGGCGGGCTCGCTCGTGCTCCTCGCCGGGCTTCCGGGCGCGGGCAAGAGCACGCTGCTCAACCGGCTGTACCGGCTGCGGGGCGACGAGACGCGCCCGGCGCGCTTCGGCGACGTCCGGGTGATCGACTCGCGGCAGTCCCGCAACTGGTGGGCGCGGT
Source organism: Actinomadura roseirufa (assembly GCF_900659635.1). Taxonomy (GTDB): domain Bacteria; phylum Actinomycetota; class Actinomycetes; order Streptosporangiales; family Streptosporangiaceae; genus Spirillospora; species Spirillospora roseirufa. The sequence goes on along the minus strand of NZ_CAACVB010000200.1, from coordinate 10,788 downwards.
TCCTGCACCCGATCCCCCCGCGCCTGCGCACGCCGCTCGTCCACGCGACGCACGTGTGGCGCATCGGCCGGGCCGTCGCCGGCGGCCACGGGGTCGTGGCGCACACGCGGGGCACCTGGCCGCACATCCTGCACTTCTTCGCGTTCCTGGTGCGGCTGCGCGGCGGCCGGATGCACCTGATCCTCATCGACGTCGACCCCGAGACCGCGCGGGCCGGGCAGATGGCGCGCGGGCGCGTCGTCACCGGCACCACCTTCGCCCGGCACTGCCGCCGCTGGGTCCCGCTGATGAGACGGGCGCGCAGCGGGACCTTGCCCCCCGCGGCCGGCGTCACGGTCCTGGACCGTGACGCCGCCGACCGGCTGGAGGTCATTCGTTTCGGCTGACCCCGCGGTCCGGGGATCGGCGAAGCGGGTCAGCGCAGCCCCGCGAACCAGCGCAGGGCCAGCGTCGTGCCCGCCAGGTTCGAGCCGAGGTGCCGGGAGCCCCCGTAGGTCCGGTCGCCCACGTCGATCACCGGGACGCGGCGGCCGCGCGCCGCGAACCCGGCCTCGCAGTGCGCCGTGTTGTCCGTGGTCGCCTGGTCGTCCTGGCTGATCTTGTAAAGCCGGGTCGGGACGCGCGGGGTCCAGGCCGTGCAGACCTCCGCGTCCACGGCCAGGGCCTCGGCGAACGTTCCGGTCGGGTGGCGCAGCAACGCGAAACCCTGGGGAGTGAGCAGCTCGTCGAGCGTCCCAGGCAGACCCTTCAGCATGACCGGCCCGGGGGTCGTCCCGTCGAAGTACCCCTCGACCCGGCCGGCGTACGGCTCTTGGAAGAGTTCCGAGGGCGTCCGGTAGAGCCCGCCGTGGATGCGGTTCCACGAGGTGAACAGATAGGAGACATAGGCGACGGCCATCTTCGGGGGCAGCTCGCCGTTCAGCAGGGAGGGCAGTTCCGCGCCCCGGAAGTCGTATCCACCGCTGATCGGCGCCAGGGCACGGAGACGGAACCTCGGCTCGGCGCCTTCCTGCAAGGCCCTGGCCAGGCCCAGCGCGGACGAGGCGCCCTGGGAGAACCCGGTCACCAGCACCTGCCCGTCCAAGGAGCGTCCCGCGCGCGGCACGAACCGGCCGGCGGCGCGGAGCATGTCCAGGGAGGCGGACGTCTCCGACGGCACGTCCTTCCAGGGGTGCACGCCGGGTCCCATGCCCAGGCCGAGGTAGTCGGGGGCCACGGCCGCGAAGCCCGCCGCCCCGTAGGTGATGGCGGGGCCGGGGCTGAAGACGCCCTCCGAGCGGGACGGGGCGTCGGGCTTGTAGCTGGTCGTGCCGTGCGTGTAGGAGACGGTGCGGAGCCTTCGCGTCCCGTTGCGCGGCAGGACGAGCAGGCCGCTCGCGGTGGTGGCGCGCTGCCGGGTGTCCACGGTCGTGTAGACGATGCGGTAGGTGTCGACGCCGTACCGGACCGACTCGGTGTCGAACTTCTCACCGGCCAGCCACGTCCGGATCTCCTCGGCCGACATGTGCTTCAGAGGCGTCACCGAGACCGGCTCACCCCGCCGCTGCGACACGCCCGGCGTCGTGACGGCCGCCCCGGAATCGGGACGCCGCGACGGGGCCGAGCCGTCCTGCGCGAACGCGGGCACGGCGGAGCCGGCCGCCACGGCGGCGGCGGCGGTCCCCCCGACGAGGCAGGTCGTCAGGCGTGAATTACGGCGGGTCATGCGGGTCCTCGTTTCTGTCCGGAATGGATCGGCCCCTACTTTCCGCCCGCCGGGATCGGACCCGCATCGCGCCGCATGGGGAACTCCAGTCCGATACCTGAGCGGTACCGCCTCTATAGGCTCCGCCTGAGAGGGACGCGAACGAGGCACACGAGCGAGGGACGGCAGTATGGGACAGCGGGTACGCGGGGTCGTCGCGGCGGGCAAGGGGCAGCCGGTGCGGATCGAGACGATCGTCGTGCCGGATCCCGGACCCGGCGAGGCGGTCGTCCAGGTCCAGGCGTGCGGGGTCTGCCACACCGACCTGCACTACCGGGAGGGCGGGATCAACGACGAGTTCCCGTTCCTGCTCGGGCACGAGGCGGCGGGCGTGGTGGAGTCGGTGGGCGAGGGTGTCACCGAGGTCGCCCCGGGCGACTTCGTCATCCTCAACTGGCGGGCGGTGTGCGGGCAGTGCCGGGCGTGCCTGCGGGGCCGTCCGTGGTACTGCTTCAACACCCATAACGCCGCGCAGAAGATGACGCTGGAGGATGGCACCGCGCTCTCTCCCGCGCTCGGGATCGGCGCGTTCGCCGACAAGACGCTGGTCGCGGCCGGGCAGTGCACCAAGGTCGACCCGGCCGCCAAGCCCGCGGTGGCGGGACTGCTGGGCTGCGGCGTGATGGCCGGGCTCGGCGCCGCGATCAACACCGGCGGGGTCGGGCGGGGCGACTCGGTGGCGGTGATCGGCTGCGGCGGGGTCGGCGCGGCGGCCGTGCTCGGGGCGCGGCTGGCGGGCGCGGCGCGGATCATCGCGATCGACCTGGACGAGCGGAAGCTGGCCACGGCGGCGGCGCTCGGCGCGACGGACACCGTGCCGGCCGGCGACACCGACGTCGTCGCGGCCGTCCGGGACCTGACCGGCGGGTTCGGCGCCGACGTCGTGATCGACGCGGTGGGCCGCCCGGAGACCTACGAACAGGCGTTCTACGCGCGCGACCTCGCCGGGACGGTCGTGCTCGTCGGCGTGCCGACGCCGGAGATGCGGCTGGACCTGCCGCTGCTGGACGTGTTCGGCCGCGGCGGCGCCCTGAAGTCCTCCTGGTACGGGGACTGCCTCCCGTCCCGGGACTTCCCCATGCTCATCGACCTGTACCTCCAGGGCCGCCTGGACCTGGACGCGTTCGTGTCGGAGACGATCCCGCTGGACGGGGTCGAGGCCGCGTTCGAGAAGATGCACCACGGCGACGTGCTGCGCTCGGTGGTGATGTTCTGATGGCCCGCGTCGACCATGTCGTCACGTCCGGGACGTTCTCGCTCGACGGCGGGACGTGGGAGGTCGACAACAACGTCTGGATCGTCGGTGACGACGACGAGGCGGTGGTCATCGACGCCGCGCACGACGCGGACGCGATCGAGGCGGCGCTGGCCGGGCGGCGGCTCACGGCCATCGTGTCGACCCACGGCCACGACGACCACATCGACGCGGCGCCCGCCCTCGCGGCGGCCACCGGGGCACCGATCCTGCTGCACCCGGCCGACCTCATGCTGTGGGAGCGGCGGCATCCGGGCTTCTCTCCCGACGGCGAACTGGCCGACGGGCAGGTCGTCACGGTCGCGGGCACGGAGCTGACCGTCCTGCACACGCCGGGGCACAGTCCCGGCGCGGTGTGCCTTTACGCGCCGGACCTCGGCACGGTGTTCTCGGGTGACACGCTGTTCAGCGGCGGCCCCGGAGCGACCGGGCGGTCGTTCTCCGACTTCCCGACCATCATCGCCTCGATCCGCGAGCGGCTGCTGACGCTGCCGCCGGAGACCGTCGTCCGCACCGGGCACGGGGAGTCCACCACGATCGGCGCGGAGGCCCCGCACCTGGACGAGTGGATCGCCCGCGGGCACTGAGCCCCTGAGCACCCGAAGCGGCGGCCCCGGCGGGGCCGCCGCTTCGTGCTTCACCCGGCGTCTCAGCGCGGCGCGTAGGCGCGCAGGAACGTGTCGACCCCGGCGGTGACGACCGCGTCGACCTCGGCGTCGGACAGGGCGCGGTTCCCGAGCTCGGACAGGCCCGCCAGCTCGTGCGTGATCAGCGCGATGAACTGGCCCGCCGCGCGGTCCGGATCGGGGATCTCCAGGTGGCCCGCGTTGGCCAGCCGGGCGAGCCGCCCGGCGAGCGCGTCCAGCGCCTGGCCCATGCCGTTCGCGCGGATGGTGCCGTACAGATCGGGGAAGCGGACGGACTCGGCGTGCAGCATCCGCTGCAGCGCCCATGACTCGGGCTCGTGGAAGCAGCCGACCAGCCGCGGCGCGACCGCGAGCAGCGCGGCGCGCAGCGCGGCGCCGTCGGCCGCGTCGGCCGGGAAGGTCTCCAGCGCGGCGAGGAGCTTGGCGCCGGTGTCCCGGGCGGCGCCCAGCATGATCTCCCGGAACAGGTTCTCCTTGCCGCCCAGATGGTTGTAGATCGTCGGCTTCGCGACGCCCGCCTCGGCGGCGATCATGTCGATGCTCGCCCGCTCGTACCCCTCGCGGGAGAACACGCGCAGCGCCGCGTCCAGGATCGCCTCGCGCTTGTCCAGCCGGCCCCGGCGCCGGGGCCGTTCCTCCACGGCCGCGGCACCGGCCCGCCCGTCCTCCGGCCCGCCCGTGGTCTCGCCCGCGCTCATGCGGCCATGCTACCGTCCCGATTGCCAATTTGAACTACATAGTTCATTCTCGTGAACTACATTGGATAAAACTGGAGGTGGTCATGGGGACGGACGCGGAGGACCGGATCGACGGGCCGCTCGCCCGGCTCATCGGCGTGATGGTGCTGGGCGGCTTCATGGCGCTGCTCGACGCGACGATCGTCAACGTCGGGATCGGCACGCTCGCCCGGCACTTCGACGCGCCGCTCGACACGGTCGAGTGGACGGCCAGCGCCTACATGCTGACGCTGGCCGCGGCGATCCCGGTGAGCGGCTGGGCGGTCGACCGCTTCGGCGGCCGGACGGTGTGGCTGGCCGGGCTCGCGCTGTTCACCGCCGGGTCGCTGCTGTGCGCGCTGGCCTGGTCCGCGGGCGCGCTGATCGCGTTCCGCGTGGTGCAGGGCGTCGGCGGCGGCCTGATGGAGCCCACGATGCTGACCGTGCTGGCCCGCGCCGCCGGGCCGCGCCGCGCGGGCCGGCTGATGGCGGTGATGTCGGTGCCGATGACCCTCGGCCCGATCCTCGGCCCGGTCGCCGGCGGGCTGATCAACGAGTACCTGCCGTGGCGGTGGATGTTCCTGGTCAACCTGCCGGTCGGCGCGCTCGCCATCGCGCTGGCCCTGCGCGCCGTCCCGGGCGGGGTGCCGGACGGGACGGCGCGCAGGCCGTTCGACGTGGTCGGCGTGCTGCTGCTCAGCCCCGGCTCGGTCGCGGTGATGTACGGGCTGTCGCAGGCGGCGACCGCCGGGTTCGGCGCGCCGCGCGTCATCGCGGGCCTCGTCCTCGGCGCGCTGCTCCTGCTCGGCTACGTCGCGCACGCGCTGCGCCCCTCCGTCGCGCCGCTGGTCGACCTGCGGCTGCTGGCGCTGCGCCCGTACGCGGCGAGCGTCGCGGTGATGACGCTGGTCGGCGGAGTGCTGTTCGCGCTGCTGTTCCTGATCCCGCTCTACTACCAGCAGGTCAGGGGGCACGGCGTGCTCGCCGCCGGGCTGCTGCTCGTCCCGCAGGGGGTCGGCGCGTTCTTCGGCATGCCCATCGCGGGGCGGCTCAGCGACCGGATCGGCGCGCGGGCGCTGGTCCCCGCCGGAGGCATGATCCTCGCGCTGACCTCCCTGGCCTACACCCAGGCGGGGACGGACGCGAGCCTGGTCTGGCTCGGCGTGTGCTCCTTCGTGGGCGGCCTCGGGCTCGGCTTCATCGGCGCGCCCACCATGGCGTCGGTGTACCGCTCCGTCCCGGCCGAGTCGACGCCGAGCGCGACGGGAACGCTGTACGTGCTCAACCAGATCGGCGCCGCGCTCGGCATCACCGTCGTGACGCTCCTGCTCCAGCACCGGATCTCCGGCGGCGCGTCCCCGGCCGAGGCGTTCGGCACCGCGTTCTGGTGGATGGTGGCGGCCTCGGCCGCGCTGCTGCTCGCCGGATTCGCGCTGCCCGGACGTCCCGGCGGCGCGACCGCGATAGGGTCCGCGGTGGCGGAGGAGTCTTCGCGTGCCCCGGAGGGCGCGGAATCCCGGTGAGCTAGGGGGTGCGATGCGGCCCAGGGCACCGCGAGCCGCTGCCGTCGTGCTCTGGGCCGTGCTGCTGTGCGGCTCGGGTGCCCTCGCGGGCTGCGGGCGCGGCGCGAGCCGCTCAGCGGGGGCGCTGGAGGTCCCGCCGCCGACCGCGGCCGTCCCCGCCGCCCCGCCGGCCGTTCCTTCCCCCACCGCGAGCCCTCCCGCGGAGACGGCCTCGCCCAGTCCCTCGTCAGGGCCCCCGGCGCGCCCGCTCGGCCACCGCGGCGGCTGGCGCATCACCACCTACTACACGGCGCTCCAGAGCCTCTACCACGGCAAGCCCAAGGCGGTCCGCGGCTGCCTCAGGTTCCACTGCTCGCACGGCAAGGACCCGCTCGGCTCCTACCCCGAGGACTTCCTCAAGGTCGTGCAGACCGAGGGCAGCGGGCGCCTGACCGCCGGGACGGGCGAGGGCCGCTACCTCAACTGGTCCTCCAGCGTCGGGTTCTGGCTCGACGCCACCACCCGCGACTCGTCGGGACGGCCGCTGCGGGGCTGGACGTCGGCCGCGGCCGACCGTTCCGTCCTGGCCCGCGGGCAGGGCTTCGTCATCGCCGGCTGCGGAAAGGACGGGAACGGCCGCCCGGTCGAGGACGAGGTGTGCCGGAGGTTCCGCAAGGCCCGCTGGACGGTCACGGACCTGTTCCGCCCGGGCTACGGCGGAGAGAACCACGCCGACGTCTACATCGGCGAGGAGCACGGCTCCAGGCTGGCGGACTCGCCCTTCTACACGACGCTCCGCGGAGCCACCCTCACCACGTCCTAGGTCGTGTTCCGCAGCCCTGCTCAGGGGGCTCGCCCTGGGTCTTCTTCCCGGAGACGCGCTCCGAGCGGCGGGGCGTGGCCAGCCGGGTCGGCCGGGTCCGGCCGCGCAGCGTGACCTCCTCCCCCAGCCACCACCGCTCCGCCTCGTCCGGCCCGGCCGCCGCGACCAGCGACCCGGCGGCCAGGACGCGGTCCTCGGTGCTCTTGGCGAGGTCGGTGAGCCGGGCCGCCTCGTTCACCGGATCCCCGATCACGGTGTACTCGAAGCGCTCCTCGGCGCCGATGTGCCCGGCCACGGCCTCGCCCGCCGAGGCCCCGACGGCGGCGCGCACGCCCGGCACCCGCGCGCGCAGCCGCGGGGCCAGCTCGCGCGCGGCGGCGAGCGCCCGGTCCGGCGCCCCGGCCAGCGGCAGCGGCGCACCGAAGATCGCCAGCGCGGCGTCGCCCTCGAACTTGTTGATCCAGCCGCCGTGCGCGCCGACCACCTCGACGACCACGGCGAAGAAGTCGTTCAGCAGCCCGACCACCTCGGCGGGCGGCCGGTCGGCGGCCAGCCGGGTGGACCCGATGATGTCCACGAAGATCACCGCGACCTCGCGCAGCTCGCCGCCGAGGTCGATGCCGCGCTCCAGCGCCACGCGCGCGACGTCCTCGCCGACCTGCCGGCCGAACAGGTCCTGCAGCCGGGCGTGCTCGCGCAGCCCCGCCGCCATGTGGTTGAACCCCGCCTGCAGCAGCCCGACCTCGGTGGCGTCGTAGACCGGCACCTCGACGTCCAGGTCGCCGCGCTCCACCCGGGCGAGGCCGCGCCGCACCGACTCGACCGGGTCGGCGATCGCGCGGGCCGCGCCGTAGGTGACGCCGAGGCCGACCACCAGGGTGAGGCCGCCGAGCGCGAGCACCGCCAGCGCCAGGTCCCGGACGCTGATATCGCCGATCACGAAGGTGCCGATAGCCAGCGTGACCAGCCCGAGGATCGGCACCGCCGTGCCGAGCGCCCACGCCAGCACCGACCGCGCCGCGACGCCGGGCAGGCCGGTGCGGCGCGGCATCCGGCTGTGCAGCGCGCTCGTCACCGCCCGCCGCAGCAGCCGCTCGGTGAGCAGGTAGACGACCGTGCAGGTGGTGAGCCCGCCGAGCAGGCTCGTCAGGCCCAGCTTCACCGCCAGCAGCGCGGAGAAGGGCGCGTTGACGATCACCCAGCCGACCGTGCCGACGCCCCAGAGCGTCAGGTGCAGGGTGGTCAGCCGCAGCGGGCCGTACAGCAGCAGTGCCCGCTCGTGCAGGTCGGGCTCGTCGTGCCGCTCCACCAGCCGCCGCACGCGGCGGAAGAACCGCTCGCCGAGGACGAGACCGGCCGGCATCGCCGCGGTCACGTAGGCGGTGAACACGGCGAGGTTGACCAGCCGGAGCCGCGCGCCGGCCTCCCCCGCCGGGTCGGGCACCACGATCGCGAACAGCAGCACGACCAGCGCGCCGACGAGGTTGGCGACACCCGTGGCGAGGGTCACCAGGACCCGGGCGCGCCGGACGATCCGCGCCCGCGAGTCGTCCGGGCGCCCGTCGATCAGCCGCCACAGGGGACCGAACGGGGTCCGCCGTGGCCGCCCGGCCGCGGGCTCGGCGTCTCCGGTCTCCATGAGCGAGCAGGGTAGCCGGTCGGCGCGCGCCGCCGATCCTGTCCTCCCGTCCCGGATTCCTCACCTCGGGGACGGATGGGCAGGGCCCGCCGGAGAGATTGACCGGTCGGTCAATCAGGGAACTGTACAAATGGGACGAAGAGATCCGAACGGGATCCCCTCCGGAGGTGACGGATGGACAGGTTCGCATGGCAGGACGGGGTGGCCCTCCTGGCCGGCCTCGCCGCGCTGCTGGCCCCCGAGCTGTGGGCCGACGACGCCGGCGAGCAGCCGCTCATGGTGCTGGGCGCCCTGCTGGCGATCGCCGGGCTGTACTCGCTGCTCGGCGCCGCCGGGCCGACGGCCTGGACGGCGACGGCGTTCGCGCTGCTGATCTTCGTGTCGCCGTGGGCGTTCGCCTTCGACGGCGAGGACGCGGCGGCGTGGACGGCATGGATCGCCGGCGGCGTGGCGACTATCGTCGGCGTGTGGGGAGCCACCCGGACGCGCGGCGGCGAGGTCGCGGCCTGACCGGTGTTCCCGAGACGGTCCCGGGCGCACAAGGCGCCCCGGGACCCTTGGACGTTCGGGGGGCGGTACGAGTGAGACCACCGGCAGCGGACCGCCCGCAGGACCCGCCCGCCGCGACCCCGCCCAGCGCGGGCCCGTCCAGCGCGGGCCCGTCCAGCGCGGGCCCGTCCAGCGCGGGCCCGTCCACCGCCGACTCGCGCACCCGCATCCTCGACGCGGCCGAGGCGCTGTTCGCCGACCTCGGGTACGAGGCCAGCTCCACCGCGCGGATCGCGGGCCGGGCCCGGGTGCCCAAGGGCCTGGTGTTCCACTACTTCCCGCAGAAGATCGACGTCCTGGTGACGCTGGTCGACGAGCGGACGTTCGTCGAGGAGCTGCCGGACGAGGCCGCCGAGGCGCTGCTGGCCCTGCCGGGCGACCCCGCGGGCACGCTGTCGCGGCTGGCGCGGCGGCTCCCGCTGCACGCCTCGCCCGCGATGCGGCGGATCCTGTTCCGCGAGGCCGACACGCACCGGTCCGTCCGCGAGCGGCTGGGGCGGCTGAACGGCGAGGTGTTCCTGCGCGCCCGCCGCGCCCTGGAGCTGGCGCTGCCCGGCGCGCGCGGCGACCAGGCGCGCCTGGAGGTCGCCGCCGCGACGTTCACCGCCGTGCTGATCTACCAGGAGAACCTCGCGTCCCTCACGGGCCAGCACGTCGACCCCGACGCGGTGGCCGACCTGATAGCCCGCGCCCTGGGCGCCTAGCGGCGGTCAGACGCGCAGCGGCTCCAGGAGGCGGTGCGGGGTCTGCAGGGCCCGGCTGACCGGGTCGTCCCGGTCGCGGACGCCCGGACCGGCGTGGACCTCCACGTCCTCCATCGGAACGGTCCGCGCACAGGACGGGCAGGCCCCGCCCTGGCCCACCTCGGTGCCGCACTCGGCGTGGACGAACACGCGGCACGGCTCGGACGACAGGTGCCGCTCTCCCCACCGGGCCAGGGTGTGCACGACCGGCCACAGCTCCCTGCCCACCTCGGTGAGCACGTAGTCGTGGCCCTCCTTGGCGAGCACGCCCGTCTCGACGAGCACCTGGAGCCGCGACGACAGGACCGCGCGCGGGACGTCCAAGTGGACCTGGAAGTCGCTGAAGCGGCGCACGCCGTACATCGCGTCGCGGACGATCAGCAGGGTCCAGCGCTCGCCGACGACCTCCAGGGCCCTGGCCAGCGAGCAGTCCTGCCGTGCGTAGTCCTTGCCGAGTGCCATGGCACCACCGTACCCGCCCCGAGTTCAATCAGTGAACCACATCGTGCTACGGTCGCCACGTCCACAAGTTCATTCATTGAACTAGCTCGGGAGACCGCATGACGACTCTGGCGACCTCACGCGCCGGGAGGGCCGCGCCGGGCTCCACCGCGGCCCTGGTCCTGCCCGCCGCCGCCACCCTGCTGGCCCTGATGAACTACACCGCGCCGCTCGGGGTGCTGACCGAGACCGCGCGGGGGCTGGAGGCGGGCGCGACGGCCCGGATCTGGCTGATGAGCTCGATCAGCCTCGGCCTCGCCATGGCGCTGCTGGCCACCGGGAGCCTGGCCGACGACCACGGCCGCAGGCGGGTGTTCGTGATCGGCGCCGCCGTGCTCGCCGCGTCCAGCATCGCCTGCGGCGCCGCCACGGAGCCGCTCGTCTTCATCGCCGGCCGGATCCTGCAGGGCGCGGCGAGCGCGGCGCTGCTCACCACGAGCCTCGGCATCATCGCCGCCACGTTCGAGGCGGGACCGCGCCGCGCGCACGCCACCGGGATCTGGGGCGCGATGCTCGGCCTCGGCATCGCGCTCGGCCCGATCGCCGCGGCCGTGCTGACCTCGCTCGCGGGCTGGCGGACCTGGTTCTGGGTCGCGCTGGCCGCCGCGGCGGTGCTCGCCGCGGCGGCCGTCCGGACGCTGCCGGAGTCGCGCGCGGCGCGCCCGCGCG
>NZ_CAACVB010000199.1 GCF_900659635.1 Actinomadura roseirufa | reverse complement strand
CCGGTCCCGCCTGAGCCGCGCCCAGGCGGGCCGCGGCGGCGTGCGGTCGCGCGGTGCCGTCACCGCCCGCGCGCCCACGTCCGCCCGGCGGCGGGCCGTCACCAAAGATCGCATATGGTGGCCAAGCTAGCACCGAGGGTGACGGTGACGCGGGCGGACGGCGAAGATGGCCGGGCCCGGACGGGGCCGCGGAGCCCGGCCGGAGGGCCTCAGAGCACGCGCGTCCAGGCGTCCGGGTCGCCGGGGACGGCCGAGAAGTCGTAGCGGACGCCGCCGGCCGCCAGGGCGGTGAGGCTCACCGACGTGGTGCCCCACACGGCGCCGTCGCCGAGGTCGAGCAGCGGCAGCAGCGCCCGATGGTCGGCGCGGGCCAGGCCGGCGCCGTTCACCAGGGCCAGCCACCCGCCCCACGCCCGCTCGACGGGCTCCCCCGCGCCCGGCTCGGGTCGCTTCGCGGCGGCCAGCAGCGGCCGGAAGTGGGCGAGGCGGGCGGCCATGTAGGCGTCCTCGGTCTGCCCCTGGAGCTGCCCCTCCCCTTCCAGCCCGCTGTTGACGATGAGGTGCAGGCCGGGCCTGAGGGAGCGTTCCACCAGGTCGGCGCCGTCCCAGCTCCACAGCTGGACCCGGTCCGGGTCCGCCCGCACGAGGTGGAACGGGTCGAACGCCGGGAGGTCGAGGTCGCTGGGACCGCCCCCGGCCGCCGCCAGCAGCGGCAGTTCCCCCCGGGACCTGCGGCCCGCCTCCGGCGCCATCCGCCCCCGCCCGTTCAGGACCGTCGCGACGCGGGGGGCGTCCGGGTCCACGGCGAGCCAGGTCCCGCCGGCCCTCAGGTCACGGCCGCCCACGAGGCCCGGCCGGTCGGGCCAGTGCCGGGCGGGCGGCGCCCAGTCGCGCTCGACGAACTCGTCCCGCACGCCGACGAGCAGGACCGGGACCGGGGAGGAGGGGTCGATACTGATGATCGCCGTACACATGGCCCCAATTGGAGCACCTCGACCATTTCGCCCCACATCCGGGGCGTGCGCGGCCGGTCTCGCGGCCCTCCCCGGCGCCGCACGAGCGCCTCGCCCGCCCGGCGGCGGTGCGGCTGACGGGCGCGGCCCCACAGGTGCGGCTAGAGGGGCGGCCAGGGGATGGCGGGCCAGTCCTCCGGGGGGTAGGGGTGGATGCGGTGCTTGAGCATCAGCTGGACACGCCGGCGGGTCGCGTCGACCTCCTCGGCGGTGAGGAGCTCGGCGAGGCGGGCGCCCAGGCCATCGCGCAGGGCCGCCTCCACGCGGCCGAGCGCCTCCACCGCCTCCGGTGTGAGCGGCTTGCCGCGCCACTGCCACAGCACCGTGCGCAGCTTGTACTCGACGGAGAAGCACACGCCGTGGTCACAGCCGTAGACGTGGCCGTCACCGGGCGGGAGCAAATGCCCGATCTTGCGGTCGGCGTTGTTGACGACGGCGTCGAACACCGCCATGCGGCGGACGGGCTCCTCGTCCGAGCGCGACAGCGTCACCAGGTCGATGTCGGGGTCGGGCTCCACCCACAGCTGCACCATGCCGGGGCCGTACGGACCGTCCCGGTGGACGGTCGGGGGGACCAGCCCCCACCCCATCTCCTTGGACACCGCGTAGGCGGCGACCTCCCGCTCGGCGAGGGTGCCGTCGGGGAAGTCCCACAGCGGCCGCTCGCCCGCGACGGGCTTGTAGACGCACGCGGCGCTCGCCCCGTCGTGCTCGATCGAGCAGTACAGCGTGGCGTTGGACGCCTGGACGAGCCGGCCCTCCACCGTCAGCCGCCCCTCCAGCAGCAGCCGCTCGGCGGCGTCGACGTCACGCGGGGAGACCGAGGGGCCGAGGGGGCCGTCACCGGCCGGGGCCCGGTCCCGGGAGGACTGCGTCATGCGCCCATTCTCCCGGCACGCCCGGACATGATCCAGCGCGGTGCCCGATCCGGGCGGCGCCGCCGCCCCGCCGAGTCCGCCGGCACGTCCGCCACCGTGTCCGCCGCCGTGTCCGCCGCCGTGTCCGCCCCTGTGTCCGCGGCCATGTCAGCCGAGGTATCCGTTCTGGCGGGGGCACACGTGGCCCTCGGTGTCGAGCGGGAGCCCGCACAGCGGGCACGGCGGGCGGCCGGCGGCCACGACCTTCAGGGCGCGCTCGGCGAACGCGCGGGCCTGCGCGGCGCTGATCCGCACCCGCAGCACCGCGATGGCCGGGTCGTCCTCGCCGACCTCGGCGTCGTCCTCGCCCTCGGTGACCTCCTGCGCCTCGATCACCACCTGCTCGCCGTCGGGATCCCAGGCCAGCGCCATCGTGCCGACCTTGAACTCCTCCTCCACCGGCTGGTCGAGCGGGCTGTCGTCGCGCAGCTCCGCCGGCGTGACGGCGGGCACCGGCGCGTCGCCGCCGCTGCGGCGCAGCACCTCGTCCAGCAGTTCCTCCAGCCGCTCGGCCAGCAGCGTGACCTGGAACTTCTCCAGGCCGACGCTGGTCACGCGGCGGCCGGAGCGCGCCTGCAGATAGAAGGCGCGGTCGCCCGGCCGGCCGACGGCGCCGGCGACGAACCTGTCGGGCAGGTCGTAGGAGATGACGGGCATGGCAACGACCCTACGCGCCGCCGCCGACGACCGCGTCACTCGACCCCGAGCCGCTCTCACCGGGCGGCGGGGGCAGCAGGCCCCCCACGTCCCCGCCGACGTCGTTGAGCCGGACGACGAACGGCCGCAGCTCGGTGTAGCGGACGACGGTGAGCGAGGCGGGATCGGCCTGGACGCGCTGGAACTGGTCCAGGTGCAGGCCGAGGGCGTCGGCGACGACGGCCTTGATGATGTCGCCGTGGCTGCACACCAGGTAGGCGGCGTCGGCGCCGTGCTCGGCGGCGATCCGCTCGTTCCAGTCGCGGACCGCGGCGACCGCCCGGTGCTGCGCGGCGGCCATCGCCTCGCCGCCCTCCCCGGGGAAGCGGACGGCGCTCGGATGCGCCTGGACGGTCCGCCACAGCGGCTCCTCGGCCAGTTCCTTGAGGGGACGGCCCGTCCAGTCGCCGTAGCGGACCTCCCCGAACCGCTCGTCGGTCTCGACCTTCCCGGCGCGGCCGGAGCGGTCGCCGGCGACCGCCTCGGCGGTCTCGACGCAGCGCTCCAGCGGGCTGGCCACGACCGCCGCGAGCGGCACCGGGGCCAGCCGCCCGGCCAGCGCCGCCGCCTGCGCGCGGCCGCGCTCGTCCAGCCGCACCCCGGGCGTCCAGCCGGCGAGCACGGGTCCGGTCATCGCGGTCAGGCCATGCCTCACCAGGAGAAGGGTCGTCACACACGGCACTCTATGAGATCCCGGGCGGCCCAGTGATCTCCGGACCGATACCGCGGCGTGCCGCGGATGCGGGACAATGCGTGCGTGATCGTGGACAAGGCCATCTACGCGGGCGGCACCCGCCGCGACATCGAGGGCGACATCAGCGACGCCTTCGACCTCGCCCGCGCGGCCGGCGAGTGCTTCGTCTGGATCGGGCTGTTCGAGCCCGACGAGGAGGAGTTCGAGCTCGTCCGCGACGAGCTGCGGCTGCATCCGCTCGCCGCCGAGGACGCCGTGACGGCCCATCAGCGGCCCAAGATGGAACGCTACGACGACACGCTGTTCGTCGTCCTGAAGACGCTCGCCTACGTCGACGAGACCTCCGACATCGAGGTCGGCGAGATCATGCTCTTCCTGGGCACCGACTTCGTGGTGACCGTCCGGCACGGCGCCGGCAACCCGCTCGGGCCCGTCCGCAAGCGGCTGGAGGAGTCCCCGGAGCTGCTCAAGCACGGCGCCACGGCCGTCCTGTACGCGGTGTGCGACGAGGTGGTGGACCGCTACGGGCTCGTCGCGCACGAGGTCGAGGTCGACATCATCGGCCTGGAGCGCGCCGTGTTCGACCCGCGCGGCCGGGACGTCACCGCGGAGATCTACTCGCTCAAGCGGGAGGTGCTGGAGTTCCGCACCGCCGAGGACCCGCTGGTCCCCGTCCTGCAGGACATCGTGAAGGGCCGGGTCTCCGAATGCGACGGCACCCGGGAGTACTTCCGCGACGTCCTGGACCACCTCCTCCAGGTGGACGGGCAGGTCGACGCGCACAACGAGCTGCTCACCAGCGTGCTGACGGCGCACCTGGCGCTGCTCGGCAAACAGCAGAACGAGGACATGCGCAAGATCTCCGCCTGGGCTGCGATCATCGCCGTGCCCACCGCGATCGCGGGGATCTACGGCATGAACTTCGACCACATGCCCGAACTGCACTGGACGTTCGGGTACCCGCTGGTCATCTGCGTGATGGCCGTCGTGTGCACGGTGCTGTTCCGCAGGCTCCGCAAGGGCGGCTGGCTGTAGGGGGCCGGCCCTGGGGAGCCCGCGGGAGCGCCGGTCAGGTCGCCTCGAGCGCGCCAGCGGTGAGCAGTCCGATGAGGATCCCGCCGAGCGCCACCCGGTAGTAGACGAACACCATCATCGAGTGCCGGGTGAGGAACTTCAGCAGCCACGCGATGCACGCGTACCCGACCACGAACGACACCACGGTCGCGACGACCGTCGGCACGACCTGCAGGGAGCCGTCGAACGCCTTGCGCAGCTCGAACAGCCCCGACAGCACCACCGCCGGGATCGACAGCAGGAAGGAGTACCGCGCGGCGGCCTCGCGGGTGTAGCCGAGGAACAGCGAGCCCGTCATGGTGGAGCCCGACCGGGACGAGCCCGGGATCAGCGACAGGCACTGGAACCCGCCGATCAGCAGGCCGTCGCGCATGTTGAGGTCGGCGACCTCGCGCTTCTTGATGCCCGCCCACTCGGCGACCATCAGCAGCAGGCCCATGAGGATCAGCGAGGTCGAGTTGATCCACAGGTTGCGGGAGGGGCCCTCGATGAAGTCCTTGAAGGCCAGCCCGCACACCGAGATCGGGATGGTGCCGAGGCCGATGTACCAGCCCATCCGCGCGTCCTGGTGCGTGCGCAGCGCCGGCGTCCACAGGCTCTTGGTCCAGGTGGCGATGATGCGGATCAGGTCGCGCCGGAAGTAGATGATGACCGCGGCCATGGTGCCGAGCTGGATGACCGCCGTGAAGGGCGCGCCCGGGTCGCCCCAGCCCAGCAGCTTCGGGACGATGAGCAGGTGTCCCGAACTGGAGATCGGCAGGAACTCGGTGAGCCCCTGGACGATTCCCAGCACGGTCGCTTCCACGACGTTCACAGGCGGCGGATCCCCTCCCAGAGTGCGAGATGGGCCACGGCGCCCGATCCCCTAGGGAAGGGTAGCGGCACCCGTCGGGGCCCCGCCCGCCGCTTGGAGTTCCGGTCCGGGGAACGCCGCCCACCTGCGCGGATGATCCACTCCGGCGCCGCCGGGACCGTTCCCGGGCCGGACCGCGGCGCCCCTCCGCCCGCCCCCGGGGAGCCGTCACGGACCAGGCACCCCCGGTGACGGCGCGGTGGACCGGCCGCCGTGACCGCTACATTGACCGCCTATGAAGGAGCGTCACCTCGGGCGGAGCGGTTTGCTGGTGTCCCGGCTGGGTCTCGGCACCATGACCTGGGGTCAGGACACCGAGCCGGACGAGGCCGCGTCGCAGCTGGTCGCGTTCGTGGAGGCCGGGGGCACGCTGGTCGACACCGCCGACGTCTACACCGAGGGCGACAGCGAGCGGATCCTCGGGCATCTGCTGCGCGAGATGGTGGACCGTGACGACCTCGTCATCGCCACCAAGGCGGCGATCCGCCCCAACGGCCGCTACGACGGCTCCCGGCGGCACCTGCTGCGCGCCCTGGACGCCTCCCTGGACCGGCTGGACCTCGAATACGTCGACCTGTGGCAGCTGCACGTGTACGACCCGGCGACGCCGCTGGAGGAGACGCTGTCGGCGCTGGACGAGGCGGTCGCGTCCGGCCGGACCCGGTACGTCGGGGTGTCGAACTACGCGGGATGGCAGGTGGCCAAGGCCGCGGCGTGGCAGCGCGCCTGGCCCGGCCGCGCGCCCGTCGTGGCGGCGCAGCTGGAGTACTCGCTGCTGCGCCGCGACATCGAGCGGGAGGTCGTCCCGGCGGTGCTGGACGCGGGCGCGGGCCTGCTGCCCTGGTCGCCGCTCGGGCGCGGGGTGCTCACCGGCAAGTACCGGACCGGCATCCCCGCCGGGTCGCGCGCCGCGGCGTCGCACTTCGCCGACTTCGTCCAGCCCTATCTGGACGAGGAGTGCGCCCGCATCGTCGAGTCCGTCGTGACCGCGGCCGAGGGCCTCGGCGTGTCGCCGCTCAGCGTGGCGCTCACCTGGGTGCGGGACCGGCCGGGCGTCGCCGCGCCCATCGTCGGGGCGCGGACGGCGGCGCAGCTCGCCGCGATCCTGGAGAGCGAGGACCTGACCCTGCCGGGCGAGATCCGGTCCGCGCTCGACGACGTCTCCGACATGGCCGCCGCCCACCCGTGACCGCCTTTTGCGCCACCTCCGTGACCGCGCGGGCCGTCCATGGCACGCTCGGGACGGTCCACCGCCAGCCGTGACCAGCCGCGACGGGAAGCCCGTGACCGACCATCCCACCGACACCTCCGCGACCACCCCCGCAGGCGCCCCGCAGGAGGGCGCGGCGGACGGCCCCGAGAGCCGCGCCGCCCGCGCGGCGCGGACCCGGCCACGACGAGGTCGGCGCCGACGTCCCCGGCGACCTCGATCAGCCCGCGCCCGCTGCCCCGGTGGGCGTGCACGCGCAGGTCCACCGCGACCTCCGGCACCCGCAGCGCGGCGAGCCGGACGGCCGCGCGGGCGAGCGCCGCCTCGGACCGCTCCTCGAGGTAGGCGAGCCATTCGGCGTCCACCGATCCGGGACCCCGCGCGGGCCAGGCGGGCGGGTGGACGTGCGCCACGGTCAGCGCCGTCCCGGCGGTCCGCACGACCAGGGCGGCCAGTGCCAGCGCGTCGTCGCCGCGGGGGTCGGGCGAGTAGCCGGCGAGGACCCGGAGCCCGCCGTCGCCGCTCACGGCCGCCCCCCGCCCGCGGCGGGCGCGGCCCCGAGGCGCGAGTGGCGCCGCCCGTAGGCGAAGTAGGCGACCAGCCCGGCGAGCGTCCACAGGGAGAACACCAGCCAGGTCGCCCCGCCGAGGCCGACCATCAGGTACACGCAGAAGCCGACGCCGAGCAGCGGGGTGACCGGGTAGAACGGCGTCCGGAAGCTGCGCGGCAGCTCGGGGCGGGTCCGGCGCAGCACGATGACGCCGACGCTCACCAGCGCGAACGCGAACAGCGTCCCGATGCTGGTGGCGTCCACGAGCCGGCCGAGCGGCACGAGCGCCGCCAGCGCGGAGATGAACACGGCGACGATGACCGTGTTGGCGACCGGCACGGCCCGCCGCGGGCTCACCCGCTGGAAGACGGGCGGGATCAGCCCGTCCCGGGACATCGCGAACAGGATGCGGGTCTGCCCGTACATCACGGTCAGCACGACGCTGGCGATGGCGATGACGGCGCCGAGCGAGAGGATCATCGACGGCCAGGCCCGCCCGGTGGCCTCGTCCAGGACCTGCGCCAGGGACGCCTCCGAGCCGCTCAGCCCGAAGCGCCGCCAGGGCATCGCCCCCACCGCGGCCAGCCCGACCAGCACGTACACGACGGTCACGATCGCCAGCGACAGGATGATCGCCAGTGGCAGGTCCCGGCGCGGGTTCCGCGCCTCCTCGCCCGCGGTGGACGCGGCGTCGAAGCCGATGTAGGAGAAGAACACCTTGGAGCCGGCGGCGCTGATCCCGGCCCAGCCCATCGGCGCGAAGGGGGTGAGGTTCCCGGCCTCCAGCGCGGTGAAGGCGACGGCGCAGAAGAACGCCAGCACGCCGAGCTTGAGGAACACCATGATCGTGTTCGCGGTGGCGCTCTCGGACGTGCCGCGCAGCAGCAGGACCGTGGCGATCAGCACCACGGCCACGGCGGGCAGGTTGACGACCCCGCCGTTCTCGCCGGGCGAGTCGCTGATCGCGGCGGGCATGGCGAGGTCGAACGCCTTGTCGGAGAACTCGTTCAGATAGGAGCCCCAGCCGACCGCGACCGCCGACACCGAGACCGCGTACTCCAGCAGCAGGCACCAGCCGCACACCCAGGCCACCAGCTCCCCGAGGGTCGCGTAGGCGTAGGAGTAGGACGAGCCCGACACCGGGATCGTCCCGGCGAGCTCCGCGTACGACAGCGCGGAGAACAGCGCGGTGACCGCGGCGAGCACGAACGACAGGACCACCGCCGGGCCCGCCTTCGGCACCGCCTCGCCCAGCACCACGAAGATGCCGGTGCCGAGCGTGGCGCCGACGCTGAACAGCGTGAGCTGCAGCAGGCTCATCGTCCGCCGCAGCTCGCCGCCCTCGCCGTGCCCGCCCTCGGCGACGATCCGGTCGACCGGTTTGGTCCGGAACAGGCCGTGCAGCGCCGTCCCGGGCCCCGTCCCCGTGCCCGCGCTCACAGCGTGCTCGCCAGCGGCCAGGTCGCGTTCGGGGTGACGATGGTCCCCGCGGACCCGGCGAGGATCTGCACGCACTGGTCCAGCCGGCCGATCGCCGCCATGTCGCCGGTCCGCTCCACGAAGCCCGCGGCGGCCTCGACCTTGGGGCCCATCGACCCGGCGGGGAAGTCCTCGGCGCGCAGCTCGTACGGCGTGGTGTGGCCGATCCCCTCCTGGTGCCGCGTGCCGAAGCCGCGCATCACCTGCGGCACGTCGGTGAGGATGAGGAACGCGTCCGCCTCCAGGGTCTCGGCCAGCACGGACGCCGTGAGGTCCTTGTCGATCACGGCCTCGACGCCCTCCAGGCGCCCGACGTCGTTGCGGAATACCGGGATCCCTCCGCCGCCCGCGCAGACCACCACCGTCCCGGTCCGGACGAGCTGCCTGATCAGCCGGGTCTCGATCACCCGCTGCGGCTGCGGGGAGGGCACCACCCGCCGCCAGCCGTGGCCGTCCCGGCGGACCGTCCAGCCGTACCGGCGGGCGAGCCGGTCCGCCTCCTCGCGCTCGTAGACCTGGCCGACGAACTTGGTGGGGTTCCCGAAGGCCGGGTCCACCGCCGACACGAGCGTCTGGTTGATCAGCGCGACGACCTGCCGGCCGGGCAGCGCGTTCTGCAGCGCCTGCAGCATCCAGTAGCCGATCATGCCCTGGGTCTCGGCGCCGATGGTGTCCAGCGGGTAGGGCCGCGTCAGGTTCGGGTCGTTGACGCTCTCCAGCGCGAGCACCCCGACCTGCGGCCCGTTGCCGAAGGTGATGATCAGCTCGTGCCGCTCGGCGAGCGGCGCCAGCGAGCGCACGGCGGTCATCACGTTCGCCCGCTGCAGCTCGGCGTCCGGTGTGTCCCCCCGCTTGACCAGCGCGTTGCCCCCGAGCGCGACGAGTACCCGCATCCTGCCCTGCCCTCCCGCCCGGCCCCGCACGGCTCAGCCGAGCGTCGCGACCATGACCGCCTTGATGGTGTGCATCCGGTTCTCGGCCTCGTCGAAGACGATCGAGGCGGGGGACTCGAAGACCTCGTCGGTGACCTCGAGCGCGTCGAGCCCGGTCCGCTGGAAGATCTTTTCGCCCACGGTGGTCCCGCGGTCGTGGAACGCGGGAAGGCAGTGCATGAACCTGGCGCGCGGGTTCCCGGTCATCTCCATGACGGCGGCGTTGACCTGGTAGGGCCGCAGCAGCCTGATCCGCTCGTCCCAGACCCGCTCCGGCTCGCCCATCGACACCCACACGTCGGTGAGCACGAAGTCGGCGCCGCGGACTCCCTGGGCCACGTCCTCGACGATGGTGATCTCGGCGCCGGTCCGGGCCGCGACCTCCCGGGCGGGCTTGACGACCGCCTCCTCGTCGGGCCACAGCGCCGCCGGCGCGACGACGCGCACGTCCATGCCGAGCAGGGCACCGGCCGCGACGTAGGAGTTGCCCATGTTGCTGCGGGCGTCGCCGAGGTAGGCGTAGGCGAGCTCGTGCAGCGGCCGGTCGCCGTGCTCGCGCATGGTGAGCAGGTCGGCGAGCGTCTGCGTCGGGTGCCACTCGTCGGTCAGGCCGTTCCAGACCGGTACGCCGGAGTACTCGGCCAGCTCCTCCACGAGGCGCTGGCTCGACCCCCGGTACTCGATGGCGTCGAACATCCGGCCGAGCACCCGGGCGGTGTCCTTCATCGACTCCTTGTGGCCGATCTGGGAGCCGGAGGGGTCGAGATAGGTGACGTGCGCGCCCTGGTCGTGCGCGGCGACCTCGAACGCGCAGCGCGTCCGGGTGGACGCCTTCTCGAAGATCAGCGCGATGTTCCTGCCGGTGAGGCGCGGCCGTTCCGTCCCGCCGTACTTGGCCGCCTTCAGCTCGGCCGCGAGGTCGATCAGGAATCCGAACTCCTTGGGCGAGAAGTCCAGCTCCCTGAGGTAGCTGCGGCCGCGCAGGTTGTAGGCCATGGGTTCCCCTCCTCATCGCGGTACCGGTCGGCGGGGACCGGTCAGGCGTCCCGTTCCAGGGGGCAGCTCATGCAGCGCGGCCCGCCGCGCCCGCGGCCCAGTTCGCTGCCGCGGACCGGCAGCACCTCGACGCCGTTGCGGCTCAGGTGGTTGTTGCTCGTGGCGTTGCGCTCGTAGGCGATGACCACGCCCGGTTCGACGGCCAGGACGTTGGAGCCGTCGTCCCACTGCTCGCGCTCGGCGGCGAACACGTCCTGTGTGGGGGTGAGGACCTTCACCGCGTCCACGCCGGCGGCCGCCGCGATCGCCCGGTACATGTCCTCCGGCGGATGGTCGGTGATCTTCAGTTCCTTCTCGTTGTCGCCCGGCTCGACGGTGTGGGACGGGAGCGCGCCCAGGCCCGCGTAGGCGGTGAACACACCGTGGTCGACCATCGTCAGGACGGTGTCCAGATGCATGAACGCCCGCTTCTTCGGCATCCGCAGCGCCACGATCCGGGTGCAGCTCCCGCCGGCGAACAGCGACTGGGCGAGCATCTCGACGGCCTGCGGCTGGGTGCGCTCGCTCATCCCCACCAGGACCGCGCCGCCGCCGAGCACCAGGACGTCGCCCCCCTCGATCGTGGCGGGCGCCGTCTCCGTCCCGCGGTTCCACACGTGGAACCCGCCGTCCCCGGGCCGGTCGTAGCCGTCGGCGAACATCGGGTGCCAGCGGTAGATCGCCTCCATGTTGACGGTCTCCCGCGCACGCGCCTTCTTGCGCATCGCGTTGATCGAGACCCCGTCGTAGATCCAGCACGAGGTGTCGCGGGTGAACAGGTGGTTGGGCAGCGGCGGGAGGATGAAGTCGTCCAGGGCGAGCGAGTGGAAGGCGATCGAGGCCGGCTCGGTGATCCGCTCCAGCATCTCCCGCTTGGTGATGCCGCCGATCAGGAAGGCCGCCAGCTCCGGCACGTCCATCGCGTCGAAGCAGTTGCGGATCGCGTCGGTGGACAGCGGGCCGTAGAAGTGCGGGTCGATCGAGAAGTCCAGGATGTGCCCGCGGGCCTGGGGGATCTCGATCGTCTCCTGGAGCAGGTCCATCAGCAGGTGCACCTCGACGCCGCGCGAGCGCAGCACCGCCTGGAACTCCTCGTGCTCCTCCTGCGCCCGCCGCACCCACAGCACGTCGTCGAACAGCAGGTCCGCCGCGTTGGAAGGGGTGAGCCGCTTCAACGACAGCTCCGGCCGGTGCAGCAGGACCCGCCGCAGCCGGCCGGCCTCGGAATCCACGTGGAATGACACCGCGTCTCCCCGGACGGCACGAATCCCCAGGTCACCGGGGGTGATTTCGATCACTGGCAGGGCTACCCGGCGCCCTGCCCGCGAAACCAGCCGCGGGCCCGGGCGGGGCCCGCCCGGACCGCCCGCCGGCCGCCGCGCGGTCCCCGGGCCGAGCCGCGCGCGGGGCCGGCGGCGGCCGGACCTAAACTCATCTGCATGACACCCCCCGGAGACGGCGCGGTCGAGCTGGGCTCGCTCGTCAAGCGCTACGGCACGGCGACGGCCGTGGACGGCCTCTCGCTCAGCGCCGCCCGGGGCGCCGTCACGGCGCTGCTCGGCCCGAACGGCGCCGGCAAGACCACCACGATCGAGATCTGCGAGGGCTTCCGCCGCGCCGACGCCGGCACCGTGCGCGTCCTCGGCCTGGACCCGGTCGCCGACGCCCGCGCGCTCAAGCCGCGGGTCGGGGTGATGCCGCAGTCCGGCGGGGTGCCGGGCACGGCGCGCGCCGGCGAGTTCCTGCGGCTGGTCGCCTCCTTCCACTCCGCGCCGCTCGACCCGGGCGCCCTGCTCGCGCGGCTCGGCCTCACCGAGCACGCGCGCACGCCGTTCCGGCGGCTGTCGGGCGGGCAGCGGCAGCGGCTGTCGCTGGCGGTCGCCGTGGTCGGCCGGCCCGAGCTGGTCTTCCTCGACGAGCCGACCACCGGGCTGGACCCGCAGGCCAGGCACGCCACGTGGGAGCTGGTCGAGGGCCTGCGCGCCGCCGGGGTGTCGGTGGTGCTGACCACCCACAACATGGAGGAGGCCGAGCGCCTCGCCGACCGGGTGGTCATCGTCGACCACGGCGCGGTCGTGGCCGAGGGCGCCCCGGCCGAGTTGACCGGCGCGGAGCGGCAGCTGCGCTTCCGGGCCCGGCCCGGCCTCGGCCTGGAGGAGCTGCTGTCGGCGCTGCCCGCCGGGAGCGCCGCCAAGGAGTCCCCCGCCGGGCACTACCTGATCGAGGCCGACGTGCGGCCCGAGCTGCTGGCGACGGTCACCGCCTGGTGCGCCTCGCACGACGTCATGACCGAGGACCTGCGCATCGAGCGCCGCACGCTGGAGGACGTCTTCCTGGAGCTGACCGGACGGGAGCTGCGCTCATGACCGCCTCGCCCGCCCCGCTGGACCTCGCGCCCGCGCCGGGCGCCGTGCCGCTGCCGCGGATGGTGCTCGCGCAGACCCGCTACGAGCTGCGGACCCTGCTGCGCAACGGCGAGCAGCTCCTGCTCACGCTGATCATCCCCGTGGTCCTGCTCACCCTGTTCGGCACGACGTCGCTGCTGGACGTCGGCGGGGGCCGCCGGGTCGACTTCCTCGCGCCCGGGGTGCTCGCGCTGGCGGTGCTGTCCACGGCGTTCACCGGCCAGGCCATCGGCACCGGCTTCGAACGGCGGTACGGCGTGCTGAAGCGGCTCGGCGCCACGCCGCTGCCGCGCGGCGGCCTGATCGCCGCCAAGACCCTCACGGTGGTGGCGGTCGAGGCGCTGCAGGCCGCGGTGATCTGCGCGGTGGCGCTCGCGCTCGGCTGGCACCCGCACGGCGACCCGGTCTCGGCCCTGGCCCTGCTGGTGCTCGGCACCGCCGCGTTCAGCGGGTTCGGGCTGCTCATGGCCGGGACGCTGCGCGCCGAGGCGACGCTCGCCGCCGCCAACCTCGTCTACATCCTGCTGCTGGCCGTTGGCGGCGTCGTGTTCCCGCTCGACAAGTTCCCCGGCGCGGTCAGGAGCGCCTTGGAGCTGCTGCCCGTCGCGGCGCTCTCGGACGGGCTGCGGCAGGTCCTGCGGGACGGCGCGGCCTTCCCCGGCAAGCCCCTGCTCGTCCTCGCCGTCTGGACCGCCGCGGGCCTGGCGCTCGCGGCCCGTTTCTTCCGATGGGAGTGATCCGTGGCTCTCGCTGA
Source organism: Actinomadura roseirufa (assembly GCF_900659635.1). Lineage (GTDB taxonomy): Bacteria > Actinomycetota > Actinomycetes > Streptosporangiales > Streptosporangiaceae > Spirillospora > Spirillospora roseirufa. The sequence continues at coordinate 1,049 of NZ_CAACVB010000199.1, read as the reverse complement.
GGCGCCCGGCTCGACGTTCGGCGGCGCGCCCCGGGAGACGGGGCGCGCGCGTGCGCTGTCGCTCGGCTCGGTGCCGCCGCCCGCGCTGGTCCTGCTCGGCATCGTCTCGGTGCAGGTCGGCGCCGGCGTGGCCAAGCACCTGTTCGACCGGATGCCGCCGACCGCCGTGGTGACGATGCGGCTGCTGACGTCCGCGATCGTGCTGGCGTTCGTGGCGCGCAAGGCGCTGCGGACGGTGCTGCGCGACCACTCGCGGTCGAACCTCGCCGTCGCCGCCGGTCTCGGGCTGGCGCTGGCGTCCATGAACTTCTCGTTCTACCAGGCGTTCTCGCGCATCCCGCTGGGCGTCACGGTGACGATCGAGTTCCTCGGGCCGCTGACGGTGGCCATCCTCGCCTCCCGGCGTCCGCGCGACCTGATCTGGGTCGTCCTGGCGGGCGCGGGCGTGGTCCTGCTGGCCAGGGGAGGCGGCGACGTCGACGTGCTCGGCATCGTCTTCGCGCTGCTCGCCGGTGTCGGCTGGGGCGCCTACATCCTGCTCACCGCCGCGACCGGCCGGCGGTTCTCCGGGTCCACCGGGCTGGCCCTGGCCAGCGTCGTCGGGTCCGCCGCGATCCTGCCGCTCGGCGTGGCGTCCGGCGGGGGGACGCTGCTCGACCCCGAGCTTCTGCTCATCGGCGTCAGCGTCGGGCTGCTGTCGTCGGTGATCCCCTACTCGCTGGAGCTGGAGGCGCTGCGCCGGATGCCCGCCAGCGTCTTCGGGATCCTGATGAGCCTGGAGCCCGCCGTGGCCGCGCTCGTCGGCGTCGCGATCCTCGGCGAGGTGCTCACCGGCCGCCAGTGGATCGCCGTCGGCTGCGTGATCGTGGCCTGCGCGGGCGCGACCCGCGGCCAGCGGAACCCGCCCGAGGCCCCGGAGGCCTGACGGCGGGGTCCGCCGGGCCCGCGGGTCTCATCCGATGGCCTCCTGGTAGCCGGTGGCCTGGAGCCTGAACAAGCGGGCGTAGGTCCCCTCAGCGGCCAGCAGCGTGTCGTGGGTGCCCCTCTCG
>NZ_CAACVB010000198.1 GCF_900659635.1 Actinomadura roseirufa | reverse complement strand
AGGCCGTCCGGTACCCGGCGGTGCGGCTGTTCGCCGACCGGGCCGCGGCGGTCCGGCCCGGCTTCGCCGTGGACGAGGGCAACCTCGCCGCCGTGCTGCGGATCTGCACGGCGCTGGACGGGCTGCCGCTGGCGCTGGAGCTGGCCGCCGCGCGGCTGCGGTCGCTGCCCGTCGCGCAGGTCGCCACGCGGCTGGACGACCGGTTCCGGCTGCTGTCGCGCGGCGACCGGGCGGCCGTGGCGCGCCACCGGACGCTCCGCGCGGTCGTCGAGTGGAGCTGGGATCTGCTGGGCACGGCGGAGCAGACCCTCGCGCGGCGGCTGACCGTGTTCACCGGCGGGCTGACCCTGGAGGCCGCCGAGCGGGTGTGCGACCTGCCCGACGCCGACGAGCTGCTCGCGGAGCTGACCGACAAGTCGCTGCTGCAGTCCGACGGGACCCGGTACCGGATGCTCGACACCGTCCGCGCGTTCTGCGCCGAGCGGCTCGACGAGGCGGGCGAGACGGACCGGATCGAGCGCCGGCACGCCGCGTACTTCCTCGATCTGGCGCGCCGCGCCGACCCGCACCTGCGCGGCGCCGACCAGCTGGAGTGGCTGGAGCGGCTCGCCGCCGACCACGGCAACCTGCACGCGGCGCTGCGCCGCCGCATGCGCGCCGACCCGGCCACGGCGCTGCGGCTCGTCGCGTCCCTGACCTGGTACTGGTGGCTGCGCGGGCGGATCGAGGGCGCGTCGCTGGCCACGGAGCTGATGGGCGTCGTCGGCCTGGACCCCCCGGACGGCCTGCACGAGGAGTTCGTGCTGTGCGCCGTGAACGCCGTGTCGGGCGGCGGGTCCGCCGACCGGGCGGAGGGATGGCTCGACCGGGCCGAGGAGCTGCTGAAGGGCATCGGCCGCACGCTCGACTACGCGGCCACCGCCGTCCTGTGGGCGATGACCGCCGGACCCCGGCGCACCGACGTCACCATCATGGAGAAACAGATCGGCACCGACCCGTGGTCGCGGGCCCTGATCCGGATGAGCGACGGTTTCCTGCTCCAGTTCGGCGGCGACATGGACGCGGCCGAGGAGGCGTGCGCCGAGGCCGTCCGCGGCTTCCGATCCTGCGGCGACGGGTGGGGCGTCGCCAACTCGCTCGACCCGCTCGCCCAGATCGCCGCCTGGCGCGGCGACCGGGACCGGGCGCTGGCCCTGCTGGACGAGGCGCTCGCGCTGGTCGAGCGGATCGGCGCGCTGGAGGACACCGCCGACCTGCTGTACCGGCGCGGCGACATCCGCGTCCAGGCCGGTGAGCTGGACGCGGCGCACGCCGACTACCTGCGCGGCGCCGAGCTGGCCCGGCGGGCGGGCGCCTCCGACAAGGTCGCCGGGGCGCACCACGGGCTGGGCCGGGTCGCGCGGCTGCGCGGCGACCTCGCCGAGGCGCGGCGGCTGTACGAGTCGGCGCTGACCGGCTTCACCTCCGAGCGGTACATCGCCGGCGCCGTCCGGGCGGTGGCGCTGGTCGGCCTCGGCTGGGTGGCCCTCGCCGAGGGCGGGACGGCCGGCGCGCGGCGGGCTCCGGTGCCCGGAGCCGGGCGGCGGAGCGGCGCGGTCCGCGTTCCGGTGTACTTCCACGTCATCCACGACGGCCCGACGGGCAACGTCTCGGACGCGACGGTGCGGCGGCAGATCGGTGCCCTCAACGCCTCCTACGGCGGGCGCTTCGGCGGCGCCGACACCCGGGTCTCCTTCGCGCTCCGCCACGTGGACCGCTCTGACAACGGCGGCTGGTACTACGAGCCGGACCGGTTCGAGAGGACGTACAAGCCGAGGCTCCACAGGGGCGGCAGGAACACCCTGAATCTGTACAGCGTCCATATCGACGGCGACCTCCTGGGCTGGTCGACGTTCCCGTGGAAGTACCGGACCGGCCCGAAAATGGACGGCGTCACCATCCATTCCGACAGCATGCCCGGCGGCCCGATCGACAACTTCAACCGGGGATTCAGCGCCACCCATGAGGTGGGGCACTGGCTCGGGCTCTACCACACGTTCCAGGACGGCTGCGGCGGCCAGGGCGACCGGGTCGCCGACACGCCTCCTGAGCGCGACCCCACCAACGGCTGCCCCGGCGGGAAGGACACCTGTCCCCAGCCCGGCCATGACCCGATTCACAACTTCATGGACTACGGCTACGACACCTGCATGACGTCGTTCACCTCGGGCCAGGGCGCCCGTATGCGCCAGGTCTGGGCGGCCTTCCGTGCTTGATGACCACCGTGCCTGATGACCACCGTGCCTGACGGCCGCCTACCGCGCCCGGTAGGCGGCGAGCAGCCGGGCGGCGTCGCCGTCCGGGAGATGGCGGACGGCCTCGCGGATCGTCACGCCGGAGATGCCCCCGGTACGGGCCGCGACCCAGTCCGTCACCCACGCCGGGTCCTTCCTGGACAGCTCACGCAGGACCCACCCCAGAGCCTTTCTGATGAAGAACTCGGTCTCGCCGAGCAGCGCGTCCCCGTATCCGGAGATCCGGTCCAGGTCGGGGGCTCCCGACCGGACGCCCGGTAGCAACGCCAGCACGGCCGTGCGGCGAATCCACATGTAGGGGTCGCTGACCCACGCGTCCAGCCTGGCGCCCAGGTCGGGGTGGCGGAGGACGAGCCCGCCGACCACCTTCTCGGCGATGTGGTCGACGTACACCCAGCTCGCCGAGTCCCGGACGAACCGTTCGGCCATGTCCACGTCACCGGGCTGCAGCAAGGCCGCGCGCTTGGCCAGGACCTCCACGGCCGCCATGCGCGCCTCGTGCACGGGACGACCGCCGTCGCGCACCGCCCACAGCGTCTCGGCGAGGGCGACCAGCTCGACGCGCTCGGGCGGCGTGCGCACCGCCGCCAGCGCCACCTTCCGCAGCGCGGGAACGGGCACGCCGATGTGCGCGAGGTCGCTCTTCAGGTAGCGGCGCTCGCTCGCGGCCCGCTCGGGGTCGGCCACGGCGCGCAGGTCCGCCAGGATGCGGGCCGCCTCGTCCTCGACGTTCACGCCGGTCACGATACGCCCGCGGCGGCCCCGTGACCGCGCTACGGCACGCCCTTGCGCCAATTCTGTACTCGTTCGTCCAGGTTTGCTAAAGACGCTCCAGCTAGTGGCTATCACTCTGGTTTCAGCGATGACTCCGCTCCCACCGCGCGCACCCACGGCGCGCCGCCCCCCAAGGAGTTGCATGAAACGCGCTGGAATCGCCACCGCCGTCACCGGCCTGCTCGCCGCGTTCACCGCGTACGCGCCCGCCGTCGCCGTGGCGTCCGCCCCCGCCGTGGCGTCCGCCTCGTCCACCCGCTGTGACGGACGGGCGGACGCGCCCGCGCAGGCGCGCGTGAAGGCGGGCTCCCACGTCACCGAGCGGAACCAGCCCGGCGCCGCCAAGGTCGCGGCGATGGAGAAGGACTTCCACGACCGCCTCGGCGGGCTCAGCGCGGCCACGCGGGCGAAGGCCGCCGCGGCGACCGTCCGGGTGCACTTCCAGGTCGTCTACGGCAGCGCGGGGAACGTCCCGGACGCCACGTTCACCAAGCAGCTCGAAGTCCTGAACAATGCGTACGCGCCGAGCGGCGTCACGTTCACGCTCGCCGAGATCAAGCGGACCAACAACGCCACCTGGTTCAACGACCCGCAGCGCTACGAGTCGCAGATGAAGAACTCGCTGCGCGTCGGCGGCGCCCAGGACCTCAACCTGTACACCGCGAATCTGGGCAACAGCCTGCTCGGCTGGGCCACGTTCCCCAGTGACTACAAGGCCAAGCCCAAGTTGGACGGCGTCGTCATCCACTACCAGAGCCTGCCGGGCGGCACCCTCACCAACTACAACGAGGGTGACACCGGAACCCACGAGGTGGGGCACTGGCTGGGGCTGTACCACACGTTCCAGGGCGGGTGCAGTGGCGCCGGTGACAGCGTCGCCGACACCCCGGCCGAGCAGAGCCCCGCCAACGGCTGCCCGACCGGCCGCGACACCTGTTCCTCGCCGGGCGTGGACCCGATCCACAACTACATGGACTACGGCTACGACTCGTGCATGACCGAGTTCACGCCGGGCCAGAACCAGCGCATGCACGACCAGTGGGCCGCCTACCGGGCGTAGGCGCTGTTCCTGAGCACGGCCCGGGGCACCGGCAGAGCGCCCGTGTCCCGGCCGTGCTCATACGGCCCCGGTCAGGAGGACGCGGTGCCGGAGCACTTGGCAAGGCGCATGCCCCAGGCGCGCATCAGCGGCTCGGGCGCCGGTCGTGCACAGGGGTCGTACGCCCCGTCCACCATGCTGACCGTCCACTGGCCCTTGGGCCCGGACCTGGTGAACGCGGTCCCGGCATCGGTGTTCTTGGCCGGGCTGTCGCGGTACCAGAGCCCCAGTACGGCGTAATAGCGATTCCCCACACGCCCGTAGTGGGCACCCGACCTCTCCACCACGAGCCTTCGATAGTGCCCGGCGTTGTGGTCGTGGTCGTAGAGCCGGGCGAGTTCACCGCGGAGCCCGGCGGTCATGGGCAGCACCTGGGCCGGCGTGCGGACGGCGGCCCGGGCGGGGGGCTCGGCGGGGGGCCGGGCGGCCCGCGCGGCGCCGGAGGGCGGGATCAGGACGAGGGGGACGCCCAGCACCGCGGCAAGGGGGATGGTCGCGCGCATACCCGCACGGTACGTCCGCGTGACCCGCCGCGCTCGTTCACGGAGAGTCGCGACCTTTCCCTCATTCTGGGCACCGATCCGGTCGTCCGGTCCCGGCGACGGGCGGCCGCAGCGCCGCCGGGGCGCCCGCCGGCACCACCGGGTTCCGCGGCGCCACCGGGTCCAGCCTGCGGTACGCGGCGCCGAGCCCCGGGCGCGGGTCCGCCTCGCCCCGGTTCGGCCACAGCGACATGGCCCGCTCCGCCTGCGCGGTGATCGTCAGGGACGGGTTGACGCCGAGGTTCGCCGAGACCGCCGACCCGTCCACGACGTGCAGGCCCGGGTGTCCGTAGACACGGTGGTAGGGGTCGATCACGCCCGACTCGGCGGAGTCGCCGATCACGCAGCCGCCGAGGAAGTGCGCGGTCATCGGGACGTCGAACAGGTCACCCCAGGTGCCGCCCGCGACGCCGCCGATCTCTTCGCCGATCAGCCGCGTGGCGGCGTGCCCTTCCGGGATCCAGGTCGGGTTGGGCTCGCCGTGCCCGGCCGAGGCGCGCACGCCCCAGCCGAACGGGCCCCGCCGGGGCCGCAGCGTGATCGAGTTGTCGCGGGTCTGCATGACGAGCGCGATCACCGTGCGCTCCGACCAGCACCGCACGTCGAACAGCCGCGCGAGGTCGCGCGGCCGGCGCAGCGCCGCGCGCGCGAACCGGCGAAGCCGGGGGACGTGCCGCTCCCCCGGCCGGTCGCCGTCCACCAGCAGGGTCTGCAGGCCGGCGAGCAGGTTCGAGCCGCGGCCATAGCGGACCGGCTCGATGTGGGTGTCCGGCGTTGGATGGAACGATGACGTGATCGCCACCCCGGCCGAGAAGTCCGGGCCCGGCGCGCCGTGCCGGCGGCCCGCGCCGAGGATCGCCTCGGAGTTCGTGCGCGTCAGCTCGCCGAGGCGGTCCGACAGCCGCGGCAGCGCGCCGGTCGACTTCAGCGTGTGCAGCAGCTTCTGCGTGCCGTACGTCCCCGCGGCGAAGACGACCTCCCGGGCCGTGAGCGTCCTGCGGTGGCGCCCGAACGACCCCGTCCGGACGATGCCGACCTCGTAGCCGCCCCCCGCGCGCGGCGCCACCCGGGTGACCCGGCTCAGCGGCATGACGCGGGCACCGGCCCGCTCCGCCAGGTACAGGTAGTTCTCGGTGAGCATGTTCTTGGCGCCGTGCCGGCAGCCGGTCATGCACTCGCCGCACTCCAGGCACCCGCGGCGGCGCGGGCCCGCCCCGCCGAAGAACGGGTCGGCGGACTCGATCGCGGCGCCGCGCCCGAAGAACACCCCGACCGGCGTCCTGACGAACGTGCCGCCCGCGCCCATCCGGTCGGCGACCTTCCTCAGCACCTTGTCGGCCTCGGTCAGGGTCGGGTTCCGCACGACGCCGAGCATCCGCCGGGCCTGGTCGTAGTGGGGCGCGAGCTCGTCCCGCCAGTCGGTTATGTGAGCCCACTGCCGGTCGGTGAAGAACGGCTCGGGCGGGACGTACAGCGTGTTGGCGTAGTTCAGCGACCCGCCGCCCACTCCCGCGCCCGCCAGCACCAGGACGCGGCTCGACCGCGCGCCGCGGATCAGGTGGATTCGCTGCATCCCGGTCAGGCCGAGCGCGGGCGCCCACAGGTAACGGGCGACGCGCCAGTTCGTCTTGGGCAGCTCCGGATAACGGGTCCCGGGGGCGCCCGACGGGTTCGTGTCGAAGCGGCGGCCCGCCTCGATCACCCCGACCCGGTACCCCTTCTCCGTCAGCCGCAGCGCCGTCACGCTGCCGCCGAACCCCGAACCCACGACGAGGACGTCGAAGTCGTGCTCCACGGGCGACCCCTACTTGATCCGCAGCCTCTTCATGACCTTGACGCCGGTGGCCATCGCGCCGGCGAAGGTGTCGTAGCCGAGACGGCCGGGCGGTTCGAGGTCCATCAGGTGCTGGCTCGCGATCGTCTGCACCTCGGTGAACCTCAGCAGGCCGTCGGCGCCGTGGCGGCGCCCGACCCCCGAGCGCTTCATGCCGCCCATCGGCGCGTCGTAGGACGCGTACGCGGCGCCGTAGCCGTCGTTGACGTTGACCGAGCCCGCCTGGATCCTCGCGGCGACGCGGCGGCCCCGCGCGACGTCCCGCGTCCACACCGAGGCGTTCAGCCCGTACGGGGTGTCGTTGGCGCGGGCGATCGCGTCGTCCTCGTCCCGGTACCGGTACACCGCGACGACCGGCCCGAACGTCTCGTCACCGTACAGGTCCATGTCGCCGGTGACGTCCGCGAGGACCGTCGGCTCGTAGAAGAGTGGGCCGACGTCCGGACGCGCCCTCCCGCCCGCCAGGACGGTCGCGCCCCGCTCGACGGCCTGGTCGACGTGCCGGGTCACCGCCTCCAGCTGCCGCCGGTGGGTCAGCGAGCCCATCTCGGCCTCGAAGTCCAGGCCCGTCCCGAGCCGCATGCCCTTGGCCAGCTCCACGAACCGGGGGACGAACCGGTCGTAGACGTCCTCGTGCACGTACATCCGCTCGATCGAGATGCACAGCTGCCCGGCGTTGGTGAAGCACGCCCGGACCGCGCCGCGCGCCGTGCGCTCGACGTCGGCGTCCGCCATCACGATCATCGGGTTCTTGCCGCCGAGCTCCAGCGAGTAGCCGGTCAGCCGCGGCGCGACCCGCTCGGCGATGGCCGTCCCGCCGCGCGTGGACCCGGTGAAGGACACGTAGTCGGCGCCGTCGACCAGCGGATCGCCGATGTCGGCCGGGTCGCCCACCACGATCTGCCACACGTCGCGCGGCAGCCCCAGCGCGACCAGCAGGTCCAGGACCCACAGGCTGGACAGGCAGGTCTGCGTGTCCGGTTTGTGGACGACCGCGTTGCCCGCCATCAGCGCGGGCGCGATGTCGCCGGCGCCCAGCCCGAACGGATAGTTCCACGGCGAGATCAGCCCGACGACGCCCTTCGGGTGCCGCAGCTCCCGGACGCGGGTGAGCCCCGGCATCATGCCCTGCCGCCGCCGCGGCCGCAGCAGCCGCGGCGCGCGGCGCGCGTAGTACAGCGAGCACAGCGCCACGTCGAGGAACTCCTCCATCGCGTGCCGGCGCGCCTTGCCGGTCTCCAGCTGGATGATGTCCAGGATCTCCTCGCGCCGGGCGACCAGCGCGTCGGCGAGCCTCAGGAAGGGCTCGGCGCGCTCGCGCGGGGACCGCCGCGCCCACGCCCGCTGCGCCGCCCGCGCCCGCTCGTACGCCGCGCGGACGTCGTCCGCGTCCGATATCGGCACGGTCGCGAGGGGCTCGCCGGTGAACGGCGCGGGGATCACGGCCGTCCGCCCGCCGGCCGCGACGATGTGCGCGGCCAGCCGGTCGGCCGTCGCGCCGGGAAGGGCGTGCGGCGCGCGCTCCGCGGCGCCTCCGGCAGGGACCGTCGGGGTTGCCATGTGCACAGAATATGACCCCCCGGCCATTTTTGCTACCCGCAAGTAACGAGCCCTGCCGCCGGCGCCCCGCCGGGCCCGGCAGGGACCGGACCGTTCCAAGACGGCCGGTGTCGGCAACTCCGTGACTGACCATGCGCGGCCGGTGTATCCCGGGAACCAGGAAGACACCGGCGCCTCACTCACGGCCCCCGGACGTCCGCTGCCGCAACGTCCGGGGGCCGTGGTCGCGCGCCCACAGCCCGAAGGGGAGCAACGTGCACATGAACGACACCCACGGCGACCACCGGCCCGAGGGTGAGGCGGCAGAACCGGGCGCCCGGGGGCGCCGCCGGGACCGGCGCGAGCAGACGCGCACCGCGCTGCTCGGCGCGGCCGAACGCCTGTGGGCCGAACGCGGCATCCACGGCGCCTCGCTGGACGACATCGCGGCCGCGGCGGGGCTGACCAAGGGCGCCGTCTACTCCAACTTCGCCGGCAAGACCGACCTGCTGCTCGCCCTCCTCGAACGCTTCACCCGCGACCGCGGCGGCACCGAGGTCTGTGACGAGCTGCTCGCCGCCGCCGTCCCCGCGGGCGAGGCCCCCCTGCCCCGCCCCGGCCGCACCGCCGCCCCCGACCCGTCCGCCGACCGCCCGCGCATGCTCGCGCTCCTGCTCATGGAGTTCTGGCTGTACGGCATGCGCGACTACGCCGCCGGCTGGCGCATCGCCGACTGGTACGCCGAACGCCGAGCCCGCCTGGCCAGCGCCCTGGACGACGCCCCCACCCGGCCCCCCTCCGGCGTCCCCTCCACGGAACGCGCGACCCTGGCCCTGGCCCTGGACCTGGGCCTGGCCTTCCAGCACCTCCTGGACCCCGACCGAGTCCCCGCGGACCTGTACTCCACGGGCAGAGCTCTCATCTACCTGGGGGACGACCCCCACACCCCGGGGTAGCGGGTCACAGAGCCATGGGGACGATTTCGGGGGCTCCCCGGCGGTGGGCGTTGGCCTCCTGGTCGTCTTCCTGGGTTTGGGAGGCGCGTTCCGCTTCGACGCGTTTGCGGTAGTACTCGATCTCGCGGTCGCGCTGCTTCTTGGACCAGCCCAGGACGGGGGCGAGGAGGTCTGCGGCCTCCTGGGCGACGCGGACGCCGCGGTCCCAGGTCTCGATGGAGATGCGGGTGCGGCGGGCGAGGACGTCGTTGAGGTGGCGGGCGCCCTCGTGCGAGGCCGCGTAGACGATCTCGGCGCGGAGGTAGTCGTCCGCTCCGGTCAGGGGTTTGCCCAGGTCGGGCTTGCCGGAGATCAGTTCGAGGAGATCGTCGACGAGCGTGCCGTGCCGGCGCAGGAGGTGCTCGATGCGCGCGACGTGCAGGCCGGAACGGGCGGCGAGGCGGTGGCGGGCGTTCCACATGGCCTGGAAGCCGTCGCCGCCGACGAGCGGGACGCGGTCGGTGCAGGACTCGGCGACCTTGCCGTCGAGGCCGTGGGCGACGGCGTCGATGGCGTCCTTGGCCATGACCCGGTAGGTGGTGTACTTGCCGCCCGCGACGAGGACGAGGCCGGGGACGGGGTGGGCGACGACGTGCTCGCGGGACAGCTTGGAGGTCTCGTCGGTCTCGCCGGTGAGCAGCGGGCGGAGGCCGGCGTAGACGCCTTCGACGTCGTCGTGGGTGAGGGGGGTGGACAGGACGGAGTTGACGTGTTCGAGGACGTAGTCGATGTCGGCGCGGGACGCGGCGGGGTGGGCCTTGTCGAGGTCCCAGGCGGTGTCGGTGGTCCCGATGATCCAGTGCCGGCCCCAGGGGATGACGAACAGGACCGACTTCTCGGTGCGCAGCAGGATGCCGGTCGCGGAGTGGATGCGGTCCTTGGGGACGACGAGGTGGATGCCCTTGGACGCCTTGACGTGGATCTGGCCGCGTCCGCCGACGAGTTCCTGTATGTCGTCCGTCCAGACCCCGGTGGCGTTGACGACCTGCTTGGCGCGGACCTCGCTGGTGGTGCCGGCCTCCAGGTCGCGGACGCGCAGCCCGGTGACGCGCTCGCCCTCGCGGAGGAAGCCGACGCACTGGGTGCGGGACGCGATCTGCGCGCCGTACTGCGCGGCCGTCCGCAGGACCATCATGACGAAGCGGGCGTCGTCGACCTGCGCGTCCCACAGCTGGATCGCGCCGGCGAAGGCGTCCCTGCGCAGGGACGGGGCGAGCCGCAGCGCGCCGCGCCTGGTCAGGTGCCGGTGGTGGGGGACGCCGCGGGTGCTGCCCATCTGGAACGCGAGCGCGTCGTAGAGGGCGACACCGGCGCCGAAGTAGCCGCGCTCCCAGACGCGGTGGGTGGTCGGGAGCAGGAACGGCACGGGGCGGACCAGGTGCGGCGCGATCTGCTGGAGGAGCAGGCTGCGCTCGGCCAGCGCCTCCCGGACGAGGTCGAAGTTGTACTGCTCCAGGTAGCGGAGCCCGCCGTGGATGAGCTTGGACGAGCGGGACGAGGTGCCCGAGGCGAAGTCGCGGGCCTCGACGACGGCGACCGACAGCCCGCGGGTGACGGCGTCGAGCGCGGCGCCCGCGCCGACGATCCCGCCGCCGACGACCACGACGTCGAACTCCTCGCGGGACATCCGCTCCAGCGCGGCGACCCGTTCGGCCGGGCCGAGCCGCGAGCTGCCGAGGCCGGTCACCGGTGATCCCGTCATCGTCCATCCCCCCAATGCGCGTCGGTCTACGTGCTCTACCTACCCAACAGTAGGGACGGATCCCCGCCGACCGCCGGTCAGGGCCCCCTCAGTCGCCGAGCCGGCGGGGCGCGACGACGACCTGGACGCGCTGGAACTCCTTCAGCTCGGTGTACCCGGACGTCGCCATGGCCCGGCGGAGCGCGCCGATCAGGTTCATGGAGCCGTCGGCGACGCGGGACGGGCCGTGCAGGATCTGCTCCATCGTGCCGATGGTGCCGAGGTCGAGGCGGGTGCCGCGGGGGACGTCCCCGTGGTGGGCCTCGCTGCCCCAGTGGTAGCCGCGGCCGGGCGCCTCGGTGGAGCGGGCGAACGGGGAGCCGACCATGACCGCGTCGGAGCCGCAGGCGAACGCCTTGGCGATGTCGCCGCTGTTGGTCATGCCGCCGTCGGCGATCACGTGCACGTAGCGCCCGCCGGACTCGTCCATGTAGTCGCGGCGGGCGGCGGCGACGTCGGCGACGGCGGTGGCCATCGGGACGGCGACGCCGAGGACGGTCCGGGTGGTGTGCCCGGAGCCGCCGCCGAAGCCGACCAGGACGCCGGCGGCGCCGGTGCGCATCAGGTGCAGGGCGGCGGTGTAGGTGGAGCAGCCGCCGACGATGACGGGGACGTCGAGGTCGTAGATGAACTGCTTGAGGTTGAGCGGCTCGTGCCGTCCGGAGACGTGCTCGGCGGAGACGGTGGTGCCGCGGATCACGAACAGGTCGACGCCGGCGTCGATGACGGCCTTGTGGAACTGCGCGGTGCGCTGCGGCGACAGCCGGGCGGCGACGGTCACCCCGGCGGAGCGGATCTCCTCGATCCGGCGGCCGATCAGCTCCTGCTTGATCGGCTCGGAGTAGATCTCCTGGAGCCGGTGGGTGGCGCGGACGTCGTCCAGCGAGGCGATCTCGGCCAGCAGCGGGGCGGGGTCCTCGTAGCGGGTCCACAGGCCCTCGAGGTCGAGGACGGCGAGCCCGCCGAGGCGGCCGACGGCGATGGCGATGGCCGGGCTGACGACGCTGTCCATCGGCGCGACGACCAGCGGCATCTCGAAGCGGTAGGCGTCGATCTGCCAGGCGACGCTGACCTCCTCGGGGTCGCGGGTACGGCGCGACGGCACGATGCCGATGTCGTCGAAGGCGTACGCCCGGCGGCCGCTCTTGCCACGGCCGATCTCCACCTCAGCAGCCACTGCGCTCTTCCTCTTCCTCGCGCGCCAGCGTGGCCGTGCCCGGTGCGGCGGGCACGGCCTGATGACCTTGCGGATCGTTCCCGCCCACGGCGGGAACAAGCCCCGGCAGAGCTTACGTCAGACCGGGGACGGGCTCCGTACGGGCTCCGCCGGGGCGGGCGACGCGGAGCGGGTCAGCGGCCCTGGTAGTTGGGCGCCTCGACGGTCATCTGGATGTCGTGCGGGTGGCTCTCGCGCAGCCCGGCGGGGCTGATCCGCATCAGCTGGCCGCGCTCCTGCAGCTCGGGGACGGTGCGGGTGCCCGCGTACCACATCGACTGGTGGAGCCCGCCGACGAGCTGGTGGGCGACGTTGGCGAGCGGGCCGCGGTAGGGCACCTGGCCCTCGACGCCCTCGGGGATCAGCTTCTCCTCGCTGGACACGTCGGCCTGCGCGTAGCGGTCCTTGGAGAAGGACCCGCCGCGCTCGCGGTTGCGCATCGCGCCGAGCGAGCCCATGCCGCGGTACGACTTGTACTGCTTGCCGTGGACGAAGATCAGCTCGCCGGGCGACTCCTCGATGCCGGCGAGCAGGCTGCCGAGCATCACGGTGTCGGCGCCGGCGACGATGGCCTTGGCGATGTCGCCGGAGTACTGGAGGCCGCCGTCGCCGATGACGGGCACGCCGGCCGCGCGGGCGGCGCGGGCCGCCTCGTTGATCGCGGTGATCTGCGGCACGCCGACCCCGGCGACGACGCGGGTGGTACAGATCGAGCCGGGGCCGACGCCCACCTTGACGGCGTCGGCGCCCGCGTCGACCAGGACCTTCGCCCCGGCCTCGGTGGCGACGTTGCCGCCGACGACCTGGACGCCGGAGTTCGCCTTGATCGCGGCGATGGTGTCGGCGACGCCCTTGGAGTGGCCGTGCGCGGTGTCGACGATGATCACGTCGGTGCCCGCGTCGATCAGCGCCTGGGCGCGCTGCAGCGCGTCCGGGCCGACCCCGACGGCGGCGGCGACCAGGAGCCTGCCGTCGGCGTCCTTGGTGGAGTCGGGGTACTTCTCGCTCTTGGTGAAGTCCTTGGTGGTGATCAGGCCGCGGAGCCGGCCCTCGCCGTCCACCAGGGGGAGCTTCTCCACCTTGTTGCCCGCCAGCAGCCGGAACGCCTCCTCGCGGGTGACGTCGACCGGCGCGGTGACCAGCGGCATCGGGGTCATGACCTGGCGCACCGGGCGGGACGGGTCGGTCTCGAAGCGCATGTCGCGGTTGGTCACGATGCCGACCAGCACGCCGCGCACGTCGGTGACCGGCACGCCGGAGATCCGGTAGCGGGCGCACAGCTCCTCGACGTCGGCGAGGGTCGCGTCGGGCAGGCAGGTCACCGGATTGGTGATCATCCCGGCCTCGGACCGCTTGACCCGGTCGGCCTGCTCGGCCTGCTCCTCGATCGCCATGTTGCGGTGCAGCACGCCGATCCCGCCCTGGCGGGCCATCGCGACGGCCGTCCGGGCCTCGGTCACGGTGTCCATGGCGGCCGACACCAGGGGGATCCGCAGCGAGATCTCGCGCGTCAGCCGGGTCGTCGTGTCGGCCTCGCCCGGCTGCAGGTCGGAATAGCCCGGCAGCAGCAGCACGTCGTCGAAGGTCAGGCCCTGCGGGAGGAACTTGGCGGGCTCGGCTGCGGGGTTCATGACTACCTTCCCGTAGTGGTGACGGTATCGGGCCAGGTCATCGCGACCCTGTCCCCATGGTAGGGCGTGCGGACCCGGCCGGACGGGCTGTTGTGGACCAAGCACGCGTGGCCTTGGTGACACCCCGGGGTGCGGCCACCGGACGGTCGCGCGGACCGCGTCCGCCGATGACATCGATCAACAAGCCCGGCGAGTCCCGGCATTCCCGGCGGCGGACCCCGATCTACGGGCACGGACCGCGATTGTTCGCGCACGGAGGGGAGCGGGGGGTGCACCTGGCGGTGCGTCCCGCAGTAGCGTGGGTGTGTGCACGACGATGCCCCGCTCGACCCGTTCGCCGGAGATCCGGAGGATCCGGCGGCGTCGCTCGGCGACCTCGGCGACGACGCGGCGCCGCTCAGCGTCGCCGAGCGGGAGGACGTGCTGGCCGACCTCGCCGATCTGGAGGTCTTCCGGGCCCTGCTGGAGCCGCTCGGCGTGCGCGGGCTCACCGTCGACTGCGGCGACTGCGGCAAGCTCCACTACATCGACTGGGAGCTGCTGCACGGCAACCTGCGGCACCTGCTCGACCAGGGCCTGCCCCGGGTGCACGAGCCCGCCCTCTCCCCCGACCCCGTCGACTACGTGAGCTGGGAGTACGCCCGCGGGTACGTGGACGGCGTGATCGACAGCGAAGAGGGCCGCGAAGGCGACCAGTAGCGCCCGCGCCGATGTCGCGCGGCCGGGCCCGTCCCGCCGCCCGCGACCGGGACGGCCGGGGCGCGATGCGGGACGGGGGTCAGGGGCCCGCGAACGGGTCGTGGCCGTAGACGGTGACGTGCCGGTGACGGCGGCGCAGGTCGTCGAGGAAGCGGCGGGTGTCGTCGCCGGGGCCGGTCGGTGACCTGAGGCCCGGCCGGGGCCGCCCGGCGAAGGTCTCGGGGCCCGGGCCGGGGACGGGGCGGGGCGGCTGCTGGTCCAGGAGACGCTCCATGTCCCGCTTGAAGCGCTCGAAGTCCGGGCGGACCGGGCCGGCCGGGGGTCTTTCGGTCGCGGCGGGCGGGCCGCCGGCGGTGGGGCGGCCGGCCGCGGGACGGTCGGCGGCCGTGGGACGGTCGGCGCGGGGACGGCCGCGCTGCGGG
>NZ_CAACVB010000197.1 GCF_900659635.1 Actinomadura roseirufa | reverse complement strand
AGCTCGCGGGCCGCCGTCGCCGCCGCGGCGAGCCCCGGGTCGGGGACGCCGGCCAGCGCGCCGAACGCCGCGTCCAGCGCCGCCCTGCGCTCCCCGACCGCCTCCTGGAGCTGCCCGAACGGGCCGAGCCGCCAGTCCTGGCCGTCACCGGACGGCCCGGCGCCGGCGTCCCGGGCCGCTCCCGCCCACTCGGCGACGGTGTCCAGCGCGGCCTCGACCTTCTTGACCAGCTGTGCGCGGGCACGCGCGATGATCTTCCGGTTCTTGCGTCCGGCGGTGATCCGCGAGGTGCGCTCGTCGATCATCCGGTTGATCGCGTCCCCGGCGCGCAGCACGGTGACGCCGGCGAGGACGGCGTCGACCTCCCCGGCGTCGTCCCGCTCGGCGGCGACGAGGAGCCGCCCGACCGGCCCGTCCGGCTGCACCAGCGACTTCCACACCTCGGTGGCGAGCTGGTACCGGATCTTCTGGTGCGGGGCCTCCAGCAGCATCCGGCCCGCCTCGGTGACCGCCTTCCGGCGGACCATCGCGGCCTCGGCGGAGCCGCGGATCCGTCCCGCGAGCCCCGGGCCCAGGTAGGCGCCGCTGCGGGCGGCGCGCGCGAACGCCTCGCCGCATTCCTTCAGGTCCGGGTACTGGGACACGACGACGGTGAGCTCCTCCAGCAGCCGCGTCGACTCGGGCGTCGGATGCACCAGCCCCGCCCGGATCGACGCGGCCCACGCCAGCAGGCCCCCGGCCGGGTCGTTCGCCAGCGCCTTCGCGCCGAGGTCCCGCGCGGCCTCGACGAACTCGGCCGACAGCGGCCCGGCGAAGGCGACCATCTCCCGCGCGAGTGCCGCGCACCGCCGCGCGCGCTCCTCGGCCTCGGGTCGCCCGGCCGCCGTCCGCAGCCGTCCCGCGAGCCCGAACCGCCCGGCGCGCAGGGCCGCGACCTCCGCCCGGACGACCTCGGGCGGCAGCGCGGGCGGCGCCTCGGCCCGTCCCCGCTCGGCGGGCCCGGTCTCTTCGCGTCCGGTCTCCTCATGGCCGGTCTGCTTTTCGGGAGGTTCCGCGTCGCCCTGTCCCTCACCCTCGTCGCCCGCCTGCGCCGCCGGACTCTCCGCGGGTTCGGCGGGCCGCGGCGCCTCCGCCGCTGGCGGCGGAGCGGAGGCTTCCGCCGGGACGGTCTCACTCAAAGGAGACGGACGTGCGCCAACGGGCTCTGGAGCGGAGGCCACGGGAAAGGTCTCGGCGAGCATGGCGTCGAGGTCCGCCAGGTCAGCGTCGGTGTCGCGGGCTTCGGGGCCCGTGTCCGGGGCGGGCGGCTCGTCGCCGCCGGGGCCGCCGTCATCGTCGTCCTCCGCGCCGGGCCCGTCATCGGCGGGGCCGTCCTCGACAGGGACGATCGAAAGTCGTCCCATCAGGGCCAGGTCGGCGAGCAGCCGCCACGCCTCGGGCAGCAGTTCGCGCGCCCTGGCCGCCAGCTCCGCGCCCCGCAGCGTCTGTCCCGGAACTCCCATCACCTCGATGAGCTCGGCGAGCGCGCCGAGCGCCTCGGTGTCGTCGCCGGCCGCCGCCGCCTCCCGGACCTCGCGGAGCAGGTCCGCCGGAGCGTCCGGCCCTTGAAGGCCGCGCAGCGCGCGCACCCGCTCGCTTCTGCGCTCGGCGTCCAGCGCGGCGCGGACGGCCGCCGCGAGCGCGGGCACGTCCGCACCGCCCGCACCGGGGACGAGCCTCTCGGCGCGCGCCCGCAACTCGTCCAGCCGCTCGACCGCGGCGCGCACGGCGGCCAGGTCGTCCTCGTCGGGACGTCCGGCCGCGGCGAGCCGCGCGGCGACGCGTCCCGCCGCCGCGGCCGCGTCGGGAAGCCGTGCGGCGAGGTCGCCGAGCGCGCCTTCGAGCCCCGCCAGGTCGAGGGGCGGGTCCGCGGGTGCGGGCGTGGAACCTGCGGGCGTGGAACCTGCGGGCATGGTCGGCGCGCCCTCCCCAGTCGCCCCCGGCGGACGCCGCGCCATGTCCCGCAGCTCAGCAAGGCCGATCGGCCGGGCGGGCAGCGCCGGGTGGCGTTCCCGAACCGCCGTCCACGCCGCCTCCACTCCCCCGGCGGCCTCGCCCAGCTCGGCGCCCCGCTCCGCGAGCAGGCCGAGCGCGACGACGGCGAGCGGGCGGTCCTCCTCGACGACGCGGGCGAGGCACCAGGCGACGACGCGCATCGGGCACGGAGCGGCGAGGACGCCGCGCAGCCGGTGGGCGCGGGCGAGAACGTCCGGCGCCGTCGCCGGGACGAGCAGCGCCGCGCAGTCGGCGGCGGCGAGCCCGTCGGGATTCCCGAACTCGTACAGGGCCCCGCCCGCGAGCGCGTCGCGCAGCGCCAGGCGGCGCTGGGGGTCGCCGTGGCGCAGCGCGCGCAGCAGCGCCTCCCCGGTCGCGGCGGTGATCTTCCTGGTGTCCCGTAACCCGACGGGCGTCAGCAGCGCCCGGGTGAACGCCTGCGGGAGATCGCGGAGCAGCTCCTGGACGTCGGCGGCCGTGACCCGCGCGAGCAGGGCGTCCCCGAGGCCCGCCGTCGCGGCGCACCCGGCCAGCGACCCGAAGGGCGCGGCCCCGTCCGCG
Organism: Actinomadura roseirufa; assembly: GCF_900659635.1. GTDB lineage: Bacteria > Actinomycetota > Actinomycetes > Streptosporangiales > Streptosporangiaceae > Spirillospora > Spirillospora roseirufa. The sequence goes on along the minus strand of NZ_CAACVB010000197.1, from coordinate 12,198 downwards.
CATCCGTCCTGACGAGAGCCATGTCCCATGACCGCCCCGCTTCCAGCCCGCAGAACCCGCCCGATTCGCCTCGGTGGCAGGCGACGTGGCCAGCACCATACCGCCGGAACCGCCTCGTATCCGTCAACTGACAAAACGCACGTTGATCGACTTCACAACCCAATGCCGTGACTCTTGTCGACGAAGAGGTGCACTTCGGCGGCTCAGGGCCGCCGTTTCGGAATACCGCGACGGGATGGGACTTCGCTTCGCGCCGATCCGGCCCGTACCGGCTCATGAAAGGGGCGAGCAGCAGGGACGGGCGCGGGTACCCGGCCGGGCCGCCAGGATAGGGCGGCCCGCCTCTGCGGGATACCGCTACCGAACGGTTGCCTTGCGTGAGCCGTCCCTGCTCGGAGGCGTGTCACCTACGTCCGCACGGCGAGCGGACCACCATCGGCCGAGGTCGGGCCGTGGCCTGTCGCCCGGGTCATCGGGCGGGGCGCGGGGCGGGGGCGGAGCGGGTGGCCGTAACAGGACACAGGCTTCCGTCGGTCAGGCCGTCGACGAGGAGGGCGGCCAGGTCGGTGCCTCGCTCGGCGACGGCGCGTAGGCGCGTTTCGAATTCGTCGACGCGTTGGAAGGACGCGCCGTAAAACCGCTGGACGGCGACGGGCAGCAGCGGGACCTCCGCGCGGCGGACGTCCACGCGGTAGCTCGTCGAGTGCATCGAGTAGTGGCGGAGGTTGAGCGAGGCCCTGAGGACCCCGGCCAGGAAGTGCGGGTCGAGGCGTTCGGGGTCGGGCCGCAGCAGGGACAGGCGCCGTCCCAGGACGGCGCCGCCTCTCGGGACGACCCGCGCGGCGGGCCTCTGCACGATCGTCGGCACCACGACGTCACCCGGCCGGAGGGCCACGAAGCCGTGGGCCGGGACGGGCGGCGCTTCGGGGGATCCGGGCCAGTGGCCGGAGACGACGTCGGCCGGCCTGAGCACCGGCGGCGCCCCCGTGTCCTCCTCGCCGGTGGGGACGGCGGACGCGTGGTGGACGGTCAGCAGGCCCATCCGGACCAGCTCGGCCACCGGGACGAGCGGTGCGCCGCCGATCCCGCCGGAGTCCGTCACCTCCGGGAGCAGCGCGGACAGCCCGTCCAGCAGGTCGGCGACCTCGGCGCGTCGCTCGGCGACCCGGCCGAACACCGGCGCCGACGCGGGCGGGGTGAGGTGCCGGGACGGCGTGAGGTCGACGTCCTCGTCGAGGAGGTCGATGATGCGGACGGCGCGGGCGCGTCCGGGCTCGTCCAGGTCGTCCTCCGGCGCGGCCGTGAACCGCCGCCATCCGTCCAGCGCGCGGGCCGCGTAGTCGTCCGACGCCTCCACCATGAGGACCCGGCCCGGCGGCCGCTCTCCCGGGACGGGCCGCCGCATGACCCACAGGGCGAGCGGCACCGCCATGTTGGGGACGGCGCCGGGCGGGAGCGAGATCACCGCTCGCAGCGCGCCGCGCCGCAGCAGCCGCCCGCGGATCGCGCGGCCCGCGCGGCGTCCGGCCGCCGCGGGCGGCATCAGCAGGATCGCCAGCCCGCCCGGCGCGCAGCGCGCCAGCGCGTGCTGGACCCAGGCCAGCTCCGGTTCCGTGCGCGGCGGCAGCCCGTACTCCCAGCGGGTGTCTGCGGCGAGGTCGTCGTGGCCCCAGTTGCGGTCATTGAACGGCGGGGCCGTCACCACCAGTGCGGCGCGGACGTCCGGGAAGGCGTCCCGGCGCAGCGAGTCGCCCGGCCGGACCGCCGTCTCCCGCGCGCCGGAGGCCCTCAGGGCGAGACGGATCGCGGTCAGCGTCGCGACGGTGCCGTCGAGATCCTGGCCGAGCAGGCGCGGCGCGGCGCCCCGGTCGAGCGCCTCGACGAGGAAGCCGCCGGTGCCGCAGGCGGGGTCGAGCAACGCGCCGTCCACGGGCCCCGCGAGGTCCATGACGAGACGCACGACCTCTGGAGGGGTGACATGGGTGCGCCGCTTGTGCAGGTCGAGATAGCGCTCGCGCAGGAACTCGAAGGTCTCCAGCGTTCCCCGCTCGGCGGCGAGGTCCGCCAGCCCCCGGACCACCGGGACGTGCGCCGAAGGGAGCACGGACGAGAACGCCCGCTCTCCGGACAGGTCCCCCGCCACGGCCTGAACCGCCTCGGGTAGGGCATTCGCGACGCTCTCGTCCGTCCCGGCCGACAGCCGCTGCCAGTGCCGGGGCTCGCGTTCCCGGTAGAGCAGAAACGCCCCGGCGAAGCCCAGGACTTCCGCGAGGGCGGCCTCGTCGCCGATTCGGCGAAGCTCGTGCCAGAGGTGCTCCCCGGCGGCCGACTCGCTGAGCCTGCCCTGGGCGCGGAGCCAGTCCCGCACCTGGGCGAGCGAGAACGACGGGCTGGCCGCCGTCCCGCCGACGGGCTGGGGGAAGTCCGCGTGGCGCTTGCGCCAGTTGCTCACCGCGGCCCGCCCGACGCCCGCCAGGCGGGCGATGTCGGCGGCGGTCACCGCCGCGTCCTGTGGCACGGGAGCCTCCTACCGGCGGCACCGCCGCCGGTGCCGCGACGCCATGACGGCACACCCGGCCGCCCGACACGGAGGCTATTGGTCGATCGAATTCACAGTCAACGCGCCCCGGGACGACCGAGGGATCACCGCGCCGCGCCCCCGCTCGGGACGGCGCGCCCTCGCGTCCACTGCGCGTTCACCTCGGCGACCTTATTGGAGCCGACTCCGCGCGCCGTTAAAAAGACCCTGCTCAACGAACCGCTCTCGCCATTTCGGACAGCGGACGGCCACTTCGTCCCGAACCGGAAAAGGGTCAATCTGATCAAGGAGATGCCCGCTCCGGCACCGGATGGGATCATGGAAGTTCTGCTTTCACAACCCCGCGCCAATGGTCCACCGCTCCCCCATGGAGGAACTCGTGCCGCCGACACGTTCGGGCCTGCCGCCCAACCCCCACGCATGGCCGGGGTTGGAGTCGGGTGGCCCCGACCTGGTCGTTGGGGATCTGAAAGCCCTGGCCCGGAAGCTGGAATCCCAGTTGGAGGCCATGCTCTCCACGACCACCGGTCATCTTCAGAAAGCGGGCGCGGTGCCGCCCTCCGCCTATGGCCAATGGGACGCCGCCGCCCAGCTCGCCGGAACCGCCACCACCGCCCATGCCGCGATCGCCGATCACCATCTGCGTTTCATTCATTCGTTGCAAGCCGTCGTGAAGAAGCTTTACGAAAGCGCGAACGTGTACAACGAACACGAATCCGCGATCGAGGCGAAGGTCCGGCAACTCGATCAGCTTCTGACGCGCGGGTCGGCCGTCCCGCCCACCGGCACGCCGCCCTCGCGAACACTCGCCTCGGGGCCGTCCCGGCCCGAATCGGGAACCGGCCCGACCTGGCCGGAGGCGGGGCAGTAGCGATGACGGACTCCAAGAACTCGCCCCTCCGCGCGGGCGCCCCTGCCGGATCGCCCGGTTCCTACGGTTCCAAGGAACAGATCACCGCGCTGCTCCGCGGTACCGACCCGGGGACGGTCGCCGCGTCCGGGCAGGGGTATCTCGCCCTCGCCTCCGCCTACGACAGCGCCATGGCGCAGCTCCGGACCTTCGCCCACGACCTCGCGCAGGCCTGGAAGGGCCCCGCGTCCAACGCCGCCCAGGCCCAGCTGCGGGACCTGTTCGGCGCCGCCTTCGAGATCTCTTCCCGCTCGTCCATGGTCGGCAACGCCGTCACGACCCACGGGACGAACTACCTGGCCTGGTACCGGCAGAACATGCCCACGCCCAAGACCATCGAAGAGGCACGCCAGTGGATGCAGGGCGCCAACGCCCGCGCCGCTGAGACCTGGAACGCCTTCCCCCCCGACATCTCCACCAGCCTGCCCGTGGTCCATGCGTCGAGGCAGGAGCGCGGGGCGCCCATGACCGGTCCGAACTCCGGGGGCGATTCCGGCTCGCCGGGTTCCGCAGGTGGCGGCGGGTCAGCCGGTTCCGGTTCCCCCTCCGGGCATGGGGCTGGCGGCGGTCACTCTTCGGGAACGCCTGACATGTCCGGCTCCGTCCGGCCCGGCGGCCCGGCCCCCGCCGCGACCGGCGGTTCAGGATCCGTCATCGGCCACGAGGTCAACGCGCCCCATGGCGGGGGCGTAGGGGGTTCATCGGCAGCGCGCGGTCAAGGCGGTACTCACCTCGCCGGCTTCGATCCCGCCTCTCTCACCGGCGGCGGCCGGCCCTCAGGCGGAAGTGCGGGAGCCGCAGGTGGCGGCGGGGTTGGGACGGGAGGCTCCTCCTTTTCCGGCGGCAATGCGGGAGGCGATATCCCCGGCGGCGGTTCCGGCCTCGGTCGGGGCTTCGTCTCCGCCCCCGGGACCCCTGGGGATCCACTCGGGCAGGGGGTCGCGAGCCGGGGCGGGGCCGCGTCCGCTGCCGGTCGTCCTGGCGCACCGGGTAGCGGGTTCCCCGGCACACCTGGCCATGGCGGTGGACGTGACGGCCGAGAGCGAGACCGGGGCGCATGGTTGCCCGATGAACCGGATGTCTGGGCCGGTGACATTGAGGCCGTTCCCGGAGTCATCGGCGACGCCCCGCCCAAGCCGCTCCAGCCCGAGAAAGACGGGCGCCTCACCGGGGATGACGAGGCCGCACTGCTGCGGCGCCTCCTCGCCAGGTTGGAACACCTGGAATCGCACAATGACGAACGGCCGCCTCCGGCGATCCCGCCCCGCATGGAGTGGACGGACTGACCGTGGCGAGAAGGCGTCTCCGCTTCTGCTCCGCGGTGATCTCGGCGGCCGCCCTCCTGAGCGCGATGCCGCAGGCGGCCGCCTCGCCCTCACCTCGCAGCGACCAGTGGTGGTTCAAGGCCTGGTCCGTGCAGGAGAAGGTCTGGCCGCTGAGCAAGGGCGCGGGAGTGACCGTCGGCGTGATCGACACCGGGGTGAACGCGAAACTGCCCGAGCTGTCCGGCGTGGTCCTGCCCGGTCTCGACACGACCGGCGCGGGCAACCGCGGCCAGGTCGATTTCGACGAGGCCGGACACGGGACGTCGATGTCCACGCTCATCGCCGGACAAGGCGGCGGAACAACGGGCTTCGCGGGAATCGCTCCTGAGGCGAAGCTCCTTCCGATCCGCCTTCAGACGGAGAAGGGCAATGGAGACTGGATCACCGAGATCGTGCAGGGAATCCGATTCGCCGTCGACCACGGCGCCAAGGTCGTCAACATGTCGGTCGGCCAGCAGAGCCTCCTGTGCCCGCAGGAGCTGCTGTCAGCGATCCGATACGCGATCGACCATGACGTCGTCCTCGTCGCATCGGCCGGCAACGACGGCCAAGGCAGTAACCTGCCCGAGCTACCGGCGCGCTGTCCGGGAGTGCTCGCAGTCGGCGCGGTCACGAAGGCGAGCCGAGCCTGGGTCAAGACCCAGAAGCAGAACTATGTGACGGTGTCGGCGCCCGGCGCCGAGATGGGGGTCGTCGGCAAAGACGGCACCTACTATCCCAATGGCGCGGGTACCAGTGGTTCGTCGGCGTTGACGGCGGGGGCGGTGGCGTTGGTGCGGGCCCGGAATCCGTCGATGTCCGGGCGGACGGTGGTGCAGCGGCTCATCGCGACGGCCATGCCGGTCGGCGGGCGGAAGTGGAGTCCGCAGACGGGGTTCGGGGTGATCCTCGTGCGAGGCGCCATGGATCCCGTGGGGCATCCCGTTCCAGGGAACGCGCCTAATCCCGTCTACGAGGCCTTCGACAAATGGAAGGCGTCGACGTACAGGGCGCCGTCCGTCTCCGCGTCCCCCGCGAGCGCGAAGCCGAAGGCGGCACGGGACTCGGGCGGAGGATCCACGCTCACCGTCGTGGCCTTGGTCGTCTCGGGAGTCCTGATCGCCGGCGGCCTGGCCACGGGCCTTCTGGTACTGGCACGCGGGCGCCGTCCCGCCCGACCGTTCTGAGAAGAAAGAGATTCAGTGACCCACACGCGACGGTCCAACCCTGCGCAGTTGACGGCGGGCGGTAAGGCCGCGGACGGGCTCGGCGACCACGTCCAGAAGTCGTTGGCGAAGCTGGAGGGAGCGCACAAGGGGGTGGCGGGCGGCGCGGACGGTTTCGCCTTCGCGGCGTCGCTCGGGAAGGTCTTCGAGTCCTGGGACCGGCGGCTCGGCGCCCTTCGCGGCGAGTGCTGGTCGATCGCCGAGGCGTTCCGGACCAACGCCGGGAACGACCAGGCGACGGAGCAGGGCCTCGTGGCGGGGATGAACGAGAAGTTCAACGACCTCGTCAACTTCAAGGCGGGCCACTGACATGGTGTCGATGCGGCAGCTCCGGGATCTGGACCTGGGCCCCGTCAAGACGGCCGGCGACGCCTGGGGCGCGCTCATGGACGATCTCGAGACGGGTCAGCACACCACCGACCGCCAGATCATGACGCCGTTGCACGGCGAGTGGAAGGGGCAGGACGCGGACGCGGCGTTCCGGCGCCTCACGCGGCTGAGCCAGAACTTCGAGTACGGCATGGCGGAGTCGGGCGACGTCCGCACGCTGCTCGCCTCTGTGTCCGCAGAGCTCGGCGTCCAGCAGAAGGCACTGCGGCAGGCCCTCGCCCAGGCCGCCGAGCTGGGCTTCCACGTCGCCGACGACGGCCGCGTCGCCTACCCCGCCTCGCCGCCGATGGCGCATGGGGGAACGGCCGCGCCGACGGGCGGCTCGATCCGGCTCGGCGTCGCCGCCGACAACGCGACGAGGGCGCAGGCGATCGCCGACCAGATCCGCCGCGCCGTCAGCGAGGCCACGGCGATCGACGAGAAGTACGCGGCGGCCCTGGAAAGGCTGCGGACCTCGGCGGATCTGCAGGTGACGGCGAAGAACTGGGCGGACGCGTGGGGCACCGGGCGGCTCGTCGCCGGACTCGCCGACGGCGGGCTGCGCCTCCAGATCCCCGACGGCGGGGATCCGAAGAAGAACGCCGCCTGGTGGCGGAGCCTCACGCCGGAGCGGCGCCAGGCGTACATCGCCGCCCATCCCGACAGAATCGGCGCGCTGGACGGCCTTCCGGCCGACGTCCGTGACCAGGCGAACCGGCTGGTACTGCACGAGAACCGGGGAGCCGTGCAACAACGGCTCGCCGCGATGCCACCCGCCCCGGAACGCTTTCTCGGTACACCGGCGGGCTTGGCGACGAACCCCCTCTATCAGATCTGGAAGGACGAGCACGACAAACTCACCGCCCAGCTGAAAGGGATGGACGCCATTCAGTCCCGCCTCGACAGTGCCGGACGAGAGGGCCTTCCGGACGCCTACATCCTCGGATTCGACCTCAACGGAAACGGCCACGCCGTCGTCGCCAACGGCAACCCGGACACGGCTCGCCATACCGCCGTCTACGTTCCCGGTACCTTCTCGAAGCTCACTGACGTCGGGGGTGAACTCGTTCGAGGCGACCGTCTTTGGCAAAGTGCGACGCAATTGCGGAACGGCTCCGTTTCCACCATAAGCTGGTTGGGGTACGACGCCCCGCAGAGCCTCGTCACGGAAGCCCCTTTCCGCAGTTACGCGGATGAGGGCGCTCCCGCTCTCACCCGGTTCACCGACGGGCTCCGCACCGCCCACACGGGCGCGCCGACGCACATGACCATGGTCGGGCACAGCTACGGCAGCACGGTCATCGGCTCGGCGGCCCTGCACGACCACCTGGCGGCGGACGACATGATCTTCGCGGGAAGTCCCGGCGTGGAGGCCCGGCACGCGCGGGACCTGAACATTGGCGCGGAGCACGTCTACTCCCAGGTCGCGCCTGCGGATCCGGTCCCGGTGGGAGGTGAGGCGACCAGACTTCCGGGCCACATCCCCTCCGGCGGGCCCTTCTCCTTGGGCGAGCCGTCGATCCCCGGCGATCCCGAGTTCGGGGGTCGCAGGCTCCCCTACGGCTTCAACCCCGACAGCGACGGCCGCAACCCGCTGTCCGCGCACGGCACGTACTGGAACCTCAACTCGGAGAGCCTGGCCAACCAGGCCAAGGTGATAGCAGGTGCCTACCATTAGAAGAAACTTTTCGTTCTTGGCGATACTGGTCCTGGCGATGACAGGTGGGTGCTCGGACATGAACGACCTCGGATACGAGCCGAAGACGCTTCACCCCGAGAAGGTCCGTGAGCGGGTGCGCGGTTATTCGGCCGCCATCGACACGATGGCCGCGCTGCCGAAGGGCGAGCGGATGCCGCACGGACCACTGATCGATTTGAGCGCCCGGGGCGTCAAACGCGGTTTCTACATGTCCGATGTCTGGTCCATCTACAGCCCGTCCCGGCAGGATGTGAGCCAGGGGTACGACCGCATCAAGAGCGCCTTGCCTGGGGCCGGATGGAAGATCGTTCACGAGGGTCCCGATGCCGCGGGGAAAAAAGACCCCCAACTACGAGCGGAACATCAGGTTGATCATTTCACCCTCAGGGTGGAGCTCATCTCCGACCGGCCCATGCTGTACATCACGGTCGACTCCCTCATCTTCATCGCACCCCCGGACGTGGATCTGAATACCTTCCACTGACGGCTGCGCGGGAGCGCGCGGCGGCGGCTAAGGGCGGGGGGCCAGGTGGTCGTGCATCATGGCCACCCAGGTCTCCACCAGGGCCTCGTCGTCGGTTCCGGTGGGGTCGGCGTTGAGGAGGACGCGGAGCAGGCGTGAGGTGAGCAGGCCGCCGAGGCCCACGGCGGCCGTCGTGCGGGCCCGGTCGCGGGGGACGCCGGCGCGTTCGTGGAGCCAGTCGGCGAAGCCCTCGTAGGTGGCGTTGACGAGTTGCTGGACGGCTCCCTCGACCAGTTCGGGGCGGGAGCGGGCCTCGGAGGCGACGATGCGCAGCAGCTCGGTCTCGCCGTCCAGCTCGGCGAGGGTGTATCGGGCGGTCAGGGTGAGTTCCGTCCGCAGGTCGCCCACTCCGGCGAAGACGTGCCGAATGTCACGCAGGGCGGTGACGCGTTCCAGATGGCGTTCGATCCCGGCGGCCAGCACCTCCTCCTTCGTGCGGAAGTGGTGGTAAAGGCCGCCCGCGCCGGGGGTCAGGCCCGCCGCCCGCTCGATCCTGGCCACGCTGGTGCCCTTGTAGCCGTCCCGGCCGAACAGCTCCATCGCCACATCGATGATGCGGTCGCGGGTTGACGTCGTCATGCCGCTAAGTAAACACTGAGGAGGGCAAAGAAGTCACTTTCTGGGGGTCGGAGTGTCCGAGCGGAACATCAGGAGCGGGCGGGTCGCCCGGACGGCGCCGCTGGTCGGCCTCGCCGGGCGGACCGCCGGAGAGGCCGTGGTGGGCGCGCTGCGCGGGCGGCCGCGGGACGCGGCGTACCACGAGCGCGCGGCGGCGCGTTACGCCGAGCGGCTGGGCCGTTCCAAGGGCGTGCTGATGAAGGCGGGACAGCTGCTGTCGTTCGTCAGCTTCTCCGTCGAGGGCCAGTACCAGCCCGTCTACCAGCAGGCACTGGCGCGGCTGCAGGACGACGCGCCGCCGATGCCGTTCGAGATGGCCGCCGGGATGGTCGAGGCGGAGCTGGGGGCGCCGCCGTCGCGGGTCTTCGCCGAGTTCGATCCGGAGCCGCTGGCCGCGGCGTCCATCGGCCAGGTGCACCGGGCCCTGACGCACGACGGCCGGCGGGTCGCGGTGAAGGTGCAGTACCCGGGGGTCGAGAAGGCGATCAAGGCCGACCTCGCCAACACCGAGCTGCTGACGACGTTCTTCCAGATCTCCCGGGGGCTGATCCCGGGGCTGGGCCGGATGGACCTGCGCGCGCTCGCCGCCGAGGTCGCCGAGCGGATCGGCGAGGAGGTCGACTACCTCACCGAGGCCGACCACCAGCGGGAGTTCGCCGAGGCCTACCGGGGGCACCCGTTCGTCCGCGTACCCGAGGTCGTCCCCGAGCTCAGCACCCGCCGCATCCTGACGATGGACCTGGTGAAGGGGAAGAGCTTCCGCGAGGCGCTGGAGGCGCCCCAGCCGCTCAGGGACCAGTGGAGCGAAGTGCTGTTCCGCTTCTACCTAGGCGGGATCCGCAGGCTTCGTCTCTTTCACGCCGACCCGCATCCCGGAAACTACGTCTTCCACGACGACGGGACGGTCACGTTCCTGGACTTCGGCTGCGTCAAGCGGTTCGACGAGCGGATCGTCCAGCGGATGGTGGCGGCCGCCGAGGCGACCATCGCCGGGGACGCCGGAGCGCTGATGGAGGTCCTCATCGGGGCCGGTGAGCTCGACCGCGAGGACCCGCCTCCGCGCGAGGAGGTCCTCGGGTGGTGGACGCGGACCCTGCTGGCCTGGACGGCGCCACAGCCGTTCACCTACTCGTCCGAGGTGGAGGCGGCCGTCGCGCGGCAGAGCTACGACATCTCCGGGGAGTTCGGTGGGTTCCTGCGCAAGTGGAGGCCGGATCCGGAGATGATGACGCTCACCAGGATCGGGCTGGGCATGAACGCCGTCCTGGCCCGCTTCCAGGCCACCGGCGAGTGGGAGCGGATCCGACACGAGTGGGACCGCGGCGGGCCGCCCGCCACCCCGCTCGGCGAGCTCGACCTCGCCTTCTGGGACGGTGCCCATGCGCGCTGAGACGCCGCTACAGGAGACGGGCCGCGACGGCACCGTCCGTTGGGACGAGGAGTTGGGCGTCTGGGTCGTCTCCGGATACGACGAGGTACGCGCCGTCCTGCACGGGACGGGCTGGAGCAGCGACCCGGGAAGGGCGGCCGGCGCGCCTCCCGAGTTGCGCGAACTCCCGCAGGCGATCCTGCTGTTCCTGGACCCGCCCGACCACACCCGGATGCGGCGGCTGCTCGGCCCGGCGTTCGCGCCCCGGGCCGTCGAGGCGCTGCGGCCCCGCGTCAGGGAGATCGTCGCGGCCGCCCTCACCGGGCTCGGCGACGAGACCGACCTGCTGCGCGAGGTGGCCTACGTCGTCCCGGTCGCGGTGATCGCCGAGCTGCTGGACGTGGGGCCGGACGGCGCCGAGCTGCTCCTGGAGACGACCCCCGCCCTGGCGGGCATGCTGGAGCCCGGCGCCGGCCCGGGGGAGCTGGTCGCCGCCGCCGCGGCGGCGGCGGAGCTGACCATGTTCCTCACCCCGCTGCTGGCCGAGCGGCGGCGCCGCCCCGGGGACGACTTCATCAGCGCGATGCTCGCGGTGCCGGACGGCCTGGAGCTCGACGAGGTCGCGGGCACGTGCGTCCTGCTGCTGGCGGCCGGTCACGAGACCACGGCCGGTCTCATCGCCAACGCGACCCTCGCGCTGCTGCGCGACCGCGAGCAGATCCCGCACCTGCTGGCCGACCCGGGGCGCGCCGTCGAGGAGCTGCTGCGCGTCGAGGGGACGGTCCGGCGCGTCCAGCGCGTCTCCGTCACCGGCCACGAGCTGGGCGGGCACCGGATCGCCGCGGGCGAGACCGTCCACCTGCTGCTGGACGAGGCGAGCCGGAGCGCGGGGCCGATGGACCTGTCCCGCGCCCCGCTCCCCCACCTCGCCCTCGGCGGCGGACTGCACTACTGCCTGGGTGCGGCGCTGACCCGCATGGAGGTCGCCGAGACGCTCCCCGAGATCTTCAGGCGCTTCCCCGGCATGCGCCTGCGATCCCACGCCTGGCGGGAGTCGACGAGCTTCCACACCCTGGAGGAACTCCACGTGACGGGCCTCATGAGGACGACGGACGCCGGCCACTGACAAGAACGTCGCGGATGAGATCTCCTTCGAGCGCGCCCCGAGGGAGCAGCTCAGCCACCGGCCGCGCGGAGAGTTCCGGCGCGTCCTGCGGGTCCGGCGCATGCGCCAGAATCGGGGGATGCAGTTCGGGATTCTGGGGCCGGTCGAGGTGCGGCCCGGGGGGACGGAGGCCGTGGCCGTCGGCGGCCCGCGGGTGCGGGCGCTGCTGGCGATGCTGCTGCTGGACGCCGGGCGGGTCGTCACGGCGGAGCGCCTCATCGACGGGCTGTACGGGCAGGAGCCGCCGAGCGGCGCGGCCAACGCGCTGCAGTCGCAGGTGTCGCGGCTGCGCCGCGGGCTCGGCGACGCGGCGCTGGTCGAGGGGCATCCGGCGGGGTACCGGCTGGCGGTCGACCCGGGGCTGGTGGACGCCCACCGGTTCGGGTCGCTCGCGCGGGAGGGGCGGCTCGCGCTGGAGCGCGGCGACCACGCCGGCGCCGCCGCGCCGCTGCGGGAGGCGCTCGGCCTGTGGCGGG
>NZ_CAACVB010000196.1 GCF_900659635.1 Actinomadura roseirufa | reverse complement strand
GTACCGGCGGACTCCGGGCGGCCTCGCCCGGTCCCGCGGCACGCCGACGGCGGGCGCGTCGGACGGGCCGCCGGCCGCCTCCGCGCGGGCGCCCCCGATCATCAACCCGATCCCTCCTCGCACCGCGACGGATAGAGCTTGACAGGATCCCGGCGCCAGCGGAAGGGGCGTCCGGTCACGACCCGCCAACAGATCATTTCGCGTGGCCGGGGCCGGGCCGGGCCGGGTGCGGCGGGGCGTTCCCGGCGAGGTCGCGGGGCGCCGGCCGGGCGTGGCGGGCACGGAGGACGGTGATCGGCTCCGCCTCCGGAAAGGGGGCGGCGAGCGTCGGGGGAGCGTCCATCCCCCAAGGCTAGGGCCGGAACGCCCGCCCCGCCCCGCCGATCGGCGGGATCCCCGACGGCCGGCACGGAGCGTCACGGGCCGACCAGCCCGCAAAGGGTGACAAACTTGTCCCCGTATGAGGTCGACGCCGCACATTCTTGTGATCAACGGCACCAAGGTCCGCCGCCCCGTCTTCGTCCTGGGCGCCCCGCATTCCGGTGCCGAGCTGCTGGCGCGCGCGGTGAAACGTTCCGGGGGCTTCCATCTCACCACGGGCCGGCCCGGGGTGCTGCGGGTGGTCTACGCCTTCGCCCGGCGGCCCGCGATCGCCACCGAGCGCGGGCAGGGCGCCGCGCGGGTGCTGCGCGACGCGTTCGCCGAGGCGTGGCAGATCTCCGGTCGGGCCTGCGCGGAGTGCCCGGACGAGTGCCGCGAGCTGGGCGGGCTGCCGCCGCGGCGGCCGGACGCCTCCGGGCGTCCCGGTGCCCCCGGCGCGGAGACCGCCGGGCCGTGCGCCGACCCGGCCGGCGTCGTGCGGTTCGCCGACGCCTCCCCCGACCTGCTCTACTGCGCCGAGGTGCTGCTGGACGCCTTCCCCGACGCCCAGCTCGTCCAGGTGATCAGGGACGGCCGGGACGCGGTCGCCGACATGCTGGCCGACGAGCGCTGCCTGGCCTGGTTCAAGCCGGCCCTGGCGAACCTGGACACGGTGTTCCCCAACCCCTTCCTCGGCGTCGAGGACCCCGCCGAACGCGACCGCTGGCAGCGCGCGGCGCCCGCCGTGAAGTGCGCGCTGCGCTGGCGGGGCGCCGTGCGGCTCAGCGCCCGGCTGCGGCAGGGGACGCCCGAGGAGCAGCTGTTCACCGTCCGGTACGAGGAGCTCGTCGCCCGGCCCCGCCGGGTCGCGGCGGACCTGTCGGGCTTCCTGGACGAGGCCGTCTCCCGCACCACGCTGTCCGGCCTGGTCCGGGCGGGCGCCCGGGACCGCGACGACCACGGCGTGGGCGGCTGGCGCGAGCGGCTGACGGCCCGGCAGCTCACCCAGGTCGAGAAGGTCGCCGGGACCGAGCTGCGCCGGCTCGGCTACCGGCCGTCCGGCGACGGCTGAGCGCCGCGCGCGGCGGGCCCGGCCCGCCCGCCCGGCCCGAGCCAGCCGATGGCGACGCCCGCGGCGCCGAGCCCGACCAGCAGGACGGTGTAGCGGCCCGTGCCGCGCCGCACGACGCGCCGGGGATCGATCGTCACTCGCACCCTGGCCTCCCTCGTTGGCGGATCCGCCGCCCACTGTGGGCGGCGCGGGTGGCCGCGGGGTGGCCGCGCGGGGGCCGCGCGGCGAGGAGGGCGGGTCAGTCGGCGCCGAGCGCCTCGGCCCGGCGCTCCTCGCCGTCCTGGCGGGCGAACTGGGTGCGGTACAGCTCGGCGTACAGCCCGCCGCCCAGCAGCAGCTCCTCGTGCCGTCCGCGCTCGGCGACCCGGCCCCGCTCGATCACCAGGATCTGGTCGGCCTCGCGGATCGTCGACAGCCGGTGCGCGATCACCAGCGAGGTGCGCCCGGCGAGGGCGGTGCGCAGCGCCCGCTGAACGGCCGCCTCCGACTCCGAGTCCAGGTGCGCGGTCGCCTCGTCCAGGACGACCACCGACGGCGCCTTGAGCAGCAGCCGCGCGATCGCCAGCCGCTGCTTCTCGCCGCCCGACAGCCGGTAGCCGCGGTCCCCGACCACGGTGTCCAGGCCCTCGGACATCCCGGCGACCAGCGCGCCGATCTGCGCGGCCTCCAGGGCGGCGAGGATCTCCTCGTCGGAGGCGTCCGGGCGGGCGTAGCGCATGTTCTCGCGGATCGTGTCGTGGAACAGGTGCGCGTCCTGGCTGACCACGCCGATCTCGGCGCGCAGCGACTCGAGCGTGACGTCCCGGACGTCGACGCCGCCGAGCCGGATCGACCCGCCGGTCACGTCGTACAGCCGTGACACCAGGTGCGTGATCGTCGACTTGCCGGCGCCGGACGGCCCCACCAGCGCGACCAGCTCGCCCGGCGCCGCGTCGAAGTCGACGTCGAACAGGACCTCCCGGCCGGGGGCGGTGTCGGTGCGCGCGATCGACTCCAGCGAGGCCAGCGACACCTCCTCCGCCGACGGGTAGGCGAACCGGACGTGGTCGAACCTGATCGAGGGCGCCGTCGAGGGGGCGGTCCGGCCGGCCGCGGGCGCCCCGGCGGGTCCAGAGCCGTTCCCCGAGCCGTTCCCGCCGGCCTTCCCGCTCGCGGTGCCCGCCGCGTCCCGCACGGCCGTGAGCGGGTCGTCCGCACCCGAGACGCGGATCCCCGGCGCGGCGGGCGCGGAGGTGCGCGCCTCGGCCAGGGGCCGGGCGCCCTCGCGGTCGCGGATCAGCGGCTTGAGGTCGAGCACCTCGAACACCCGGTCGAAGCTCACCAGCGCGGTCATCACGTCCACGTGCACGTTGGACAGCGCCGTCAGCGGCCCGTACATCCGGGTCAGCAAGGTCGCCAGGGCGACGAGCGTGCCGAGTTCGAGCCCGCCGTCCACGACCAGGTAGCCGCCCACGCCGTAGACCATGGCCGTCGCGAGCGCCGCCACCAGGGTCAGCGCGGTGAAGAAGACGCGTCCGTACATCGCCGCGACGACCCCGATGTCGCGGACGCGCGCGGCCCGCCCCGAGAAGTTCGCCTCCTCCTCGGCGGGACGCCCGTACAGCTTGGTCAGCATGGCGCCGGCGACGTTGAAGCGCTCGGTCATCAGCGAGCTCATCTCGGCGTCCAGGACCATCTGCTCGCGGCTGACGCGCTGCAGCCGGCGGCCGACCCACTTGGCCGGCAGGATGAAGATCGGGAGCAGCAGCAGCGCGATCAGCGTCACCTGCCACGACAGGATCAGCATCGTGACCAGCACCAGGACCAGGCTGATCACGTTGGAGACCACCGACGACAGGGTGGTGGTCAGGGCGCGCTGCGCGCCGATGACGTCGTTGTTGAGGCGGCTGACCAGCGAGCCGGTCTGCGCCCGCATGAAGAACGCGACGGGCTGGCGCTGGACGTGCCCGAACACCTGGGTGCGCAGGTCGTAGATCAGTCCCTCGCCGATGCGCGCCGAGTACCAGCGCTGGCCGAGCCCGAGCACCGCCTCCAGCAGCGCGAGGCCGGCGACGGCCACCGCGAGCCACACCACGAGGCCCGGGCGCTCGGGGACGATGCCCCGGTCGATGATCGCCTTGAGCAGCAGCGGGTTGGCGACGACGATCAGCGCGGCCAGCGAGTTCAGCGCGAGGAACAGGACGAGCTCGCGGACGTACGGGCGCGCGTAGCCCGCGATTCGCCTGACCGTGCCGGGCTTGAGCTTCTGCTGGGTGACCGACCCGTCCCGGCGGAACGAGGCCATCACCTGCCAGCCGTTGCCCGGCATTCCCGGCATCCCCACGAGCGCCTCCGAGGTCGCGCGCGCCCGCCCCGGACGACGGGCGCGCATTCCTGTAATCAAGTAAGCATCTCAGTCCCGGCGACGACAACACCGGGCCGCCCGCTCCCGCTTCCCGGCTCCGCTCAGGGCGTAACCGCCCGCCTCCGCTACGAGGCCGTTCCGGTCCCGGTTCGTCGCACCGTGCCCAATCCCCGCCACGCTGCGTCCGATATCAGGCGATCTTATGGACTTCAAGCTGGCTCGGTAGTAAATGTGATCATCACCTTTCTGGCTCACACACCCCAGGAGCCCCTGTGAGACGACGCTTGCCGCGCAGCGGCGCCGGCGTGATCACCCTTACCGCCGCGCTGCTCGCCACCACCGCACTACCCGCGGGGGCGGCCGGGCCCACCGGGCCCGCACGCGCACCGGAGACCGCGGCCCAGGTCACGGTGAAGGACGGCGAGACCCAGCCGGTCTTCTCCCGCGCCGACGCGGTCACCCAGACCGTCAGCATCGAGACGACCGTCGACAGCGACCACGACGGCGTCCGCGACCGCGTCCAGATGCGGATCATGCGCCCGAAGGAGACCGCCACCGCCGGGCTCAAGGTGCCGACGATCCTGGAGGCCAGCCCCTACTGGGCCGGCACCCACAACATCGACAACCACCCCGTCGACATCGGCGACGCGCGGGCCCGGTCGCTGACCGCGTCCCCGCGGAACCTCGCCGACATCTTCCCCGGCTACTACGACAACTACTTCCTGCCGCGCGGGTACGCCATCGCGAACCTCGACAGCATCGGGACGGGCGGTTCCACCGGCTGCCCGACCTCGGGCGACCGTGACGAGCAGGCGGGCGCCAAGGCCGCGGTGGACTGGCTGAACGGCCGCGCCAAGGGCTGGGCGCCCGACGGGACGCCCGTCACCGCGGGCTGGTCCACCGGCAACGTCGGCATGATCGGACAGTCCTACAACGGGACGCTGCCGAACATGGCCGCCGCCACCGGCGTGGACGGGCTGAAGGCGATCGTCCCGATCGCGGGCATCTCCAGCTGGTACGACTACTACCGCGCCAACGGCGGCGTCGTCGCACCCGGCGGCTACCAGGGCGAGGACCTGGACGTGCTGGCGAAGGTGGTGCTCACCCGCGAGCACCCCGAGGTCTGCTCCAAGGTCATCGACGACATCACGGCCACCCAGGACCGCGAGACCGGTGACTACGGCAAGGTCTGGAAGGAGCGCGACTACGTCGGCCAGGCCAAGAACGTCCGCGCCGCCGTCATGGTCGTCCACGGCCTGAACGACTGGAACGTCAAGGTCAAGAACTCCGTCCAGTGGTGGAACGCCCTGAAGACCGCGGGCGTGCCCCGCAAGCTGTGGCTGCACCAGGGCAACCACTCGACGCCGTTCCGCTGGCGCGTCGAGGAGTGGCTGCGCCAGACCCACCACTGGTTCGACCGCTACCTGTACAACCTCCACAACGGCATCGACAAGGAGCCGCGGGTCGACATCGAGCGCGGCCCGGGGCAGTGGGAGACGGCCAAGGACTGGCCCGTCCCCGGCACCCGCACCGTGCCGGTCAGCCTGAACGCGGGGCCGACCGGGCAGCCCGGCACGCTCGACCTGCGGGCCCGCTCCGGCGAGCCCCAGTCGCTCGTGGACGCCGGCAAGACCCGCACCGCCGAGCAGCTGCTGGAGAACGAGAACCAGGCCGACCCGAACCGGCTGGCCTACCTCACGCCGCCGCTGAAGCAGCCCGTCCGCGTCAACGGAATCCCCCAGGCCGCGCTGCGGGCGTCCCTGGACGGCAGGTCGCCCTACCTCACGGCGCTCCTGGTCGACTACGGCACCGACACCCGGCCGACCGGCACGCGCGTCGACACCGGCGTGCGGGTCTGCTACGGCCTCGGCGTGCCCGGCGACGACGGCTGCACGACCCGGCAGGCGCTGCGCACCGAGACCGACCCCTACAAGATCATCACGAGGGGCTGGCTGGACGCGCGGAACCGGCACAGCGCGAGCCGCAGTGAGCCGATCGAGCCCGGCAAGGCCTACGACCTGCGCTGGGACTTCGAGCCGACCGACTACGTGGTCAAGCCCGGCCACCGGCTCGGCGTGATCGTCCTGTCCACCGACTACGACTACACGCTGCGCTACCCCGCGGGCACCAAGGTGACCCTGGAGCCGGGGACCAGCAAGGTCCTGCTGCCGCTCGCCAAGGGCGGCCGCGAGGCCCTGCAGTAGCCCGAACACATGAGACGCGGCGCGCCGCCCCCGCCACCCGGGGCGGCGCGCCGCGGCGCGCGTGCCGGGCGGGGCCGTCAGCCGAAGAGCTCGCGGAGGCGGCCGATCTGCTCGCGCCGCTCGGCGGCGCACTGCTCCTCAAGGGTGTTGCCGGGGGCCTCCAGGAGAAGCCTCTTGGTGGCGACGGCCGCGCCCGGGTGCACCGCCAGCAGCGCGGTCACGAGGTCGGCCACGGCGGTGTCGAGCTCCTCGCGCGGCACCACCGTCTCGGCGAGGCCGAGCCGGGCCGCCTCGCCGGCGAGGACGGTGCGGGCGGTGAGGCACAGCTCCAGGGCGCGGTGGACGCCGACGAGGTCGACCAGCGGCTTGGTGCCGGTCAGGTCGGGCACGAGCCCGAGCGCGGGCTCCTTCATGCAGAACCGGGCGTCGTCGGCGAGCACCCGGATGTCGCAGGCGAGGGCCAGCTGGAATCCGGCGCCGATCGCGTGCCCCTGCACGGCCGCCACCGTGACGACGTCGGGGCGCCGCAGCCAGGTGAAGCCCTCCTGCAGCTCGGCGATGAAGCGGTCGGCGGCGTCGCCGTCGGAGGCGTCGGGGAAACCCTCGCCCCCACCGGAGAACAGGGCGAGGTCGATGCCCGCCGAGAACGAGGGGCCGGCGCCGCGCAGCACGACCACGCGCACGCCGCGGGGCAGGGAGCGCCCGAGGGCGGCCAGACCGCGCCAGGTGGCGAGGGTCATGGCGTTGCGCCGCTCGGGCCTGTCCAGGGTGACGGTCGCGACCGCGCCGTCGATCTCCAGCCGCAGCCCGGCCTCGGCCAGGGCGGCCTCGTCCGGGAGCGCCGCCGGCCCGCTGGCCGGATCCGGTCGCCGTCCCGCACCCGTGTCCGTCATGAGGCCCCTCTCCGCCGCGTGACCGGCGGCGACCTGACCGCGGCCGCCGCACGGCGGGGAGGGGGTGGTACGCGCTGGGCCCGCCCCGCCGTCCACGGGGCGGGGCCCACCCTGTCCGGCGCCGCGACCGAACCCTACTGGGCCGGTCGCGACGACGGATCAGGCGGTGCGCTCAACCGGGGGTCGCCGTCCGTTCAGGACTTCTTGCCCCGGGTCGCGCCGCCGCGACCGCGCAGGTTGACTCCGGACTCGGTCAGAATCCGGTGGATGAACCCATACGAGCGGCCGGTGGCGGCTGCCAGGGCGCGGATGCTCTCGCCGGAGTCGTACCTCTTCTTGAGGTCCGCCGCCAGCTTGTCGCGCTCGGCACCGGTCACGCGGGTGCCCTTCTTAAGGGTCTCGGCCACGAGTACCTCCCGTAGTGATGTGGTGACCGCTGCGTTATCCCCCGCCATGATCAGTCATTCCCGCGCGTTCGGCTACCCACTCGGCCAGAAAAGATCTGCGGAAGGCACGCCGCAGGTCACGCAAGTGCCACCAGATCGGCAAACTCGTCACTCCAGATGTCTTCGACACCATCCGGCAGCAAAATCACTCTTTCCGGCCGGAGCGCGGCGACGGCGCCCTCGTCGTGGGTGACCAGGACGATCGCGCCGGCGAAGGTGCGAAGGGCCGCGAGGATCTCCTCCCGGCTGGCCGGATCGAGGTTGTTGGTGGGCTCGTCCAGCAGGAGGACGTTCGCGCTGGAGACCACCAGCATCGCCAGTGCCAGCCGGGTCTTCTCGCCGCCCGACAGCACGCCCGCGGGCTTGTCGACGTCGTCGCCGGAGAACAGGAACGAGCCCAGGATCTTGCGGACCTCCACGGGCGCGAGCCCCGGCGCGGCCGACTGCATGTTCTCCAGGACCGAGCGCTCGACCTCCAGCGTCTCGTGCTCCTGGGCGTAGTAGCCGATCCGCAGCCCGTGCCCGGCCACGACGGCCCCGGTGTCGGGCTTGTCAACGCCCGCCAGCATGCGCAGGAGCGTGGT
The DNA here is from genome assembly GCF_900659635.1 of Actinomadura roseirufa. Lineage (GTDB taxonomy): Bacteria > Actinomycetota > Actinomycetes > Streptosporangiales > Streptosporangiaceae > Spirillospora > Spirillospora roseirufa. The sequence goes on along the minus strand of NZ_CAACVB010000196.1, from coordinate 6,926 downwards.
CTTGCCCGCGCCGTTCAGGCCCAGCACGACGACCCGGCTGCCCCGGTCGACGGCCAGGTCCACGTCGGTGAAAATCTCCAAAGATCCGTACGATTTCGACAAACCCTCCGCGGTGAGGGGGGTTCGCCCGCACGGCGCCGGTTCCGGGAAGCGGATCTTGGCGACCTTGTCGGCCTGCCGCTCGCCCTCCACGCCCGCCAGGAGCTGCCTGGCGCGCCGGTCCATCTGCTGGGCCGCCTTCGCCTTGGTGGCCTTGGCGCGCATCTTGTCGGCCTGCGACAGCAGCGCCGAGGCCTGCCGGTGGGCGTTGGCCGTCTCCCGCTTGCGGCGCCGCTCGTCGGTCTCGCGCTGGTCGAGGTACTTCTTCCAGCCGACGTTGTAGATGTCGATCACGCTGCGGTTCGCGTCCAGGTGGAACACCCGGTTGACCACCGCGTCCAGGAGGTCGACGTCGTGGCTGATGACCACCAGGCCGCCCTGGTGGGACTTGAGGAAGTCGCGGAGCCAGACGATGGAGTCGGCGTCCAGGTGGTTGGTCGGCTCGTCCAGCAGGAGGGTGTCGGCGTCGGAGAACAGGATGCGGGCCAGTTCCACCCGCCGCCTCTGCCCGCCCGACAGCGTCCCGAGCGCCTGGGTCATGACCCGGTCGGGCAGCCCGAGGCTGGAGGCGATGGAGGCCGACTCCGCCTCCGCGGAGTAGCCCCCCAGCACGTGCAGGCGCTCCTCCAGCCGCCCGTACCGGCGCACGGCCTTGTCCCGCTCGGCGCCGGTCGCGGTGGCCATCGCCTCCTCGGCGGCGCGCAGCTTGCGGATCACCTCGTCCAGGCCGCGCGCCGACAGGATGCGGTCGCGGGCCAGCTCGGCCAGGTCGACCCCGCGGGGGTCCTGCGGGAGGTAGCCGATGGTGCCCGAGGACGTCACGGCGCCCTGGGCGGGCAGCGCCTCCCCGGCCAGCACCTTGGTGAGGGTGGTCTTGCCGGCGCCGTTGCGGCCCACGAAGCCCACCCGGTCGCCCGGGTTGACCCGGAAGGAGGCGGCCTCGATCAGCAGCCGGGACCCGGCGCGCAGCTCGATGTCGTTCGCGATGATCACAGTGACAGGGCTCCCCTGACGGACGGCTCGATGGACAGGCGCACGAAACGGCGCGCCGCGCGGTCAAGGGACCGGGGCGCGCCGTGGCGGCCTGTCAGCTCGGGAGCGAAACCATCTGATCAGTGTACGTGACGACCGGATGTGTGAACGCCGCCGCAAGGGCCAGGATGGGGTTACGGGCGTGCGGCGTGAGCACGCCGGGACCGGCCCGGTCCCGGCACGAAGGAGTGAGTTGGCAGATGACCCACGTGACCAGCAACGCCCCCACCGGCACGCCCAACTGGCTGGACCTCGGGGTGCCCGACATCGAACGCGCCAAGACGTTCTACGGGACGCTCTTCGGCTGGCAGTACCAGGACACCGGCCCCGAGACCGGCAACTACCACCAGTGCATGCTGCGCGGGGAGCCCGTCGCCGGGATGATGAAGAACCCCGACGAGCACGCCACCGAGTTCTGGTGGGGCGTGTACTTCGCCGCCGACGACTGCGACGAGGTCGTCCAGCGGGCCACGGACGCCGGAGCCAAGGTCGTCGCTCCGGCCTATGACGTGATGGACCTCGGCCGGGCGGCGATCCTGAAGGACCCCCAGGGCGCCCAGTTCGGCCTCTGGGAGGGTCGCACCCACATCGGCTCACGGTTCGTCAACGAGCCCGGCTCCCTCGTCTGGAACGACCTGGTGACCTCCGACGCGGACGCCGCCCGCCAGTTCTACACGGCGGTGTTCGGCTACCGGCTGGAGGCCGTTCCCGGCGACATGGACTACACCGCCCTGCGCCGGCCGGACGGCCACTACATCGGCGGCGTCCACGGCCAGCCCGACACGACCTCGCCGTCCTGGATCAGCTACTTCGACGTGGCCGACGCCGACGAGGCCGTCCGCCGCGTCCGCGCGGGCGGCGGCACCGTCGACGACGAGCCGCGCGACAGCCCCTACGGCCGTATAGCGGCGGTCCGGGACCCCTTCGGCGTCCCTTTCCGCGTCATGAAGACCGCTCCCAACCCGAACTGAGACCTGGGCGAGAACGCCTGAACCACGACTGTCGCCGACCCGGGCGGGGACGCATGACCGCGGCGGAGCGCCGGCGGAGTGTGCGTCCCCACTCCCGGCGGGGCAGGGGCCGCTCCCAAGGGCTACTGCCGTTCGGAGGACAGGCGCTGGGTGATGGTGTGCTGGAGGCGTTGGAGGCCGGAGGTGCCGACCATGCCGATCTGGCCTTCCAGGTCGCGCAGGAGGACGTCTTCGTTCATCACGACCTCCGAGGACTGCATCAGGACGGTGCCCTGGCCGGTGAAGTCGAACTGGTGCTCCTCGCCCGAGGAGCCGCCCACACCGAAGATCATGCGGGCGGCGCCGATGGCCCCGCGCATGTAGGAGTGGTCGTAGTGGTGGCAGGGCGAGGGGCAGTCGGCCCAGCCGAGGAGGGCCTGCGGGTCGACGCGGACGGGCGGCTCGACGAAGTGGACGGGACCGTTGGAGGCGGCGACGAAGCGTCCGGTCCCGATGAGGGTCAGGAAGCCCGGGATGATCGACTGCTTGAGCTCCAGGCCGGGTTCGAAGGCGAGCAGGTTCCCGGCGCGGACGGTGAGGTTGCCGTCGTCGAGGTCGAAGGAGTTCACGTCGAAGCCGCGGTCGGCCAGGACGAGCTTGCCCTGCCCCTGCGCGACGATCCAGTCCTGGGCGTAGAGCGGGGAGTTGAAGGTGTGGGCGACGAGGGCGTCCAGCGGCCCCGCGGACAGCGCCTCGAACCTGATCTGCCCGTAGTAGGCGATCATCTTGCCCTTCTGCGCGAACCACTGGCCGTTGAGGTCGACGCTGAAGGCGTAGGGGTTGACGTTGTCGTTGGCGGGCAGCGTGACCGCGTTCCAGGTCTGCGTGCCGAACGTGCTCACCGTCAGATCTTCCTCTCGCTGGCCTGGACGTAGACGACGCCGGAACCGCTCAGCTCGAGCTGGAAGCCCTCGCCGGAGCCGCGCCCGACCAGGTCGCGCAGCCCGACGGCGGTCGTGAGCTTGTTCTGCACCTGGCCCCGGTGCGCCACGTACGCCTGCGGGTCCACGTGGACGGGGCGCTGGGGGGTGATCGGCAGTTCCATCACGCCGCCGTGCGACAGCAGGCCGCACGAGCCGTGCCCGGCGAGGGTCGTGGTGAACAGGCCCTGCCCGGTGACGGCGCCGCGGATGACGCCTCGGACGCCGCCCTGCTCGCCCATGAACATGGTGCCGACCTGGAGGGTCGCGTCGTGGACCAGGAGCCGGTCGGCCTCGACGAAGAGGGTCTCGGCGCCGTTCAGGTCGACGACGGACACGTGCAGGCCGCCGTGACCGAACATCACGGTGCCCTGGCCGGTCACGTGCATCATGGCGGTGCGCTCGCCGGCGACGGCGCGCCCGATGGTGCCGCCGATGCCCTGCCCGGCCGTGGTGGACGGGGCGAACGCCACCGGCCCGGCGTAGGCGAGCATGGCGCCCCGCTTGCTGTAGACCTCGTGCCCCGGCCCGATCGGGACCTGGAGCATCTTGGAGTTGATCGACTGATATCCCGGCATCAGATCTCCAGAATTCCGCCGCGCTCGGCCGGCTGGACGTAGACCAGGCCGTGTCCCTGGTACCGGAACTGCACGCTCTCACCCGATCCCTGGCCGAGCACCGTCCGCCAGTTGACGTCGGTCACGACGTCCTGCTGGAGCTGCCCGTGGTGGCCGACGTAGGCGTGCGGGTCGACGCACAGGGGCGTCTGGGGCGTCACCTCCAGGGCGATGGCGGGCCCGTCGGACACGATGGCGACCGTCCCGTGCCCTTCCACCTTGGTGGTGGCCAGGCCCTGGCCGGTGCCCATGCCCCGCAGCCCGATGAACTGGACGCCGGTCCGCAGGCCGCCGTCGAGCGCCAGGAGGCTCTCCGACTCCACGAAGAGCGTGTCGCCGGTGAGCTGGACGAGCGTCACCTCCGTCGCCTCGCTCGCGAGGTACACGGTGCCCTGCCCGGAGATCTCCATCAGCGTCATGCCCTCGCCGGCGATCCGCCGTTTCAGCGCCCCGCGCAGGCCCTCGCCCCCCGTCATGCCCTGCCGCTTGAACGCCATCCGCCCCTCGTAGGCGACCATGGAGCCGTTCAGCGCCCTGACCGTCTCGCCCGCGAGATCGACGGCCAGCATCTTGGAGCCGTTCAATCGAAATTGCGCCACGGACGGAGAACATACCGGTCCGCGGCGCGGCGCCCGGGTGATCTCCGGAAGCCGCGCATCCGGCTCCGACCGGCGCGTTGCCTCCGGGGTCCGGCGGCGGATCGGGAAGGATGTCCTCATGTGGATCGCTCCCGAACGCCGCAGCCTCAGCCGGTGGGCCGTACCCGGGCTCGTCTTGGGGGCGGGGGTGGTCGTCGGGGCCGTGCTGGCCGCCGACGGGCGAAGGGGGACGGCCCTCGTCGCGCTGGCCGCCCTGGCCGGGTACGCCCTCTACCTGGCCTACCGGCGCAACGAGCCGACGCTGCCGCTCGGCGAGGGGTTCGGCTCCGGGCACCGGGCCCGCGCCCATCTGCGGGCCGCGGCGATGACCGGGGACGTGCTCACCGTCGCGGTCGTGGGCGCGATCGTCGTCCAGGCGCTCCGCGGCGCGGACGTCACCCCCTACGCGTGGCTCGCGGCCCTGGCCGGGATCACGTATCTGTTGTCGGCGGCCGCCGGCGGCCGTGGAATGTGATTCAGGTTGCGACCTGCGAAGAATAGTTCGTTAACTTATCCCGACATGGGCTGTTCCGTCCGCCGGTAAGGCGACATGATGCGGGCTGTGTCAGCCGTTGAAGTCCTGCTCCCGGCGCGCGCGGTGTTCCATCCGGTGGTCGATCTCGGCACCGGCACCGTCGTCGCCGTGGAGACGCATGCGGGCGCGCCCGCCGCGTCCCGTCCCCCGGCGCGGGTCGACCCCGCGGCGGAGGACGTCCGTCGCGCGGTCGAGGCGGCCCGCGCGACCGCGGACCTGGGCACGCCCCTTCCGCTACAGATCGGTCTCCGGGCCGAGACCCTGACCCACGGAGACGCCTTCCTGGCCGAGCTGCACCACGGGCTCGGCGAGACGGGGAGGCGGCCACAGGAGTTCATCATCTGCGTGGCGGGCGGTTTCCCGCCCGCCCAGCGGCCGTCCGTCGCCGGAGCCCTGTCCGGGCTGCGGCGGGCCGGCTACCTCGTCGGCATGGCGGGTCTCGGCGCCGGGCACGCGCCGCTGGACCTGCTCGTCGACGGAGCCTCGTACCTGCTGAAACTCGATCCCGAACTGGCCCGCCGGGCCAGTTCGGAGCCGCGCCGGTCGGCGCTGGTGCGGAGCCTGGTCGAACTGGCGCACCGGCTCGGCACGCACGTCCTGGCGCCCGGCCTGGCGACCCAGGACCAGGTCGTGCATCTGCGCGAGCTGGGGGTCCGGCTCGTCCAGGGTCCGGCCCTCGCGCCGCCGGAGTGGCGGCCGGGGATGCCCGTCACCGTGCCGGTGGCGGCCCGGGAGGAGCCGGCGGCCACCGATCCCGGGCTCGGGCCGCGGGTGTCGGAGTTCACGCTGCCCGCGGTGACCCTGCCGCACAGCGCGACAGCCGACGACGTGCTCACCGCCCTCAACGCCGAGACCGGCATCACCAGCGTGGTCCTCGTGGACGAGCGGCAGCGGCCGCGCGCCATGGTGGACCGCACGCGGTTCCTGCTGCGCCTGTCCGGCGCGTACGGGCACGCCCTGCACGCGCACCGCCCGGCGGCGCGGCTCGCCGACCAGCCCCGCCCGGTGCCCCGGACGGTGCCCGCCGTCGCGGCGCTGCGGGCCGCGGGACGGGAGGACGAGCGGGTCTACGACGACCTGGTCGTGGTGGACGAGGTCGGGCGCTGCCTCGGCATCGTCCGCGTAGCCGACCTGATCCGCGGCCTGTCGCCCTGAGATCACCGCTGCCGTGCCGAACCGGGCCGGACGGGCTTCATCCGCCGTCCGCGCCCGGTCGCCCGGTCGCGGCCGTCTCCTGCGCGAGAATGGCCGCCTGAACGCGGCTGCGCAGGCCCAGCTTGCCCAGAATGCGGCTGACATGGGTCTTGGTGGTGGTCTCGGCCATGTCCAGGCGCCGGGCGATCTCCCCGTTGGACAGGCCCTCCCCCAGGCAGGCGAAGACCTCGCGCTCGCGCCGGGTGAGCTCGTGCAGCGCCGGGGGCTCCGGCACGGTCGGACGGGCGGCGAACGCGCCGATCAGCCGCCGGGTGACCCGGGGCGCGATGACGCCCTCGCCCGCCGCCACCGTCCGCACCGCCTCCACCAGCCGGTCGGCGTCGACGTCCTTCAGCAGGAACCCCGCGGCCCCCGCCCGCAGCGCCCCGAACACGTACTCGTCCACGTCGAACGTGGTCAGCACCAGCACGTCCGCGAACGCCGAGATCTCCCGGGTGGCGCTGATCCCGTCCAGCCGCGGCATCCGCACGTCCATGAGCACCACGTCGGGGCGCAGCTCGCGGGCCAGTTCCACCGCCCGCTCGCCGTCGGCGGCCTCGCCGACGACGCGGACGTCCGGGGCGGCGCCGAGGATGAGCACCAGCCCGGCGCGCACCGCCGCCTGGTCGTCGGCCACCAGCACGTCGATCACGGCGTCCGCTCCCCCGGCCGCTCCGGATCGGCGGCCGGCGGCCCGGTCGGCAGCTCGGCGTGCACCCGCCACCGCCCGCCGTCCGGGCCGGCGGCGAACTCCCCGGCCAGCACCGCGGTCCGCTCCCGCATCCCGACCAGCCCGCTGCCGGTGCCCGGGAGCCGCGCCCCGGCCCGGCCGAGCGGGCTGAGCACGTCGATCACCACGCGGCCGCGGGCGTACTCGACCC